>JACOSH010000061.1 GCA_016178945.1 Acidobacteriota bacterium
CGCGGCTCGAGGCCTGAGCCCGATGGATGCGCGCCTGTTCGCCGCCGGGCGGGTGGGCTCGGTGTAACCGCCGCGCCGCTCCGCGCGTACAGAAGTCATAGCGGGAGGTGGCATGAGAACGAGATTGTTGCTGGCGGCATCCCTGGCGGCGAGCCTGGCGCTCACCGGCTGCTATTCGCTGAAGATCGGGCAGATCAACGCGGATCCGACCCGCTGGTCCAACCGGCATGTTTCCGTGGAGGGCGTGGTGACCAACTCCTTCGGCGCGCTGGGGGCGGGCGGTTACCAGATCGACGACGGAACCGGGAGAATCGTGGTGATTACCTCGGGCCGGGGCGTGCCGTCCAAGGGCGCGCGCGTGTCGGTGAACGGCCGCGTGCAGAGCGGGGTCACGGTGATGGGGAAGTCCTACGGAACGGCCATTCAGGAGCAGGGCCACAAGGTGCGGTGGTGATCACCTGGACCAGGGCGGCACGACTCCACTGACGCGGGGATAGGCGATGGACTGGCCCATGTGCTCGTTGACGTGCGCCAGAATTTTCAGGTAGATAGCGCGAGCGGTCGAGTCCCGGCCCGAAAAACTTGACGGGCTTGTCCAGCTCGCCGGCGCCGGCCTTGGCGAAGCCGCGCTTCACGTCTTCGAGCGAGCCGCGGAGCAGTTCGATCACCTTCTGCTTTTCGGTGGCGGTCTTCTCCAGTTCCTGAATTCTGGCGGACCCGCCAGCAGAGTTCCCAGAAGCGCGAGGCCCGTTCTATCTCGCCAATTCGTCATAAAGACCCGGGAGACTGCGCTGGCTCCAGAAGGTGCTGGGCTTCCAGCCCAGGTCGTCCATCTTCAGCAACTGGGCGGTCTCGTCCTTGCTCTTTCCCTGCCGGCGCAGGTCGTTGACGCGGCTGCGCACGGTGGCGAACGTCTTGACCCACTGCTCGAGATCGGCGCGCTTCATGATCGGGCCGTGACCGGGGATCACGGTGTCGAAGTCCAGCTTGAGGGCCGCCTGGAGGGTGTCGGTCCAGGCGATGCCGCTGCCGCCGGCCGAATAGTCGATGAAGGGCGATCCGCTGACGAACATATCGCCGGTGTGCAGGACCTTGCGGGCGGGGAACAGGATCAGGGCGTCGCCGCTGGTGTGGCCCTTGCCGAAATAGCGCGCCCGCACTTCCTTTCCGCCCAGGTGGACCGCAGTCTCGTCGGAAAAAGTGATGCGCGGGACGCCGGGCTGGTTGCCCTTCACCATGAGATCCCGCGCATTACGGTGCAGGATGATCTCGGCGTTGGCCGCCAGCAGCTTCTGATTGCCGCCGGTGTGGTCGCCGTGGTGGTGCGTGTTGAGCACGTAGCGCACGGGCTGGTCCGTGACGCTCTTGACCTTGGCGAGAATCTGGGGCACGTGCTGGTCGAACTTGTCGTCCACCAGGATGACGCCCTCGGGCGTGGTGTAGACCCCGACGTTGCCGCCGCCGCCCATGATCACATGGAGATCGTCGGCGATCTTCTCGACGGTCAGGTCCACCGGGGCCTGCGGCTGGGTGAGCGCGGTCCACAGGCCGGCCAGGCCCAGACTGAGCGCGAACACGCGGATCAAGACGGCTTTTCGCATGCGGACTATCATACTGAACTGTTACACTACAATCTACCCCTGTCATCCCCATGCTCTGGAGCAAACTGTTTATCCCGACCCTGCGGGAAAACCCCGCGGAGGCTGAGGTGGTCAGCCATCAGCTCTTGCTGCGCGCCGGCTATGTCCGCCAACTGGCGGCGGGCATCTACAGCTACCTGTTTCTGGCGCAGCGCTCGCTGAACAAGATCATCGCCATCGTGCGCGAGGAGATGGACGCCATCGGCGGGCAGGAGATGCTGTTGCCGGCGCTGCATCCGGCCGAGCTGTGGCAGGAGTCCGGGCGGTGGGACGTGATGGGGGCCAACCTGTTCCACGTCAAGGACCGCTTCCAGCGCGACCTGTGCCTGGGCATGACCCACGAAGAGGTCATGACGTCCATCGCCCGCGGCGAATTGCGCAGCTACAAACAATTGCCGCAGATCTGGTATCAGATCCAGACCAAGTTCCGCGACGAGCCGCGTCCCAAGTCGGGGCTGCTGCGCGTGCGCCAGTTCATCATGAAGGATTCCTACACCTTCGACCTGGATGCGGCGGGCCTGGACATCGCCTATGACAAGCACCACCAGGCGTACTGCCGCATTTTCGACCGATGCGGGTTGAGCTACGTCACGGTGGAGGCGCATTCCGGCGCCATGGGCGGAAGCCAGTCGCATGAGTTCATGATCGCCTCGGATGCGGGTGAAGACTACGTAGCGGTGTGCGCGCAGTGCGGCTATGCGGCCAACCTGGAGAAGGCGGTCTCGCGCGCCACGGCCGCCGCCACCGCCGATCCGGAAGGAGATCTGACGCCCGAGAAATTTCAAACGCCGGGACGCAAGACCATCGCCGAGGTGGCCGAGTTTACCGGCCTGCCCGAGAGCTCGCAGATCAAGAGCCTGGCGATGGTGGCCGACGGGAAGCCGGTGCTGGCGCTGTTGCGCGGCGATCATCAGTTGAGCGAGACCAAGTTCGCGGCGGCCATGGGGGCGCAGGAGATCCGTCCGGCGCATCCGGCGGAGATGCAGACCTGGCTGGGGGCCGCGGCCGGCTCGCTGGGACCGGTGGGCGTCACCGGCATGCCGGTGATCGCCGACGCCGCGCTTCAAGGCCGCCGCAACCTGATCTGCGGAGCGAACGAAGACGACTATCACCTGCGTCACGTCACGCCGGGCGAGGATTTCCAAGCCCAGTGCCACGATCTGCGCCAGGTGGCCGCCGGCGACACCTGCGCCACGTGCGGCGCGCCGCTGGAGGTGCGGAAGACGATCGAGCTCGGGCACATTTTCAAGCTGGGCTACAAGTACTCGGACTCGATGGGGCTGCGCGTCCTCGACGCCGGCGGCAAAGAAGCGCGGGTGATCATGGGATCCTACGGCATCGGCATCGAGCGGATCCTGGCCGCGGCCATCGAGCAGCATCATGACAAGGATGGCATGACGCTGCCGGCGCCGATCGCGCCGTTCACGGTGGTGGTGACGCCGGTCAACAGCGCGGAGGCCGCGCAGCGCGAGGCCGCCGGGCGGATCTATCGCGAGTGCCTGGCCGCGGGGCTGGACGCGCTGCTGGACGATCGCGACGAGCGGCCGGGAGTGAAGTTCAAGGACGCCGACCTGATCGGCATCCCGTTCCGGATCACGGTGGGGAAGAAGTTGGCCGGCGGCATGGTGGAGCTGGTGACGCGGCGGGACAAGCAGTCGCGCGACGTGCCGGTGGGTGAGGCGGCGGCGGCGGTGGCCGGGCTGGCCCATGCCTGACTGGCAGGGCATCCGCGCCCAGTTCCCCGCCTTGGCGGAGTGGACATATCTGAACACCGCCACCTACGGGCAACTGCCGCGTTGCGCGGTGGAGGCCGCCTCCGCGCACTTCGCGCGTCGCGATGCGCGGGCCTGCGCCGACCACATGGAGTGGTTCGGCGACATGGACCGCATCCGCGCCTCGATCGGGCGGCTCATTCACTGCCTGCCCTCCGATATCGCATTCATCGTGAACGCCTCGACGGGGCTGTCCCTGCTGCTGAGCGGCATCGACTGGCAGCCGGGCGACCAAGTCCTGACGCTGGAGCACGAATTTCCGAATCACTACTACTTTCCGGCGGGACTGCGGCATCGCGGCGTGGAGTTCGTGGAGACGCCCTGGGAGCGGTTCCACGAGGCCCTCACCAGCCGGACCCGGCTGGTGGCGCTGAGCACGGTCAATTACTCGACCGGCTTTCGCGCGCCGCTCGACCAGATCGCGCCGCTGTTGCGCGAGCGCGGGGTCTTGCTGTACGTGGACGGAACGCAGAGCCTGGGCGCGCTCCAGTTCGACGTCCAGGCCATCCAGCCGGATATGCTGGCCGTGCACGGCTACAAGTGGCTGCTGGCGCCCAACGGGGCGGGCTTTCTGTACGTCAGCCCGTCGCTGCGGCCGCGGCTGGACCCCAACGTCATCGGCTGGCGCAGCCACAAGCACTGGCGGAATCCGGATAACCTCCACCATGGCACGCCCGAGTTCAGTCCGGACGCCGAGAAGTACGAGGGCGGGATGCTGAACTTTCCGTCGCTGTATGCCATGGGCGCCTCCATCGACCTGATGCAGCAGATAGGGCCCGAGGCGATCGAGCGGCGTGTTCTGGATTTGGCCGGGCAGACGCGGGCGCTACTGGCCCGGGCCGGGGCGGACGTCCTGTCGGACTCGCCCATCGTCACGGCCCGGTTTGCCGGTCGCGACGTATCCGCCCTGGCCCAGCAGCTACAGCGCAGCCGGGTCGTGGTAGCCGCCCGGCGCGGCAACCTGCGGGTGTCACCGCATTTTTACAATAATGAGGAAGACTTGGACCGCCTGGAGCAGGCTCTGGCGGCCGCCGTTGGATTCGGTACCCGCTTTTAGCCTTTCCTCCCACACTTTCGTCCCGGACTGTTGATCTCCGGTCCCTTGGCTTCCCCGCCTTTGGGAATTCGGGGCCAACCGTACTGATTCCGGAGACTTTGCCTGCCAACAAGTTGCCGTATGGCAAGTACTAGTAGCATCGGGCCCGCCCGACTGGATGGAACTGGGCGAGGTTCGTGTATCCTGGAGGAGAATGTCCCAAGTGATCATTAGCAAGAAGCGGCCTCGCAACAACTACATCGTGGTGACCTTTGACAGTTGCCGGTATGACTCGCTGATCAAAGCCCGGCCCAAGGTGATGAAGAAGCTGGGGAAGGTGGAGCGGCGGTGGTCGTACGCGTCCTGGACCTCCCCGTCGCACTATAACCTTCTGATCGGCCTGATGCCGCACACCAGCCCGAGCCATGTCTACGCGTCGGAGTATTACAAGAAGGACTTCGTCAAATTCAATGAGCGCCTGGGGTCGAACGATATCCAGTTCCGGTCGCTGGTGCCGAAGCTGTACCTGCCGGCGTTCCTGAAGGAGACCATGGGCTACCGGACGCACGCCATGGTTTCGCTTCCGGTGCTGAACCCCAAGACCATCCTCAACAACGGGTTTGACAGCTACAAGCTGATGGACCACCATAACGACATGCGCGCCATGGTCAAGGAGATGAAATTCTCCAGCGATCAGCCCAGCTTCTACCTGTTGAACGTCGGGGAGACGCACTACCCGTATGCCCTGCCGGACGAGCCGCAGGAGCAGTGGCCGCGGATCAGCGGCGTGCACGGGGTCTTCAAGCACCTGGACGACCAGGTGGTGGGCGGCAAGCTGCTGGCCAAGAAGGACAAGGAAAAAGAGAAGTTCTTCGACAACCAGAAGCTCCAGGCGCTGCGGGAACGCCAGATCACGGCGGTGAAGTACCTGGACAAAGTGGTGGAGGAGCTGTTCGACCTGGTTCCGAAGAACACCTATATCACGCTGACGGCCGACCACGGAGAGCTGTTCGGCGAGGACGGATACTTTGGCCACGGCCCTATCCAGCACGAGAAGGTGTACGAGGTGCCGTTCATCGAGGGAAAACTGAGATGAAGAAGCGGGAATTTCTGTTCGGCCTGGCCGTGTTCGTGGTCTTGCTCATGCAGGCTGGCGGGCCGGATCCGGAGGGCGGGCTCACGCTCGCCTACATCGGTCCGGGCGCCGGGTTCGCGTTTCTGGGATCGTTTCTGAGCCTGCTGGCGGGCTTCCTGCTGAGCGTGCTGTCGATTGTGGCCTGGCCGTTCCGGATGCTGTGGCGGCTGATCCTGCGCCGGCAGGGATTCAAGAATGCGCGCATCCAGAAGCTGATCTTCCTGGGGCTGGACGGCCTGGATCCCGGCCTGGCCGAGCGCTACATGGCCGAGGGCAAGCTGCCCAACCTGAGCAAGCTGCGGGAGACCGGCTCCTACCGGAAACTGCGCACCACTTTCCCTTCGCTGTCGCCGGTGGCCTGGTCCACGTTCGCCACCGGCGTCAATCCGGCCAAGCACAACATTTTCGACTTCCTGAACCGGAACATGAAGTCCTACGTGCCGGAGTTGTCGTCGGCGCGGGTGCATAAGCCGCGGCGCATCCTCAATCTCGGCAAGCTGCGCCTTCCGCTGTCGGGTCCCACGGTGGAGATGCGGCGCAAGAGCCAGCCGTTCTGGAAGCTGCTGGGGCAGCAGAACATCGGCTGCACGATCCTACGGGTGCCGATCACCTTTCCGCCGGAGAAGTTCAACGGCCGCCTGCTTTCGGCCATGTGCACGCCGGACCTACGGGGAACTCAAGGCAGTTTCTCGATGTTCTCCACCGCCCTTCGGGAAGTCACCTACGAAGGCGGCAGCCGATATCCGCTGAAGCGCGACGGCAACCGGGTGGAAGGATCGATCGAAGGGCCTGAGAATGCCCTTTGGGACGGCGCGGGCGCCATGCAGATTCCCTTCTCGCTCAGCTTCAACGGCGCGCGGCAGAGCGCCACGCTGGAAGTACAGGGCGAGCGATACCCGCTGAAGCGGGGCGAATACTCTCCCTGGATCAAGCTCAACTTCCGCGCCGGACTGGGCGCCTCCGTCAGCGGCATTGCGCGGTTCATGATGACGGAGACCGAGCCGGAGGTTTCGCTCTACGTCACGCCGATCCAGATCGATCCGGAGAAGCCGGCGTTGCCGATCAGCCATCCGTCGTTCTACGCGTCGTACCTGGCGAAGCTGCTGGGCGCCTATTCCACTCTGGGGATGGCCGAAGACACCTGGGCGCTCAACGAGGGCGTCATCGACGAAGCGGGCTTCCTCGATCAGGCCTACCTGACGCTGGCCGAGCGCGAAGGGATGTTCCTGAACGCGCTGGACAAGACGCGGCGCGGCGTGGTGGCTTGCGTGTTCGACACCAGCGACCGGGTGCAGCACATGTTCTATCGCGACCTGGAAGAGCGCGGCCCAAACAGCCACAAGTACCACAAGACCATCGAGGAGCTGTACCAGCGCATGGACCGGCTGGTGGGAACGGCGCTCAAGTACGTGGATAGCGAAACAGTGCTGTTCGTGCTGTCCGATCACGGCTTCTGCTCGTTCCGCCGGGGCGTGAATCTGAATTCGTGGCTGCTCCGGAACGGCTATCTGGCGCTGCGTAACGGCGATTCCACGAGCGGCCTGTATTTCAAGGGCGTCGACTGGAGCCGCACCAAGGCCTACACGCTGGGGCTGGGCGGCCTGTACTTGAATATCAAGGGGCGCGAGGCGGAAGGCGTGGTCGCCCCGGGCGAAGAGGCCGAGGCGCTGACGCGCGAGCTGATGGCCAAGCTATCCGGGCTGCGCGACGAAGAGACCGGAGAAGTAGCGATCCGCAAGGTGTACGCCACCAACAAGCTGTACAAGGGGCCGTACCTGGCGGAGGCGCCCGACCTGATCGTGGGCTACAACCAAGGCTACCGCACGTCCTGGGACGCGGCCGTGGGCAAAGTGACGCCCGCGGTGTGCGAGGACAATGCCAAGGCCTGGAGCGGGGATCACTGCGTGGATCCGCTGCTGGTGCCCGGCGTCCTGTTCTGCAACCGCCAGGTAAACGCGGAGGACCCGGGGATCGAGGACCTGGCGCCGACCGCGCTGAAGCTGTTCGGCATGGAGCCTCCGGCCTGGATGGAAGGAAAGTCGGTGATCCACTTTGCGTAGAGCCTTGCCTGGACGGATCGCAATCGCGCTGCTGGCCGCCGCGCTGGGGTTGGTCCTGGCCGGCTGCGGCCGCGCCCGCTCCTCCACCACCACCAAGAAGGTGATCGTGCTGGGGATCGACGGCATGGACCCGCAGTTCCTGGAGCGGCATTGGGACCGGCTGCCGAACCTCGACCGGCTGCGGCGGCAGGGCGAGTTCAAGCGCCTGGCCACGACCATCCCGCCGCAGAGCCCGGTGGCCTGGTCCACGTTCATCACGGGGATGGATCCGGGCGGACACGGGATCTACGACTTCATCCACCGGGACGCGCGGAAGATGACGCCGTTCTCCTCGATGGCCGAGACGTCGGCGCCGGGCCGCACGCTGGAGATCGGTCCTTGGGTGCTGCCGCTGTCGAAGGGCCAGGTGCAGTCGTTCCGGAAGGGAAAGGCGTTCTGGCAGATGCTGTCCGAGCGCGGCGTGCCGGTGAACATCATCCGGATGCCCACCAATTTTCCGCCGGTCGAATGCCAGGGCGAGTCGCTGTCGGGGATGGGGACGCCGGATATGCGGGGCACCTTCGGAACTTTCAGCTTCTTCACGGACGATCCCCAGGAGAAGCGCCGGCAAGTGCCAGGCGGGCTGATCGTGCCGGTGAAGGTGGAGGGGCACCGGGTGGCGCTGCGGGTGGAAGGACCGTCGAATACGCTGCGCAAGGACCAGGCGCGCACGGCCGTCGAGATCACGGTGCATGTGGATCCGGCGGCGCCGGCGGCGCGCTTCGAGACCGGCGGCGAGCAGCTCATCCTGCGCGAGGGCGAGTGGTCGGGCTGGATCAAAGCGCAGTTTCCGTTGATCCCCGTGCTCAAGGACGCGGGCGGGATGTTCCGCATCTACGCCAAGAAGCTGCGGGCGGGCTTCCAGGTGTACGTCTCGCCAGTCAACATCGACCCCGAGCTGCCGGAGCTGCCGATCTCCGAGCCGGCCTCCTATAGCCGCACGCTGGCGCGGTCGGCGGGGCTCTTCTATACGCAGGGCATGGCGGAGGACACGGCCGCGCTGCGGCAAAACGTGTTTACCCGCGAGGAGTACCTGGCGCAGAGCCGGCTGGTGGCCGAAGAGCATCTGGCGCTGCTGCGGCACGGCGTCCGGAATCTGAAGAGCGGGCTGCTGTTCTTCCACTTCTTCGGCGTCGATCAGAACTCGCACATGATGTGGGGCAAGTTCGAAAAGGAATTGCTGGCCACCTACGAGCGGGTGGACAAAGAGGTGGGCTGGGTGGCCGAGAATGCGCCCGATGCCACGCTCATCGTGATGTCGGACCACGGCTTTTCCACGTTCGACCGCGCCGTGCACCTGAACTCGTGGCTCATGCGGGAAGGATTTCTGGCGCTGACGGATCCGAGCAAGGCCGGCGACGAGGAGTTGTTCCAGCACGTGGACTGGTCGAAGACCCAGGCCTATTCGGTGGGGCTGAACGGGCTGTACCTGAACCTGGCGGGCCGCGAGCGGGAGGGCTTGGTGGAAGGCGGAGTCGAGAGCGAAGCGGTTCTGAAAAGTATCGCCGAAAGGCTCACCGGTTTCCGCGATCCGAAGACCGGGGAACAGGTGGTGGATACCGTGTACGCTCCGCGAACCCAGTACCGCGGCGAGAACCTGGGCAACGCGCCGGACCTGATCGTAGGATACAGGCCCGGCTACCGCTCGTCGTGGCAGACCGCGCTGGGAGCGGTGCCCAAGGAGACGGTAATCCCGAACAACGAGGCCTGGATGGGCGATCACTGCATCGCGGCCCGGTTCGTGCCGGGTGTGTTGCTCAGCAACCGTAAGAGCCGTGCCGCGGAGCCGCATCTCGCCGACATGACGGTGAGCCTGCTGGCTGAGTTCGGCGTGGAGCGGGGTCCCGGCATGGTGGGGAAGAACATTTTCTAGCCGAGGAGAACTGACGGTGTTTAGCTCGAATATCAAGTTGAAGAAAGATCTGCTGGCGCGCGTGAAGCGCTGCGCCGAGGCGGCCGGCTACTCGTCGACGCAGGAATTCGTGGAGCACGTGTTGGAGAAGGAGTTGTCCAAGATTGAAGAGTCGGAATCCGACGAAGAAATCGTCAAGAAGCTGAAGGGTCTGGGCTATCTCGAGTAGGCATGGACACGCTACCCAAGGCGATGGACGCGATCGCGGCGCTGAGCCTGATCCCGATCAGCGTGCTGGTCGGGGTCGGAATGCTGATCGTGTTCCGTCACACTTCGGACCAGGAAGCGATTCGCCGGGCCAAGAACCGGCTGAAGGCCCACCTGATGGAGCTGCGGCTGTTCTCCGACGAGCCGGCGCTGGTGTGGCGGGCGCACCTGGATTTGCTGTCGGCGAACCTGCGCTACCTGTCGCTGATGCTGCGGCCGGCGGTTATTCTGGCGCTGCCCATGGTGGCGCTGCTGGTCCAGATGGAGGCGTTCTATGGCCGCGCGCCGCTGACGCCGGGACGCGCGTCGATCGTGACGATGCAGCTCAAGGAGCCGCTGGATCCGGCCGCGGCGCCGCCCGCGCTCCAGACGCCGCCGGAGATCGCGGTGGAAACGCCGGCCGTGCGCGCCATCAGCGAGAGACAGGTGAGTTGGCGAATCCGGCCGCTGCGTGCCGGATCGGGACGCCTGCGGATCGAGCTGCCGGGCGGACCGGTAGACAAGAAGATTGAGGCGGGGGAAGGACTACGCTACCTGGCGGAACGGCGCGTGGGCTCACTGGCCGGCCTGTTTTGGCATCCGGGAGAGATGCCCTTGTCGAACCCGGCGGTCGACTGGATTGAAGTCCACTACCCCCCGGCCGCGGTGCCCTGGTTTGGCTTGGAGCTGCATTGGATGATCTGGCTGGTGGCGATCTCGATGGTCGGGGCGCTGCTGCTCAAGGGTCGTTTCCGGGTCTCGTTCTAAGGGTCGGAGTGCTTTATGGACTACGGCATCCTGGCGATGAGCTTCGTGGTGGGAATGATGATCGGCCTGACCAGCATGGGCGGGGCCGCGCTGATGGCGCCGTTCCTGATCCTGGGGCTGGGCGTGCAGCCGGTTCTGGCGGTGCGAACGGACCTGGTCTATAGCGCCATCACCAAGGTCGTCGGCACGCTCATGCACTGGCGGCAGGGGACCGTGGATTTCGCCACAGCAGGGAAGCTGGCGATGGGCAGCGTCCCGGGAGGACTGCTGGGCTCGGCCTGCGTGATCTTTCTGCCCCGGCTGGGCATCGATGCCAACCGTTCGTTGCAGCGGGCCATCGGCGTGATGCTGGTGGCGGTGGCGCTGATCCTTTTGGCGCGGGTTTTCGCTGGGGACTGGCTGGCGGACCGGGCGCCGCATCTGGAGCGGCTGCAGGGGTCCGGCGCCGTGGCCTGGGGAGCGATCGTGGGCTTCTGCGTGGGCCTGACCTCGGTGGGCAGCGGGTCGCTGATGGTGCCTTTCCTGATGCTGGTATTTCCGCTCTCGCCGGCCAAAGTGGTGGGAACCGACGTGTTTCACGCCGCCATCCTGGTGAGCGTCACCGGCCTGGCGCACTCGGCGGCCGGCCCGGTTGACTGGCGGCTGGTGGCGCAACTGCTGACCGGATCGGTTCCCGGCGTGATGCTGGGGAGCCACCTGGCCCCCCGGGTGCCGGCCAAGGCGCTGCGCGCGGGACTGGCAGTAGCGCTGCTGGCCACCGGGATCAAAATGGCGTAGAGGGCCCAAACAAAAACTTATGATGATGATTCAGGAAGAAGCGCGAAAGTCCGGAGGAAACGGTTTGTTGATTTCACCATACGGAGGAACCCTGGTTGATTTGCTCACCCAGGGCCAGGAGCGGGAAGAACTGCTGCGGAGAGCGTCGGAGCTGCGGTCGATTCAGCTCTCCTCGCGATCGTTGTGCGATCTGGAACTGCTGGCGACGGGCGCTCTGTCGCCGCTCGACCGGTTCATGGGCAAGGCCGACTACGAACATTGCGTCGGGGAGATGCGATTGGCGGATGGCACGCTGTTCCCGATTCCGGTGACCTTGCCGGTGGCCAGCGCCGCGGCCGCGCCCGCCGGAAAAGAGGTCCTGCTGCGCAGCTCGAAGAACGAGCAGATCGCCATTCTGCGGGTGGAAGAGGTCTTCGAGGCCGATCCGGCCCGGGAGGCGCTGCTGGTTTTCGGAACCACCGATAGCCGGCATCCGCTGGTGGCGGAGATGGCCGGGTGGGGACGATTCTATGTCAGCGGGACGCTGAAGGTTCTAAACCTGCCCAAGCATCACGACTTTCCCGTGATGCGGCGCACGCCGGCCGAGGTGCGCAGCCTGCTGGAGCAACTGGGGCACGCGAACGTAGTGGCGTTCCAGACGCGCAATCCGATCCATCGGGTGCACGAGGAGCTGACCAAGCGGGCCGCCGAGCAGGTGGGCGGCAGCCTGCTGATTCATCCTTCGGTCGGCATGACCAAGCCCGGAGACGTGGATCACTATACGCGGGTGCGCACCTACAAGCTGCTGGTGGACAAATACTACGACACGGCGCGGACTGTGCTGAGCCTGCTGCCGTTGGCGATGCGCATGGCAGGCCCGCGCGAGGCGGTCTGGCACGCCATCATCCGGCGCAATCACGGCGCCAATCACTTCATCGTGGGGCGCGATCACGCGGGTCCGGGCCGGGACTCGAAGGGAAAGCCGTTCTACGGCCCCTATGACGCGCAGGAAGTGCTGGCCGGGCACAGCGAAGAGCTGGGCGTGAAGATGGTGCCCTACCGCGAGCTGGTCTACTTGCCCGACGAGGACCGCTACGAAGAAGAGCGCCTGATTTCCGACGGCAAGCGGACCCTGACGATTTCCGGCACGCAGGTGCGCGACGAATACCTGGCCGTGGGGCGGCCGTTGCCGGACTGGTTCACGCGGCCGGAGGTGGCCGAAATCCTGGCCTCGGCCTTTCCGCCGATGCAGCAGCAGGGTTTCTGCGTCTGGTTCACGGGGCTGCCCTCGGCGGGCAAATCGACCATCGCCGACATCCTGGCAGTTTTGCTGATGGAGCGGGGGCGGCAGGCCACTATCCTGGATGGCGATGTCGTGCGCACGCATCTGTCCAAAGGGCTGGGCTTCTCCAAGGAGGACCGCGACACCAACATCCTGCGCATCGGATTCGTGGCCTCCGAGATCGCGCGCCACAACGGCGCCGTGATCTGCGCCGCGGTCAGCCCCTATCGCTCGACCCGCGACCAGGTACGGAGCATGGTGGGGCTGGATCGCTTCATCCAGGTTTTTGTCGACACCCCGATCGGCGTCTGCGAGCAGCGCGACGTGAAGGGATTCTACGCCCGGGCGCGCACGGGCGAGTTGAAAGGGTTCACCGGGGTCGACGATCCCTACGAGGCGCCGGTCGCCCCGGAGCTGACCCTCACCACCACCGATTGCTCCCCCGAGGAGAACGCCCACAAGATTGTGCGGTACCTGGTGGAGCGGGGATTCCTGCCAGGGGACGGCGGCGCCAGTGCTTGTTCCGGAAACGGCAATTAACCACTCGCCATGCTCCGACCCCTTCGTGTTCTTCTTCTCCTTACCGCCGCCCTGCAAGCCGCACTCCCCCCGCCCGATGTCACCAACGCCGCCTACGGCCCGCACGAACGCAATGTGCTGGACCTGTGGAAAGCCAAGGCCGATCGCCCCACGCCGCTGGTGGTGTACATTCACGGCGGCGGATTCATCGGCGGCGACAAGCGCAGTCTGAATTCCCTGCTGCTGGAGCTGTGCCTCAAAGGCGGGATTTCGGTGGCGGCCATCAACTACCGGTATTCGACGCAGGCCCCCTATCCGGCCCCCATGCTGGACGGCGCGCGCGCGATCCAATACTTGCGGTCGCGCGCCGGTGAATGGAACCTGGATCGGGAGAAGTTCGCCGCCACGGGCGGCTCGGCCGGCGCGGGCATCTCGTTGTGGATCGGCTTTCACGAGGACTTGATCGACGCCAACAGCCGGGATCCGGTCCTGCGCCAGTCGACGCGCCTGTCCTCCATGGCTGTCCTGGGCGCTCAGACCACCTATGATCCGCGCGCCATTGCGTCCCTGATTGGCGAGGCCGCCGCACGCCACCCCGCGCTTGAACCCTTCTACGGGCTCAAAGGCGACGAGCTCAAAACCGAGAGGGCCTATGGTTTGTTCCGGGATGCTTCGCCGGTTTCCCACCTCACAGCCGACGATCCGCCGGTATTGCTGTTCTACTCCGAGCCCGACCAGCCGCTCCCCGCCGACGCCAAGCCGGGCACGGGCATCCACCACCCGCGCTTCGGACGCTTCCTCAAAGAGCGCATGGACAAGCTGGGTATCGAATGCGTCGTCCGTCACGCGACCGAATACGGCGAGGAGCCGATGCCCAAGCTCCAGCGTGAAATGGTCGCGTTCTTCCAGAAGCACTTCCGCACACGTCTCTCGCATGTCGAGCAGGTGGCCCCGGGCGTCTGGGCCGCCGGCTACGCCGACCGGTATCGCTCGGCCAACTCCGGCTGGATCGCTCGCAAAGACCATACGGTACTCATCGACCTGCCGCGCGGCGTCGCCGTGCCGGAGTTTCTGGAGGAGGCGCGGAAAGCCACCGGCAAACCGGCGCGGTCGGTCGTGCTCACGGCAAAGCCGGGCAAGGACGACGCGAGCGTGCTGGAAGAACTGGCCCGCCTGGGGGTCGCGCGCCAGGAGTCCGCCGCCGGGTTGGAGATCGTGGAAGGCGGGGCCATCTTCTTGCCGAAGGAGAAGGTGCTGTTCGCCGGGTCCGTGGCCGTCAACGGCCCCCGCGCGCGACTGGAGGGTCAGGACACCGAGGCCTGGATCGGCAAGCTCGCGAGTCTGGAAAAGCTGCACGCCGCCACCGTCGTGCCGGGCTTCGGATCGTGGGGCGGTCCGCCGATCCTGGAGCGCCAGCGCCGTTTCCTGACGGAGCTGCGCCGGCAGGTCGCCTACGGCATCACGATGGGCCGCCCATTGGAGGCCATCGCGCGGGAGATCCTGCTCCCGGCGTCCTACTACGCTTGGATGCCCTACGACACGCCGGCGCCGGAGGATATTCGCCATGTATATGGGGAGCTGACCGCCCCGGTAACAGCCGGCGGGCCGGGGCCGCACGCGCTGGTGCTGGTCGGCGACCGCTACCACGAGCCCGAGCATCTAATCGCGGGCCTGCGGCCGGCCTTGGCCGCGACCGGCGTCACCGCGCACTTCACCGTCGACGTCCGCGCGCTGACCGCCGAAGCGTTGTCTCATGTACAACTGCTCGTCATCCTGCGCGACGGGATGCTTTGGCCGGAGGGCCCTTCGAAGCCGTACCGCATCTGGATGACCCCGGAGCAGGAGAAGGCGGTGGTGGACTTCGTGGAGAAGGGCGGGGCCTTCCTCAACGTTCACAACTCGATGGGGCTTTATCCGGCGGACGGACCTTATCTGCAACTGGTGGGCGGCCGCTACATCGGCCATGGCCCGCTGGAGCGATTCCGCGTGGAAGTAGTGGACCGCGATCACCCCATTACGCGCGGCGTCAGCGACTACTCGGCCGCCGACGAGCAGCACACTCCGCCCTCCGATCCGGAAAAAGTGCACCTGCTGCTGCGCAATCGCTCCGACGACGGCAAGACCGCCGCCGCCGGCTGGGTCTGGGAACCGGGCCGCGGGCGCCTCTGCCACCTGGCCAGCGGCCACACGCGCGACGCCCTGGAACACCCGATGTTCCAACGCCTGCTGCGGAACGCGGTGAATTGGTGCCTGCGGCGGTAGGCCTCGGTTGACATCGCCGCCCCGGTCGTCTATCGTTCCAGAAGCAGCCGTTTCAAAAGGGGGTTGGTATGAAGCTCGCGATTCTGGGCGTGTTTTTCGCCTGCCTGCTCTGCGCGCAGAGCACCACCGGCACGCTGGTCGGGACCGTAACCGATTCTTCCGGCGCCGCCATCGCCGCCGCCAAGGTGAAGGCCACCAACGACGCCACCGGCATCTCCGTGGAAGCCGTCACCAACGCTTCGGGCGACTACGTGATTCCCAATCTGGCCGCGGCCAGCTACAAGATTCAGGCCGAAGTTGCCGGATTCCGCACCGTTGCCGTCAGCGGCATTCGCCTGTTGCTGAACGCTACCGTGAGGACCGACATCCGGCTGGAGCCTGGGGCCATCGAACAGAGCATCAGCGTAGAGGCCGTGGCGCCGGTGGTGAGCTCGGAGACCTCCTCGGTGGCCAGTGTGGTGGACGCGCACTCGGTGGTGACCCTGCCCTTGAACGGCCGCACGCTGGACCGCCTGATCCTCATCACGGCCGGGAACACCTCCGACAGCCCCTCCAACCCCAAGCTGGCCGGCAGTCTGCACTGGGGCGGCAACTTCTACACCATGGACGGAGTGGCTTTCAACGACCTGGGCAACGGCGGCGCGGCTTACTCCTACCGTACGGCGTTGAGCACCACTCCCTCGGTGGACACCATTCAGGAATTCAAGATCGAGACCAACAACGCCAAGGCCGAATATGAAGGATCGGCCGCCATCTCGATGATCTCCAAGTCCGGCTCCAACGAGCTGCACGGCAGCCTGTACGAGTTCAACCGCAACCGCGTGCTGGCGGCCAAGCAGTTCTTCGCCACCAGCCAGCCCAAGCCGGCGTTTAACCGCAACGAATTCGGCGCCACGGTGGGCGGACCTGTCATCCGCAACCGGACGTTCTTCTTTGGGAGCTACGAAGGCCTGCGCCAGAGGACCGCGTCGACGCCCTTCCTCTCCTACGGCACAGCGGCCATGCGCGGCGGCGACTTCTCCGGACTGGCGCCGGTTCGCGATCCCCTCTCCGGGGACAATTTCGCCAACAACCGCATCCCCACCAGCCGGCTCGACTCGCGTTCGCTCAAGCTGCTGGAGTACGTACCGCTGCCCAACACGTCCGGCTCGGGACCGGCCGGCACCGGACAGAATTACGTCACCAGCGTGGGCAACATCATCGACGTGACCCGCTACGGCGCGCGGCTCGACCACCAGCTCAACAGCCGGCACGCGCTCAGCGTGGTGCTGAACTACTCCAAAGGCTCCCCGTACTTCGTCTACAATGGCGGGCCCAACAGCTTCGGCAACTTCTCCGACGGCGGCTACATCACCAAGAGCGCCAGCCTGGGCTACAATCGCACCCTCACTCCGACCACTCTGAACGAGTTCCGCTACGCCTACTTCAATCACGCCAGCATTCGCATCGGGCAGAACACCAGCTTCAACCCGGCCAGCCTGTTTCCGCAGTTGTACCAGCCGCTGCCCATCGGCGGGCTGCCCAACATGTCCATCACTGGTTTCAGTGGCATCGGCGATTCCGGCGGCAGCGACCGCGCGCCGCAGATCACCCAGGAGCTGACCGACAACTTCAGCTTCATCCGCGGGAGTCACACCTTCAAGGCGGGTCTGGATGCCGGCTTCGGCCGCATCTCCACCAACCCCAGCGCCGGCGGCGCGGCGTTCGGCTCGTTCAGTTTCAACGGCCGCTACAGCAACAACGCCTACGCCGACTTTCTGATGGGATACCCGGTTTCGGCGACGCGCGCCACGCCGGGGCTGGTCAACCTGCTCTACAACACACGCTACGGCCTCTATTTCCAGGACGACTGGAAGGTGTCGCCGAAGCTGACCTTGAACCTGGGCGTGCGCTACACCCTGCAGACCGCGACCCAGGAGCGCGACGGCTCCTTCGCGAATTTCGATTTCGGAAACGGCAACTACGTGATCCGCACCGCCGGCGGGCAACTGCCGCGCCTGGCGATCAACCGGCTGCTGGCCGCCTACCCGTACGTGTCGTCGGAGAAGAACGGCTGGGGCAGCGACGTGCTGCTGTCGGACTGGAACAACTTCGCCCCGCGCTTCGGATTCGCCTACCGGCCCTCCTCCAACAACCGGACCGTGGTGCGCGGCGGCTACGGGATCTACTACAACATCATTCCGGTCTACATCGGCATCCGGCAGATCTCCCTGACCAACACGCCGTTTCTGCTCTCGGAGAGCTTCGAAGCGGCGGCGGGCAACACGCCCAGCCTGACGCTGGCCAGTCCCTTCCCCGGCGCGGGCAACCTGTCGCCCAACCCCAACATCACGGCGGTCAACCGGCAAGTCCGGAACACCTACGCCCAGCAGTGGAACTTGACGGTCGAGCGGGAGCTGGCCGCCAATCTCGGCTTGCGCCTTTCGTACATCGGCAACAAGGCGACGCGAGTACCGTGGTACACCTACGAGCGCAATCTGCCGCTCACACAGGCGCCCGGCACTATCCAGTCGCGGCGTCCCTACCAACCCTGGGCCAGCATTTCGACGCTGGACACCAATGGCGGCTCGATCACGCACCAGATGCAGGTGGAAGTCATTCGCCGCTACCACGGCGGGTTGTATGTGCAGGCCAACTACACCTGGAACAAGACCCTCGACAACGTCCCCATCGTGGGCAGCCCGCAGAATCCCTATAATGCCGCGCTGGACCGGGCCGATGGCGACCAGATTCGCCACCACGTGTTCTACTTCTCCTCCACTTACGACCTGCCCTTCGGACCGGGCAAGAAGTTCCTGAGCGCCGGTGGCGCGGCGGGCCGGATCGTCGGCGGATGGGGAGTGGCCGGCATTCTGCAGATCCGCTCGGGCACGCCCTTCTCGGTGGGATTCTCGCCCAATCAGGCCGGCTGGTACGCCAACCGCGCCAACCTGGTGAGCAGCGATCTCTACCCCGCCAAGCGCGATATCGAAGGCTGGTTCAATCCGGCCGCCTTTGCCATCCCGGCGCCGTTTACCTTCGGCAGCGGCGCCCGCAACCTGCTGTTCGGACCCGGCCAGAGCATCATCGACGTCAGCCTCCTGAAGGACACCAAGATCACCGAGCGCACGAACCTGCAATTCCGCGCCGAGTTCTTCAATCTGCCGAACCACCCCAGCTTCGGCAACCCGGCATCGAATATCTCGGTGGCCGGCGTCAGCAAGATCCGGGGCGTCAGCGTGGAGGCGCGCGCGATCCAGTTCGGGCTGAAACTGCTGTTCTGAACTTCAAGAACCGCTCCCTCACGGTCGCGGCTCGGTACCATTCGTCGCTTGCTCAGAGCCGCGCGCGTGAGCAAGCGGTGCGGCTTCGCACGGTCGCTGCTTTGAAACGGGGTTGTGGCGCGCGCCTGGCGCTGGACGGCCACTTGCATTTTGCCGGGATTTTTAGCAACATAACAGACCGGAATCCGTGTCATGAAACAGACCATCACTGTCACCATCAACGGGAAGGCCTATTCCCATGAAGTGGAGCCCAGGCTCCTGCTCATCCACTACCTGCGCGAAGTCCTCGGCCTGACCGGGCCGCATGTGGGCTGCGAGACCTCCATTTGCGGCGCCTGCACCGTGGCCGTGGACGGGAGGGCCGTGAAATCCTGCACCATGTTCGCCGTGCAGGCCGACGGACGCCAGGTCGTCACCATCGAGGGCCTGGCCGCCGACGGCGCGCTGCACCCGGTGCAACAGGCCTTCTGGGAGCAGCACGGGCTGCAATGCGGGTTCTGCACGCCGGGCATGATCATGACCTCCCGCCAACTGCTGGAGCGGAATCCCAGTCCCACCGAGGCCGAGATCCGGCACGGCCTGGAAGGCAATCTGTGCCGCTGCACCGGCTACCAGCACATTGTCAACGCCGTGAAGGCCGCCGCCCAGGCGGGCAAGTAAGCTCAGGAGCGTAACCCATGGCAACCACCATCACCAAACCCGACACCCTGGTTGGCAAGCGCATCAAGCGGAAAGAGGACCCGCGCCTGATCACCGGCACGGCCACCTACGTCGACGATATCCAGATGCCGGGCATGCACCATGCCTGCATCCTGCGCAGCCCGCACGCGGCGGCGCGTATCCGGTCGATCAACACGCATGCCGCCGCCGGCCATCCCGGAGTCGTCGCGGTGTTCACCGGCGCCGATGTCGCCGGAGTCGGTCCGGTGCCCTGCGGAGCCTCGCTTCCCGGCCTGCGAGTGCCCCATCACTCCATTCTGGCCAAGGACCGGGTCTATTTCGTGGGACACCCGGTGGCGGTCGTGGTGGCGCGGGACCGCTACATCGCGACCGACGCGCTGGACCTGATCGAAGTCGACTACGACGTTTTGCCGGCCGTGGCCGATCCGGAAAAGGCCCTGGCGCCGGGAGCGCCCGCGGTGCATCCCGAATGGCCGGACAACATCGCCTTCACCTATCACCAGGAGGGCGGCGAGCCTGACAAGGCCTTTGCCGAAGCCGAGGTCGTGGTCAAGCAGCGCATCACCAGCCAGCGCCTGATCCCGACCGCCATGGAGACGCGCGGCGTGGTGGCCGAGCATCGCGCCGGCCAGCTCACCATCTGGTCCTCGACTCAGATCCCGCACCTGATGCGCACGCTGGTCGCCATGATGCTGGGGGTACCCGAGAACCTGCTGCGCGTGGTGACGCCGGAAGTGGGCGGCGGATTCGGCAGCAAGCTCAACGTCTACGCCGAAGAGGCCCTGATGGGCTTCGTGGCCATGAAGATCGGCAAACCTGTCAAGTGGATCGAGTCGCGCCGCGAGAACTACCTGTGCACGATCCACGGCCGCGGCCATGTGGATTACTACGAGATCGCCGCCCGGAAAGACGGCACGGTGCTGGGCTTGAAGCTGAAGCTGATCCAGGACCTGGGCGCTTACCATCAGCTTCTGACGCCCGCCATCCCGACGCTGTCGGTCCTGATGATGCCCGGCCTCTACAGGTTTCGCAATGTGAGCGCCGACATCATCGGAGCGTTCACCAACTGCGTGCCGACCGACGCCTATCGCGGGGCCGGCCGGCCCGAAGCCACGCACGGCGTCGAGCGCATGATGGACCTGCTGGCGGTGGAGCTGAAGGCGGACCCGGCCGAGATCCGGCTCAAGAACTTCATCGGAGCCGACGAGTTCCCCTACGCCACCGCCACCGGCTTGAGCTACGACTCGGGCGACTACGCCAAGCCGCTCAAGAAAGCGCTGGATATCGTCGACTACCACCACCTGCGGCAGGAGCAGGCCAGGGCCAAAGCCGCTGGACGGCTGATGGGCGTCGGCCTCTCCACCTACGGCGAGATCTGCGCCTTCGGCCCCTCTCCGGCCACGCCCGCCGGCGGATGGGAGAGCGCGACCGTCAAAGTGGAGCCCACCGGCAAGGTCACGGTCATGACCGGGGCGTCGCCGCACGGGCAGGGCGAAGAGACCACTTTCGCCCAGATCGCCGCCGACGAGCTGGGCGTGACGATGGATGACGTCACGGTCATCCACGGCGACACCGCCGTGGTCCAATACGGGATCGGCACTTTCGGCAGCCGCGGCACCGCGGTCGGCGGCCCGGCGCTTTACTTCGCGATCCAGGAGCTCAAGAAGAAAATCGTCAAGTTCGGCGCCATGCTGCTCGATTCCGACGATGTCAGCTTTTCCGGCGGCCTGTGCGTCTGCAACAAGAGCGGCAAGACCGTGCCGCTGGCGGCCATCGCCGGCGCGTCTTACCGTGCGATGAAGCTGCCCGCCGGGGAGCAGCCCGGGATGATGGCCACCTATTTCTGGGAGCCGCCCAACTTCGCTTTCCCGTTCGGCGCCCACATCGCGGTCACCGAGATCGATCGGGACACGGGCCAGGTGGCGATCAAACGCTACGTCGCCGTCGACGACTGCGGCAAGATTATCAACCCGTTGCTGGTCGATGGGCAGGTTCACGGCGGCGTGGTGCAGGGCATCGGCCAGGCGCTCTACGAGCAGGCGGTCTACGACGACAACGGCCAGCTCCTCACCGGCGAGCTGACCGACTATGCCATCCCCAAGGCCAGTATGGTCCCGTGGATCGAATCCAGCCACACCGAGACGCCCTCGCCGGTGAATCCGCTGGGGGTCAAGGGGGTCGGAGAGGCCGGCACCATCGGATGCTCGCCGGCCGTGGTCAATTCCGTGGTCGACGCCCTCAGCCACCTGGGCGTCCGCCATATCGACATGCCGCTGACGCCGGAGAGAATCTGGAAACTGATCAGCGCGGGAGGTCGGGCATGATATCGCAGAGCTTCGAGTATTCCGCCCCCAGGACGCTGGCCGAGGCGCTTGCGCTGCTGGCCGGCGGCGACGCCAAAGTGCTGGCCGGCGGCATGAGTCTGATCCCGATGATGAAGCTGCGCCTGGCCGCTCCGGGACGCCTGGTCGACCTGAGCCGCGTCCCCGGCCTGACCGGTATTCGCGAACAGGGCGGCGCGCTGCATATCGGCGCGATGACCACTCACTACGAGGTCGAATCGTCGGCCGTGCTGCGCGCCAAATGCCCGCTGCTGGCCGAAACCGCTTCCGCGATCGGCGATGTGCAGGTGCGCAACATGGGCACCATCGGCGGCAGCGCCGCCCACGCCGATCCGGCCGCCGACTATCCTGCCGCGCTGTTGGCTGTGGAAGCCAAGGTGACGCTCGCCCGCAAGGGTGGAGAGCGTACGCTGGCGTTCTCGGACTTTCTGATCGACACGTTTACCACGGCGCTGGAGCCCGGCGAGATCCTCACCGGAGTGATCGTGCCGGTGGAGCCGGCCGGCGCCGGCGTCAGCTATCAGAAGATGCTGCAGCCGGCTTCCGGCTTCGCCATCGTGGGCGTGGCCGCGCGGGTCCACAACGGATCCGTGCGGATCGGCGTCACCGGCCTTTCGGGCAAAGCCTTCCGCGCCGCGGCGGCGGAGAAAATCTTCGCCGAGACGCGGGATGTGCAGAAGGCCGCCGCCGCGGTCCCGCTGGGCGTCGAGGCCAACTCCGACATCCACGCTTCGGCCGATTATCGCCGGCACGTGGCGGCGGTTTACGCAGCCCGCGCTCTGAACGCCGCGCTGTCGAGGGCTTCCTAGCCTCCCGTGAAGATCGGCGGCGCCTATACCCTCGCGGTCCCGCAGCAGAGAGCGTACAGCCTGCTCCAGGATCCGGACGTGCTGGCTCAATGCATGCCGGGCTGCGATCACCTGACGCGCATCGCCGACAACGAATACGAAATGAAGATGAAGATGGCGATTTCAGCGGTGCAGGGCCTGTTCACCGGTACAGTGCGGATCGCCGACTCCCACCCGCCCTCCAGTTTTCGCCTGATCGTCGAAGGCAGCGGAAAAGTAGGCTTTATGAAGGGCGACGGTCTGCTGACGCTGATGCCCGAGGCGGCCTCCACCGAAGTCCGCTATGAGGGCGACGTGCAGGTTGGCGGGCTGATCGCCGGCGTCGGCAAGCGGCTGATCGACGTCACCGCCCGGCTGCTGATCAAGAGATTCTTCGAAAAACTCGCCGAGCAAATCGCTTTACAACCCGCGCCGTAATCTGGTGGCCCACAGGGACGTGAAGGGGTCGCCGGGCCGTTTTCTGGCACCATCCGCCGCAGCCCGCCTGATGTGATAGGCTCTCTCATTGAATCCCGTAAAGCTGGCCGCTCTCCTCTTGTTGTTCTGGACCGCTGTCGCCGCCGGCCCGGCGGAAAAGCCGGCCGAGATCAAGCCTCGGCTGCCTGCGCTGGCCTCCGTTTTCCCCCAGGGATGGCAGCCGGGCTCGAAGGTGCGCGTGGAGGCGCTGGGCCAGTACCTGGATCGCGCTGACTCGGTAGTTTTCCTGGACGCTTCGATCCACGGCCGCGTGCTCGAGGGCAGCCACTCGCGGCTGGCGCTGGAATTCGAGATCGAACCTGGCGCGGCGCTGGGGCCGCATTATTTCCGCGTGGTTTCCCCGCGCGGCGCTTCCAACATCCTCCTATTCCGGGTCGGGGATCAGCCGCATCTGCTCGAAAAGGAGCCCAACTCCACTCTCGACGACGCGCAGACGGTCGCGCTCCCTGTCACCATCAACGGCCAACTCCCGGTCGACGGCGATTTCGACTTCTTCCGCTTTCACGCCGGCCAGGGCCAGACCTGGATCTTCGACCTGCGCGCCGCGCGCAACGGCAGCGGCCTGGACGCCGCTTTGATCCTGCTTGACGCCCGCGGCCGCAAACTCGCCCACAGCGAGGAGAATTTCATCTGGGACCCGTTCCTCGCCTACACCTTTGGCGCGTCCGGCGACTACGTCGCGGTGATCCAGCCGACGCACGTCCGGAACGACCCCACCTTCGCCTACCAGCTCGACATCCGCACCGCGCCGCATCTGGACACGCTGCACCCGATCAGTCTGCGGCCTGGCGCGACGGCGGAGGCCACGCTGTTCGGCGCGGGGCTGACGGGCGGCCCGGCCCGGCTTTGGTTCGACGCTCCAGGCTTCACCGGCGAGGTCCTCGAGCTGCGCGGCTCAACCGGCCGCGTCAGGATCCATGCGCCCACCGCCGCGGTGGACGGCGAGCACGCCCTGGCCTTGATCACCGCGGGCGGGCGATCCAACCCCGCGGCCTTCCTGGTCGACTCGACGCCCGTCCACGCCGGCGGCGACCGCATCGCGCCGCCTGTCTCCATCAACGGCATTGCCCGCTACCGCCAGCCCGAACGCTGGAGTTTCGATGTCCAGGAGGGGCAGAAACTGCTGTTCGAGGTGCGCGCGCAGCGCTTCGGGTCTCCGGTCGATTCCGTCTTGCGCATTCTCGACGACAAGGGCAAGCAGGTGGCCGTCAACGACGACGGCAACTTCCCCGGCGCCCAGTTCAACAAGGACTCGCAGATCCTGCACACCTTCGCCAAGGCCGGCCGCTATCAGATCGAGATTCGCAACCTCTACAAGGTGACCGGCGAGGATTACCCCTACCAGTTGCTGGTGCGCGCTCCCCAACCGGCCGCCGAGCTGATGCTGGCCGCCGACAACCCCTACGTGTATCCCAACGGCGAGGGCAAGCTCAAGGTGACGGCGGTTCGCAAGGAGGGCCACGAAGGGCCGATCCCGATCCGCGTGGCCGGTCTGCCGGAAGGCGTGAGCGCCGGGCCGGTCGAGATCCCAGCCGGCAAAAATGACGCCGAAATTCTTTTCCGCGCGGGCGACATGAAGGCGGGCACGCATGTGCAGATCCGCGTGGAGCCGGTCTCCGGCCTACCCGCCTGGCGATCCGTCCGGATCGCCTCGGGCGGGGGCGAAGGGGCCACTTTCGCCAAGGTGACGGAAGCGACGCTAGCCGTCGCCGAGCAGCCCCACTTTTCGCTCGAAGCCGCAGTGACCAACCTCAACCTGGTGCGGGGCGGGAGCGCTGAATTCGAAGTCTCGATCCAGCGCGCCGAGAGCTTCGACGGCGCGATTCGCTTCTCCTTCGAGAACCTGCCGCGCGGCGTGACGGCCGCGGAGACCGTCGCCCCCGCAGGCGCGGGCCGGGTGAAACTCCGCCTGGAGGCCGCTGGAACCGCCGCTCCAGGCAGGGCTCCGCGTATAATAATCTTGGGAAAGGCGGAAACCGGCGAAGTCCAGGAAGCACCTCGGATCGGCCTGGTCATTGATTGAACTTTGTTATGTCTCGACTCTGCACGTTGTTCCTCGCGGCCACTCTCCTGGCCGCGCCCAAACCGCAACGGATCGCAATCGAGCCCCATAATCCCCTGTTGTTCGGCAAGGGCGCCCGCCAGGCGCTGGCTGTGATCGCGCACTTCGCCGACGGCACGCAGCGGGAGGTCACTCAGCAATGCCAATTCTCCTCCGGCTCCGCCAGGGCGACCGTCGATGCGACGGGAGTGATCACCGCGCAGGCCTCGGGAGGGGCCGTCATCAAGGCCGCCTGCACGGGTCTCCAGGCCACCACCACGGCCCTCATCCAGCGGGCCGAAGCGCCCACGCCCGCCAGCTTCAACGCCGACGTGATGCCCGTGCTGACCAAACTGGGCTGCAACGGCGGCAATTGCCACGGCGCCCTCAACGGCCAGAACGGCTTTAAGCTCTCGCTGTTCGGCTATGAGCCGGACCAGGACTACGACATGATCGTGCGCAAGCACGACGGACGCCGCGTCAACCTGCAGGCGCCGGAACAGAGCCTGCTCCTGCAAAAACCGGCGTTCGAGGTTCAGCACGGCGGCGGCAAGCTGCTGCGCAAGGATTCGGACGACTACCAGGCGCTGCTCAACTGGATCCGCGACGGCGCGCGCCTGGTCCCCGCGAACGAGCGCCGCATCACCGGGCTGCGTCTGACCCCGGCCTCCGCCGTTCTCACCGGCAAGGACGGGTCGCGCCGCCTGTTGGTGACCGCCCGTCTCTCCGACGGCGCCGAGCGCGACGTCACGCGCCTGGTGAAGTTCCAGTCCAACGACGACTCGATCGCCAAGGTCAGCGCGGACGGAGTGGTCACGGCCGGCCGCGGCGGCGAGACCGCCATCGTGGTGCGCGCCCCGGGCATCGCCGCGGCCGCCAAAGTCGGCGTGGTCCTCACGCCTTACCCGGTGACGGACGTAGTCTCCAACAATTTCATCGACGACCACGTTTTCGCCAAGCTGAAGGCGCTGCACATCCCGCCGTCGCCGCTGTGCGATGACGCGACCTTCCTGCGCCGCGCTTCGCTCGACATCATCGGTCTGATCCCCACGGTCGAAGAGACCCGCGCCTTTCTCGCCGGCCGGGACCCCGGCAAGCGCGCCAAGCTGGTCGACTCGCTGCTGGAGCGTCCCGAATACGCGGACTTCTGGTCGCTCTATTGGGGCGATCACCTCAACAACACCAAACAGCTCCTCTACAACAAGGGCCCTTACGTGTTCACGCGGTGGCTTCACGACGCCTTCCGCAAGAACCTGCCCTACGATCAGTTCGCGCGCGAGCTGCTGACCTCCTCCGGCCCCATGTTCGGGGCCGGCGCGTCCAACTACTACCCGCTCATGAAAAAGGAGCCGGATCTGGCGGCGATCACCAGCCAGCTCTTCCTGGGCGTGTCGATCGAGTGCGCGCGCTGCCACAACCATCCGTTGGAGAAGTGGACCCAGAGCGACTTCAGCGGCATGGCCGCGTTTTTCTCGCAGGTGCGCTACAAGAGCGGCACCGGCCCGCGCAACAACGAGCGCGTTCTCTACGTCGATTTCAAGCGCCAGTACCAGCATCCGGATTCCAAGCAGGTCTATCTGCCCAAGCCGCTGGCCGGTCCCGTCCTTGAGCCCAGTGAAGACACCGACCGCCGCGAGCTGCTGGCCGACTGGCTGACGTCGCCCCGGAACCCTTTCTTCGCCAAAGCGATCGTCAACCGCATGTGGCGCAATTTCATGGGGCGCGGCCTGGTGGAGCCGGTCGACGACTTCCGCGACACCAACCCCTCCACCAACGACCCGCTTCTCGACGCCCTGGCCCAGGATTTCATCGCCCATCGCTACGACCTGCATCACCTCATCCGCACGATTACGGCGTCGCGCGCCTATCAGCTTTCCTCGGTCCCAACCGAGGCCAACCGCGACGACAAGATGGCCTTCTCGCGGTACTATCCGCGGCGGCTGACCGCCGAGCAGTTGCTGGATTCAATCTCGCTGGCGACCGGCGTCGAGGAACGGTACACTTCGCTGTACCCCGGCACGCGCGCCGCGCAGTTGCCCGAGCCGGAGATCGAGTCCTACTTTCTGGAGGTCTTCGACCGTCCCAGCCGGCAGTTGATCTGCGAGCGCAAGCAGCCTCCCACGCTCAACCAGGCGCTGCACCTGATCAGCGGCGACACGATTCACAAGAAGGTCACCAGCCCCAAGGGCGCTCTGGCCCGGATGCAGGAGCGGCCCGCGGAAGAGGTCATCGAGGACCTGTACCTGCGCACGCTGGCGCGCTTCCCGGACGCCGAGGAGCGGAAGGCGGCGCTTGCCGCCGCGGCTAAGTCGCCGCAACGCGGACTGGAGGACGTATTTTGGGCGCTGTTGAACTCCAAGGAGTTCCTGTACAATCATTGAGGTAGGGTTATGAGCACCGCTGATCTGTTCGGGCGCCGCGACCTGCTGCGCATCGGCTCGCTGGGCGCTATGGGCGTCACTCTCGACCGGGTGATGCGCGCCAACGGCAGGAAGGACATCTCCTGCATTCTGGTCTGGCAATCCGGCGGCTGCGGCCACATGGACACCTTCGATATGAAGCCGGACGCGCCCAAGGAGTACCGCGGCGAGTTCCAGCCCATCTCGACCAGCGTGCCGGGCATCCGGATCTGCGAACACCTGCCTCTCACCGCGCGCCAGGCCGGCAAGTTCACGATCCTGCGCTCGATGAAGTCGCGCGAGAACAACCACGAGCGCGCCATCAACTATCTGCTCACCGGCTACCTGCCCTTGTCGACCCTCGAGTTCCCCAGCATGGGCTCGGTCGTTTCCAAGCAGCTCGGCCCGAAAAACGGTATGCCGCCCTACGTGGCGGCGCCCAACACGTTCCCCTCCTACGGCGCGGGCTACCTGGGCGGCGAGTACAACCCGTTCATCGCCGGCGACGCCAATGTGTCGGGCTACAAGGCGCGGGACCTCACTCTGCCCGCCGATGTCGACTGGCAGCGCGTCGGCGATCGCAACTACCTGCTCCGGCAGATGGACGCGAAGTTCAAGTCGGTCGACTCCAACGGCGAGATCGCGGCGATGGACTCGTTCTACCAGAAGGCCTACGACTTGATGCGATCGCCCGCGGCCAAGAAGGCGTTCGACATCCAGGCCGAGCCGCGGCCGATCCGCGACCTGTACGGGCGCACGCCCGTGGGCCAGGGCTGCCTGCTGGCGCGGCGGCTGGTCGAGGCGGGAGTCCGGTTCGTCACGGTCGCCAAAGGCTGGCTCAACTACGACACGCATGGCGACAACTTCAACATCATGAAGAAATCGCTGCTGCCGGAGTTCGACCGCGCCTTCGCCGCCCTGTTGCAGGACCTGGACCAGCGCGGGATGCTGGAGACGACCCTGGTCCTGGCCATGGGCGAATTCGGCCGCACCCCGAAAGTCAATGACGCCGCCGGCCGCGACCACCACAACAAGGCCTGGTCGCTGGCCATTGGCGGCGCGGGCATCCCCGGCGGCCGCGTGCTCGGCGCCACCGACGCCAAGGGCGTCGAAGTCACCGACCTCCCCGTCGAGCCCGAGGATCTGCTCTACACCATCTACACCATCCTCGGCGTGGACCCCAAGCACGAATACCAGACGCCCATTGGCCGCCCGTCGAAAGTGGTCAACGGCGGCAAGCTGATCCCTGGGCTGCTGGCGTAGTAGGGGTCCTTTCGGCCTCGTTGCGGATTGACTTAGTCTGGTGACTTAGTCACAATAGGAACATGGTGGTCAACATCCATGAGGCCAAGACCCATCTGTCGCGTCTTCTGCTCCGGGTGATCCGCGGCGAGGAGATCGTGATCGCCAAGGCAGGCACGCCGGTTGCGCGGCTGCTCCCCATCGCGGGGAAGCGCAAGGCTCCGGAGCTGGGAACGGCCGCCGGGAAGGTGTGGATTGCGCCGGACTTCGATGCCCCGCTTCCCAAGGCTCTGCTGAAGGCCTTCTATAAGTGAAGGCGTTGCTCGATACCCAGGTGCTGCTGTGGGCTGCTACCGATCCGTCACGGCTCTCCGCGCCGGCGCGAAAGGTCATCATCGATCCTGAAGACCACCGTCTTTTGAGCGTCGTCAGCGCATGGGAGATTGTGATCAAGGTGCGTCTGGGAAAACTGAAACTTCCATCCTCGCCGGAGCGATTTCTGGCGGAGCAGGCAGAGCGCCTGATCCTCGAATCTTTGCCAGTCACGCTGGCTCACGTTCTTCAAGTCTACTCGCTTCCTGATCATCATCAGGATCCTTTTGACCGTCTGCTGATCGCACAGGCCCAGGTCGAACGTCTGCCGATCGTCTCAGGGGATCCGGCTTTTCGCCGATATCCGGTCCAGGTGATCTGGTGATAGCCTGAGGGTCTACCCCATGACAGAAATATTTTCCCTCTCCGGCCGGACGGCTCTGGTCGCCGGGGCCAGCCGCGGGATTGGCTTGGCCATTGCCAAGGGCCTGTAC
>JACOSH010000020.1 GCA_016178945.1 Acidobacteriota bacterium
CTGTCGGCGTGCTTCTGTATGAGCTGCTGACCGGGCGGCTGCCCTTCATCCGCGACACGCAATTCGATGTAATGCTGGCGCACCTGACGGCGCTGCCCCGGCCGCCGGTCGAGCTCAAACAGGACTTGTCGCCGGAGCTGAGCGCGGTGATCCTGACGGCGCTGGAGAAGGATCCGCTGCAACGCTACCAGTCGGCACAGGCCTTTTCCCACGCCCTGGAAGCGGCGGCCGAGGGGCGCGCCCCGGCGCCGACGCGGCCGGTGGTCGCCGATCCGGCGCCCAGCTTCACGCTGAAGCCGGTGGTGGACCGCGCTCCGATTCTTCCCGCGCCGCCGGAGGAGGCGCCGATCTGGACCTCGCCCAAGCTGTGGGCCGCCGGCGTGGCCACCTTCATCCTGACCATGTTGGCCTTCTTCGCCGCGATGCGCGCTTTCTAAGACGTGCCTGCCCAGTTCCAAATCGGACAATCCGCCGGCGATTACCGGATTGTGGAAATCCTGGGGAGCGGCGGCGCCGGCCAGGTCTTCAAGGTGGAGCACCGGATCACGCGCCGCGTGGAAGCCATGAAGGTGCTGCTCTCCGGGCGCATGGAGGAGCAGGCCGAGCGCTTCCTGCGCGAGATCCAGGTACAAGCCAGCTTGCAGCATCCGCACATCGCTTCCGTGCTCAATGCCTTCTGGGTGGATGACGACCTGGTCATGATCATGGAGCTGGTGGAAGGCGAGTCGCTGGAGAAACGGCTGGAGCGCGGCCGGCTTCCGTTGGAAACCGCCCTCGACTACGCGCGCCAGGCGCTTGCGGCCCTGCGGTACGCACACTCGCGGAGGGTGGCGCACCGGGACATCAAGCCCGCCAACATCATCGTCACTCCCGGCGGGGCAATCAAGCTGACGGATTTCGGGCTGGCCAAGTCGGCGGCCGATCCCCGGTTGACCCAGACCGGCGCGGTGCTGGGGACGGCGCACTACATGTCGCCGGAACAGGTGAAGTCCGCCGCCGTCGTGGACGCGCGCAGCGACATCTACTCGTTGGGCGCGGTCCTGTATGAGATGGCGACGGGACGCCGGCCGTTCCAGGCGGAGAGCCCCTTCGATCTGATGCTGGCGCAGGTGCAGACGCTTCCGCGCCCGCCGGTGGAGATCGACGCGAGCGTTCCCGCGGCGCTGAGCCGGGCAATCCTGAAAGCCCTGGCCAAGGGTCCGGAGGAGCGGTTCCAGTCCGCCGAGGAGTTTCTGGCCGCGCTCGAGACGCGCCCGGCCAGCGTCGTGCCGCGGAAGTCCCGCGACCGGATGCTTTGGTACGGGGCCGGCGCGGCAGTGATGGCGATGGCAGGGCTGGCCTCGCTGGAGCTGCGGCCAGCGCCGGTGGATCCACCCCCGGTAGTGAGGGCGAAGATCGAACCGGCCCCGCTGACGATGCCGCATGCGGCGAAGGAGCCCGCGAAGGAGCCCGCGAAGGCGCCGGCCGCGCCCCGTTTCCATCGCGTGCACGCCCTGGCGACCCGGGGAGTCGCGGAGGCGCTGGCCTTCAGTCCCGATAGCCGGTGGCTGGCCGCTGGGACAGGCCGGCCGGAGGTCGAGATCTGGGATGCGGTCACCGGGCGCCTGCGAGACTCATGGGGGGGCAATGGGTCCGCGGTGACCGTCGTGGCTTTCAGCCCGGATGGATCGCGACTGGCGACCGGAAGCCGGGACGGCATCGCCAAGGTGTGGGGCATGAGCGGCCGGACGGAGCTGAACGAGTTCCGGCATCCCGGCGCGGTCGCCTCGGTCGCTCTCAGCCACGACAACCAATGGCTGGCCGTGGGCGTCTCCAACAAGCGGGTCAAACTCTGGCACCTGACCGAGACGGGGCGTTTCCACGAAATGGCGCGGCACAACCGCGCCCCGCAGGCCCTGGCCTTCAGCCCGGGCGGGGCCTACCTGGCGTCGGTGTCGAACGAGAATGTCGTGCGGTTGGTGGAGCTGCCGCGCGGGCCGTTCCGGCAACTGGCGGGACCGGAGTTGGGCGCCACCACGCTGGCCTTCAGCCCGGACCAGAGCCGGCTGGCCGTGGGCGGCATCGATCGGCTGCGCCTGATGGAGGTCCCCAGCGGCCGCGTGGTCCAGTCGTTGGAGGTAGCCGGCCTGCTGCATTTGATTGCGTTCACCGCCGACGGGCGCTGCCTGGCGCTGGCGACGACGCCCGGCGCGATCGCGCTGTGGGACGTGGAGAAGGGCCATCCGGTCGCCAGTTTGCGCAGCGCGGGCACAGTCCGCGCGTTAGCCCTCAGCCCGGACGGCCGCCGCATCGCCATGGCCGCGGACGACGGCGGCGTGGCGCTGTGGGAGTGGCAGCGTCCACTCCACTGATGCAGTTTCGTGCGGGGCCAGATATCATGAACGCTGCTCATGCCGAAGTAGGCTACTGCCCGGCCATTCGAACCCATTAAGGAGATCAGGCGCTACGGAATTGGCGAGTGGTTTGGGCTATCCTTCGTCCGACTGACCTCGGAACTCGACTGCCCGGCCAAACTCACTTGCCATGGCTTCGATCCGAAAGCCATGCCGGGCAGCGATACCAACTGCTCCAAGCAAGGTGGTGTTTGCTCCCTTCGCGAGTTTCGCCGGACAACCCATCGTGGTCATGCGACCGTCGAGCCAGCGGCCTCTCTCCGCACGACTTGTCCTTACCGGTTCCTTCAAGACGGCACGATCTTCCAATGGATCGGCGAAGTGATTCTAGGGAGCCCGGAGCCATTGGTAGGCCGCGAGACCTATCGACTGGTGCGTCCTTGAGATCCAAGCCGTTTACTTCTCCGGCGACAACATGGGATTGGAATTCACGCGCTGAAGAGTGCGACCGGCCCCGTTCCATTCCCCTTGCAGCCGGCATCCCGACTACAGAAGCAGCGGCCCGAAGCGCCTAATGCCGCAGCTCCAGATCAAGGTCCCGTCGCTGCGGCGATGGGGAAAGAAGATGGCGGTTGTGGTCGACGAAGATTTCTTCGCGGCCCTGGGCCCGATGGATGACGTCGCCGATATCTCGAACTGCGATATCGCATGGTTTGTCGTCCAGTACGATGAATCCAGCGGCGAGGCCGTTCTAAAGAAGGGGTCTCACAGGTTCACCACGCTGGAGCGCGCGGTGGAAGGACTCACCCGCGGTCATCCGGTGAGTCTGCAAAGATTTCAAGAGAGGCTTGGAAAAAGGCTGGTTCGGCAGTACCCGCTTCATGCAGCCAACTTAGGTTTCGACCGATGAGCAGCTCGGTCATCTTGGCGTGATGCGTGTTCTTCATGGGAACCAAGCCAGTCTCGAAACCATGCCGCTTCGCCAACTCGCGAATCTCTCCGGCGTTGTCATAAGTCATCAGGAAGTCGCCCTGGACGCGGCTTACCAGGGAGAACAGCTCCGCATGATCCATCGTCGAGCAGGCGTACAGCCGCCGCCCCGCCACAGTGTAGGGCGGATCGATAAAGAAGGCGGCATTCCGCCGGCCCGCGTTCCGTCGAATGGCCTCCATTCCGTCACCCTGCGCGAAACTGATGCGGTTCTTGACCTGCAGAATCGCCAGAATTCTCTTTCGGAAAGTTGCCGGGTACCATCGCGACGCCAGACCGCGCCCGTTCTCGCCGACCTTCATCAATCCGGCCCCCTGAGCGAGAATGCCGCCGCGCTGGACGCGATTGCGGAGGATCGTCTTGAAGGCTCTCTCCCGCGCCGACAGCTTCGATCGGGGCGTGGCCAATATTTCGCGCACATTCTCCGGCGTCAGCTCGAACTCGACGATACGGTCAGCCAACCATTGTCCCTGGCGTGTGTTGAAGATGGTTTGCCAAACGGCGGAGACATCCTCGTCCTTCTCGATCAGGGAAACGGATTCGGCCAATTGTTCAAACGCCACCGTCAGCCCGACGATAGCTCCGCCAGCAAAGGGCTCGATGAATTCGGCGACGCGCGGCCGCCAACCATCGCGACATTGACAATGCCGCCGTTCGCCGCCTGCACCGATTTTCGGTTAGACGTAACGTCCATCAACTACTCCCTCCAAGGGTAGCGCGAGAGCAACGCTACTTCTGCACCAGAAAATTCCCCACGAACAACGCGTCGATGCCCGAGGAGTAGAAGCTGCGTACCGCGTCACGGGGAGTGCACACCAGCGGATCGCCGAACAGGTTGAAGGAGGTGTTGTAGAGCACAGGCAAGCCGGTGGCCTTGCCCGCCGCCTGGAGCAGCGTCCAGTAGAGCGGATTGTCCTGCTGCGAGACGGTATGGACGCGGATCCAATCGTCGCCCAGGATGGCGCTCTGGAAACGCTCGCGGTACTGGGGGCGGACGCGGCCCACGGTCGCCAGGAAGCGCGCGTTGGATCCGACGTCGAAGTATTCCGAAGCCTGCTCGACGGGGACCGATGCGGCGAACTTGCGGAAGCTTTCGCGATGCTTGATGTAGGCGTTGAGGTTTTCGGTGGAGTACGGATCGAGCGGCGAGGCCAGAATACTGCGGTTCCCGAGGGCGCGCGGGCCGAACTCCATGCGTCCGTGCATCCAGGCCACGATTTTGCCTTCGTTAATGTGCTCGACCGCGGTGCCGATCAGCTCGCTGGAGGTCAGCAGGTAGCGGAAGCGCAGTTTGCAGTTTTCCAGCACCTGCTTGATTTCCTCGGCCGTGTAGCTGGGGCCGAGGCAGAAACTGCCGATGCCGAGCCGGGCGTCTTCGCGCAGCACGAAGTGGCGGGTATGGAAGACCGCTCCCAGCGCGGCGCCGGGGTTTCCAGCGTTGGGCTGCACGAAGACGTTGTCGAAGCGGCCCGAACGCTCCAGCGCGGCCACCAGCAGCGCGTTGTAACAGAGTCCGCCGGCCAGGCAGAGATTGCCGCCGCTGCCGGCCATCTCCATCACGGTCTGTTCGATGGCCTGCTGCAGACCGGCGGCCACCTGGGCGCGAACCGGCTCGGGGACCGCTTGATCGTCGTCCAGCCCCAGACGCGCGTAGAACTTGGCGCTGAAGCCGCCGCGCGTCATGCGCTCGGAGTCGACGAAGGAGCGGTCGATGCGCGGCCACTGGCCGGGCCGGCAGGCCAGGATCTCCAGGAACAGGTCGCGGAAGCGGCCGTCCCCGGCGGTGGAGAGCCATTGCACTTTGTGCTCGTCGGCGCCGGAGTGGAAGCCGAGCAGCTCGGTCACGCGGCCGTAGAGGTCGCCGAGCGAATCGGGGAAGTGCAGCTCCCGCTCCATGGCCACCTGGTTGCCCGAAGCGCGCCACAACGCGCCGCAGCGGACATCTCCGGTGCGATCCAGTGTCAGGACCGTGGCCTTCTCGAAGGGGGAGGCGTAGTAGGCCGAGGCGGCGTGAGCGGCGTGGTGGCCCACCAGCACCAGGCGGCTGTTCGGAAACTTGGAGCGAAGCTGCAGGTGGAAGCTCGACTGCGGTCCCACCGACACCGGCCGCACAACCGCCACGTAATCGACTTCTTCGGCCTTGGCTCCGGCCAGGTGGAGGCAGGCCTGGATGCCCGCCTGGGGCAGTTCTCCCGGCCGGTACTGGCGGGAGAGCTTGTCTTCCTCGACGGCCGCGACCAGCTCGGCGTCGCGGGCGACGGCCACGGCGGGATCGCTCAAGATCCCGCTGATACCCAGAATGATCACTGTGCGTAAACCTTTCCTAATCGCGCGACCACTCGCTCCCGGCCGATGGCGGCGAACACGGCGAAGGCGCTGGGGCCAACCGGCTGTCCGGTCAGCGCGGCGCGCGCACCGTTAATCAGGAGTCCCGCCTTCACCCCGCGCTCGGCGGCCAGTTTCCGCAGCTCGGCCTCCACACTCTGCTCGCTGAACTCGGAGGACGCGGCCAGTCGCGAGCCCAACTCCCCCAGCAGCTCGCGCGCCTGCGGCTGATCCAGCTTGCCCAGCGCGTCCGGCTCGATGGGGAAGTCGTCGGCAAAGTAGGCGCGGGCGCGCGTGGCGAAGTCTTTCAGCGTGAAAAAACGCGCGCGCAGCACGTCGACGGTGCGGCTCAGCCACTCGTCCCCGTACGGGACGGCCAGCCCTGCGCCGTCGAGCTCGGCCTTCACCATCGGCGCCAGATCTTCGATGGGCATGCTGCGCAGATGTTGCGAGTTGAGCCAGAGGGCCTTGGGATCGATGGGGTCCTGGTCCTTGAAGTTGACCACGGCATTGGCGCGATTGACGCCCTCGAAGGAGAAGGCCTCGATCAGTTCCTGGCGCGACATCTGCTCGCGATTGTCCTTGGGCGACCAGCCCAGCAGGCACAAAAAGTTGACGTAGGCGTGGGGCAGAAAGCCGGCGTCGCGATAGGTGGTCACGCTGACCACCGGCCCGTGGCGGCGCTTGGAAAGCTTGGCGCCGTCGGGCGCGACCAGCAGCGGCAGGTGCGCGAAACGCGGCGGATCCGCGCCCAGCGATTCGAAGATCAGGATGTGCTTGAAGGTGTTGGACAGGTGATCCTGGCCCCGCACGATGTGGCTGATGCGCAGGTCCACGTCGTCGGCGCAGGACGCCAGGTGATAGGTCGGCATGCCGTCGCTGCGCAGCAGGGCGAAGTCCTCGACGTCGGCGGTGGCTTTGCATTGCCCGCCGTAGACGGCGTCAGCAAAGCGGACATCGGCGCGGGTCTCGCGCGGGACCCGGTAGCGCAGCACGAACGGCTCCCCGGCGGCGGCGCGGCGATCGCTCTCCTCCGCCGGCAATTCGCGCATGCCGGGGTTGCACAGCCAGGGGCCGGCGGCGTGCGATTTCTCCTCCGAGCCGGCCGGCGTGAAATCGCGATAGGCGTGTCCCTTGTGAAAGATCGCTTCGGCCGCTTGCCGGTGCTGCGCCAGGCGCTCGGACTGGCGATACTGCTCGTCCCAGCCCAGCCCCAGCCAGTTCAGCCCGTCGAAGATGGAATCGAGCGAGGCTTGCGTGTTGCGCTCAAGGTCGGTGTCGTCGATGCGCAGAATCATCGTTCCGCCATGACGGCGCGCATACAGCCAGTTGAAGATAAAGGTGCGGGCGCTGCCGATATGCAGATAGCCGGTCGGCGACGGCGCGAAGCGGAGGCGAATCATAGAGGGGAGTTCCCTTCAAGTATAACGCGCGGGCCGGACAGTGCTGGCTGAAACTGATATTCTAGTCGGTTCCATGCGATACCGTCATCGCGTCCTGGCCCTGTTGTTTCTGTTGTCGATCATCACTTACCTGGACCGGGTCTGCATCGCGGTGGCCGGGCCGCGCATGCAGGCCGATCTGAACATGACGCCCGAACAATGGGGCTGGGTGACCGGCATCTTTGCCCTGTCCTACGCGGCCTTCGAGATTCCCTCCGGCGCGATGGGCGACCGCATCGGCCCACGCCGCGTGCTGACCCGCATCGTGATCTGGTGGTCGGCGTTCACGACCTTTACCGGGTTCGCGCGCAGCTACCTGCATCTGCTGCCGATCCGCTTCCTGTTCGGCGCGGGCGAAGCGGGCGCGTATCCCAATAGTTCCTCGAGCATCGCCAAGTGGTTTCCGGTGGCCGAGCGGGCGCGCGCCCACGGCATCGTCTGGATGGCCAGCCGTATCGGCGGGGCCGTCTCGCCGCTGCTGGTGATACCGATCCAGCGCGCCTACGGCTGGCGGGCTTCGTTCTATGTCTTCGGCATCGCCGGTCTGGTCTGGGCCGCGGTCTGGTACACCTGGTATCGCGATCGTCCCAGCGAAAAGCCTGGAGTGAGCCTCCGGGAGGCCGAGGAGATCGGCCCCGAGCCGCCGCGCGGCGCTCATGGCCTGCCCTGGGGAATCGCTCTCGGTAGCCGCAATCTGTGGACCATCATGCTGATGTACTGCACCTACTGTTACGGGTCCTTCTTCTTTCTGTCCTGGCTGCAAACCTACCTGGTGAAGGGCCGCGGGTTCACCGAAACCGGCCTGATGCTGTCGACGCTGCCCTTCATTTTGGGCGCGCTGGCCAATCTCGGGGGAGGTTTCACCAGCGACGCGATGGTGCGGAAGTTCGGCCTGAAGAACGGCCGCCGCACAGTGGCGATCTTTGGGCTGGGGTGCGCCGCGCTGTTCACCGTAGCCACCATTCTCACCAAGGACAAGTACGTGGCGCTGGTGTTTCTGGCCCTGAGTTACGCCGGCTCCGATTTCATGCTGCCTACGGCCTGGGCGGTCTGCCTGGACGTGGGCAAGAAGTACGCCGGCGCGGTCACCGGCGCCATGAACACGGCCGGCCAGATCGGCTCCACCATCTCGTCGGTGCTGTTCGGATACCTGGTAACCTACGCGGGCGGGGACTACAACTTCCCGCTCATCCCCATGACCGTGATGCTGACCGTCAGCGCGCTGCTGTGGCTCAAGATCGACCCGACCGAGCAGTTGATTCCCGAAGGAGAGGAGCA
>JACOSH010000134.1 GCA_016178945.1 Acidobacteriota bacterium
CAGGACCTCCTTCTGATCCGGGGTGTAGGTCGCCTGGACCAGCGCCGTGAGGAGCTCCTCGCGCTTGGGCAGCACCACCCGAGTCTCCTTCCGCAGGCGCTCCTTGCCGCGCTCGATGACCACGGCCACCGTCTTCTCCTCGCTCATCTGGTCCATGAACCGGGCATAGTCCCGGCCATCCCGGATCGCATGGCCGGCGATCGAGGTGATGCGGTCGCCGGGGCGGAGAGGAGCGGAGGAGTTGCCGGGAAGCCAGGCGACCAGCGCGCCGGGCCCTTCCGCGGAGGGGTCGTAGGCAAACGGGCCGAATCCCAGGGCCGCGCCGGAGCCGGGGGCCACGCGCGTCGATCCAAGCGCGTTGTTACGCTTGCGCGGATCGAACTTGGTCATCTGGATCCAGTAGCAGCGGGACAGCGCGGGAGCTCCCGTTTCGCAGTCGATCGAGAAGGGGTAGGGGTCCTTGTGCCGCCGCGCCAGCCATTCCAGGATCTGGGCATCGGAGAGACCGGGTGGCGTCTCGAAGTTAAACCTGGCGGCGGCCAGCTTCTGCCGGGACAGCTCGGCCGCCGGCGGCGGGTTCACCCACAGCACCGGGACCAGGCCGGTATTCGCGCCAAACAGGCGGTTGGAATTCACCGCGGGCGTGGGGTTGCCTTGGATCGCCAGGGCCGCGGCCCACGGATCGGGCAGCCGTGAAACCGTGTAGAAGACTTCGGAGGCTGCGGGCCCCGCGCCCACCAGGTACGTGCGCGAAGGGGCGACGGGCAGACGCTTCCTGGCATCGGCGACGATCAGATCCAAAGCCTTCACGCCCGGGTCCGATCCGCAGGAGACCAGTGGCGTCACAACGTTCCAGCCGATCTGCCACTGGCGGTACAAAGCCTTGACCGCTTCCGGATTGGCGCCGCCTCCCGCCAGCACCACCACGAGCGGTCTGGACTCCGTCCCGGCGACCGGAGAGTGGAAGTACCCCACCTCGCCGCCCGCGACGGCGACCTTGGCTTCTTCTTGCGCCCAAAGCGCTCCGAGGAACGCACCCAGGATCGCCGCGAGCATCACCGCTTCATTCGAGTACGAATCCGCTTGGCCAGCTTCTCGATCTCGTCCGCTTTCTTCAGGCTGGCCAGCGAGAGCACGTGCCGGTCGTTCTTCAGCAGCTCGTCCTGCAACTGCTCGGCGAGCCGGATCAACTGGGCGACATCCTGCACCTGCTTCTCATGCTCGGCCCGCAGGATCTCGTCCTGCTGATTCTTGCCGTTGGGCAGGCGTACACCGGACTCCCTCGGGCGGTCCCGTTCTTCCAAGTCCGGACGCTGAGGGATCAACGGAGCCGCCAGGAAGAGTCCCACAAGAAGCAGTCTCATAGATTCCCTGCTGCTATCATAGTCTCTCGGTTGTGAATTGTCAGTCGGCTGGCAACTGATAACTATCATGCACGAAGTCAGCGTGGGAATCGTCGGGCTGGGCAACGTGGGCATGGGGACGCTGTCCATCCTGGCGGAGAACGCCGGCCGCATCGAGGAGAAGCTGGGCTTCCGGCTGCGGGTGGCTGCGGTGTGCAGCCGGTCGGTGGGCTCCAAGACCATTCCCGCGGAGCTGGGCCCGGTGCTGAAAACCGCGGACTGGCGCGAGGTGGTAGCCCACCCGGATGTCGACGTGGTCGCCGAGCTGGTGGGCGGCGCCACGGTCGCGGCCGAGATCATCGAAGCGGCCATCGCTCATAAGAAATCCGTGGTGACGGCGAACAAGGAACTGATGGCGCTGCGCGGCCCGGAGATCTGGGAATCGGCCATCGCGGCGGGCATCAACCTGGCCATGGAGGCCAGCGTCGCGGGCGGCATCCCCATCCATGCCGTGCTGCGGGAGGGCATATCCGGCGACCGGCTCCAGACCATCTACGGCATCCTCAACGGCACCAGCAACTACATCCTGACGGAGATGGAAAAGCACGGCGCTCCGCTCCCTACCGTCCTGGCTGAAGCGCAGCGGCTGGGATACGCCGAAGCCGATCCCAGCGCCGATATCGACGGGTTCGACGCGCGTTCCAAGCTGGCCATTCTCGCCGCGCTCGCCTTCGGCCAGAAGGTCGCTCCGGCGGACATCTACACCGAAGGCATCCGGCGCATCTCGCCGATGGACTTCCAGTACGCTCACCGCCTGGGCCACACGATCCGGCTGGTGTGCGCGGCGCGCATGACTTCGGAGGGACTGACACTGTCGGTGCGTCCCGCGCTGATTCAGACCTCCACTATCCTGGCCGGCGTGCAGGGAGCTTATAACGCCGTGTGGGTGAAAGGCGCATACGGCGCCGACACTTTCTACTATGGCCGCGGCGCCGGACCGCATCCCACCGGAGTGGCCGTAGTCAGCGACCTGATGCGCGTGGCCCGTGAAATCCGCTCGGGCAGCCCGGAGCGCGTGTCGCCGTTCGCGCACGAGCGGCTGGGCGAATTTCAGCCGCGCTCGTTCCTCGATCAGAAGCGCCCCTTCTACCTGCGCTTCCGGGTGGACGACCGGCCCGGGATCATCGCCGCCCTGGCCGGCATCCTGGCCGGCAAACACATCAGCCTGGAGGCCGTGCTCCAGGAACCTTGCGACACGAAGCACGATCTGCCGTTTGTCATCACCGTGGAGCCGACTCACGAACGCGCGGTGCGCGCGGCCGTCGAGGAAATGTCGAAACTGGAGTTCTTACTGGAGCCGCCGCTGGCGATGCCCATGGAGCCATCCCTATGAGAAAACGAACCGTCCTTGTTGCCTGCGTTCTCTGCGCCGGCGTGGTGTGGGCGCAGGTCGCCGAAAAGGCCAATTCCGGGTATAAAACCGCCGAAGGTCGCGAGCGGGTGATGCGCAATCTGACGGCCGCCGACCGCGATGCGAGGCAGAAGCCGCAGGAGCTGGTCGAGAACATGAACCTGCGGGCCGGCATGGTGGTCGCCGACATCGGCACGGGGGCGGGCTACATGCTGCCGTTCCTGAGCCGCGCCGTCGGCACCGGCGGGCGCGTCATCGCCCAGGACATCCAGGATGATTTCCTGGAGAAAGCCGCGGCCAAGGCCGAGCGCGAGAAGCTCGCCAATGTGACCTTCCTGAAAGGGACCGAGAGCGATCCGAAGCTGCCGGAGCATGGCGTGGACGTGGCGCTGGCGCTCGATTCCTATCATCACTACGACTACCCCGACAAGATGCTGGCTGGAATCCGGAAGGGCCTGCGGCCTGGCGGAAGACTGGTGATCGTGGAGTACTACAAACGCCCGGGCGCAATGGCCGGCGGCAACGCGATGGAGCACATCCGGCTGGACGAAGCCGATGTGATCAAGGAGATCGAAGCCAACGGTTTCCGCCTGGTCTCCAAGCGCGAGCACATCCAGGACAGCCAGTATATGGCGGTATTTGAAAGGTAGGCTTGCCGGCCGGATCAGTCCTTGGCCCGCGCCACCTGCAGATGGCTGAGAGTTTCGGCGTAGCGCGAGAGGCCGCGATAGAGGGCTTCGGCCAGCTTCTGGCGCTGCTCGGGCCGCTTGAGTATCGCCTCCTCCCGAGGGTTGCTGAGAAATCCGATTTCGGCCAGAATCGACGGCATCGTCGCGCCGATCAGCACGATGAACGGCGCCTTCTTCACGCCGCGATTCCGGACGGAGGGGGTGGCGCGGTAGAGCGAGTACAGCGCCGCCTGCATCTTGGCGGCGAACTCCCTGGATTCGGCGACCTTGTCGTTGCGGGCGATCTTCTGAATCAGATCGCCCAGGTCGTGGATCCCGTGACGGGAGGTGGCGTTTTCGCGCGCGGCCAGGTCCATAGCTTCGCGGGAAGTGGTGAGATTCAGGTAATAGGTCTCCACGCCCAACACCGAGGCATACGGCGACGAGTTGGCGTGGATCGAAATGAACAGATCGGCCTTCTTCTCGTTAGCCAGCTCGGTGCGGCCCTCCAGGGGGATGAACGTGTCGTCGGCCCGGGTGTAGACCACTTCGGCGCCCATCCGCTCCTCCACCAACTCGCCCAAGCGTTTGGCCACGTCCAGCACGAGCTCCTTCTCGATCAGGCCGCCCGGCCCAGTGCTCCCATGGTCATTGCCGCCATGACCGGGGTCGATCGCGACCCGGGCCATCTTGAGTCCCAGAGCGCGGGTCAAAGTTGTGCCCGCGCCGGGAATCCGGCGGGCCGGCCGCGCCGGGGGTGGGGCGGATTTCACCTCGGGTCGAACGGCGGGCGCCGGCGGGGATTCCGTCTTCGCAACGGCAACTTCCGTCTTGGGCGCCGCCGCTGGCTCCGGCCCCAGTTGCGTCAGAGGTTTCTCGGCGGGCGCGGTCGGCGCCGGTCTCGGAACGCGCAGCTCGATGATCAGCCGATCCGGCTTGCGGTCCACGCTCGCCGTGTGCACGACGCGCTCTTCCAAGTCGAGCACGACGCGCGTCCGTCCGGGCTGTGTCTCGGCCACGCGGATACGCTTGAGGAACTTGTCGCCGACTGGAATGGTCTGGATGCCCCGGATCGGCGTCCGCGGGCGCACGCCCGCTAAGTCAAAGAAGACCCGCTCTGGTTCGTGAAGCGTGTCCGAGCGATACTTAAAGCCGCCGGTGGTCTCGATGATGACCCGGGTCGCATCTTCCGCCGACCAATGGCGGATCGATGCGACTTTCACCTCTTCCGCGGGCGCGGCCGCGCTCACCAGCGGCGCCGCCGCCATCAGGATGCCCGGTATGAGCGCGTGCCGCCTCATGCTGCTTCGTTACCGCGACCGGTAGTACTCCTTGCCGTCCGCGTCTACCATGCGGACAATCGGCGGATACTCGCGCACCGGCTTGGGCTCCACGGTCTTGGTTTGCCGCTCCATTTTTCTGGCCTCGCCCAGACGCTTGCCCACCTGATACACGTAGTTCCGCGTTTCGGCATAGGGTGGAATTCCCCGGTACTTCGCCACTGCGCCTTCCCCGGCGTTATAGGCCGCCAGAGCCAGCCGCTGATCGCCCTTGAAGAGCTCCAGCAGGTACTTCAAGTACCGCACGCCACCCTCAATGTTCTGGGCGGGACTGAACGTATTGGCCACGCCGAAGCGGCGCGCCGTGCCCGGAACCAATTGCATCAGGCCTTCGGCGCCCTTGTGCGACACGGCGAGCGGGTTGTAGTTGCTCTCCACCCGAATCATCGAATCCACCAGCACCGGCTCCACGTCGTGACGCCGCGCAATCCGGGCGACCAATTCGTTCACGCTCCCCGAGGCAGCGGGTTTGGCCTCTTCGGCCCGCTGTCCGTTGGTCACGGCGACGGACTGAATCACTTTGGGAGCCACCGCCAGCGGCGAGACGGTCACACTCCGCACCAGACGCCCTCGGGCGTCCGTGCGCACGACCGCCGCCACCTGGCGTCCGGCGGCGGGCGCGGCCCCATTCAGGGCGGTGCTCAGCACGGGCAGGACCACGAAAACCATGATCGCATAACTAAAACAAATTTGCATGTGAATGTTTGATACGTGGCTACAAACCCAAACGTTAATTATACCGAGACGGGAGGCCCCCTGCTATCATGCTGGTGATGGAATCCGCGATTCCCAGCCGCGCCGGCTTCGTGCTGGCCGGCGGCCGAAGCTCGCGCATGGGCGTCGACAAGGCGCTGCTCCCGTATCGCGGCGCGACCCTGGTGGAACATGTGGCCCGCGCCGTGGCCGCGGCCGCCGGATCGGTCGCGCTGGTGGGCAGCCCGGAGCGCTACGGCGGGCTGGGTTTTCCGGTACTGGCGGACAAACGTCCGGGCGAGGGTCCGCTGGCGGGAATCGAGACGGCGCTGACCGCTTCGGCCGCCCATTGGAACCTGATCGTGGCTTGCGATATGCCTGAGCTCGGATCCCGATTCCTGGCCTCCTTGTTGGAGGCTGCGGAATCCTCCGGCGCCGACTGTCTGATTCCGGAAGGCGGCTCCGGCATGCCCGAGCCGCTGTGCGCCGTGTACCACCTCCGCTGCCTGCCGGCGGTGACCCAGGCGCTGGACCGCGGCGTGCGCCGGGTCAACGAGGCGATCCTCCCGCTGCGGGTCGAGCGGCGCCCCATCGAGCAGTCCCAGTGGTTTCAAAACGTCAACACCCCCCTGGAATGGACCCCCTACCGGCATGGCTGAGCAATTCCCCTACTACATCGAGTTCCGCCACGTCTATAAGACGTTCGACAAGCCGGTTTTGGTCGATTCCAATTTCCACATCGCGGCGGGCGAGACGGTGGCCATCATCGGGCGCAGCGGGGTCGGAAAATCTGTAACCCTCTCCCATATCATGGGTTTCCTCAAGCCGGACAGCGGCCAGGTGATCGTGGCGCACGAAGACGTCACCGATTTTCCCGAACACGAATTACGCCGGATCCGCAAGAAAGTGACCATGGTCTTCCAGTCCGGCGCGCTGTTCGATTCCCTGACCGTGGGCGAGAACGTACTGTTTTCCCTGGAGCTGCGCGAGGACTACGACGAGCAGAACAAGGAAGATGTGGTCAGCGGTCTGCTCTCCATGGTCGACATCCTGCACGCCAAGGACGTCTATCCGGCGGACCTTTCCACTGGGTACAAGCGCGCCGTGGCGATCGCTCGCGCGCTGGCCGCCCAGCCCCAATGCATCCTGTACGACGAGCCCACCACCATGGTCGACCCGATCATGTCGACTCAGCTCTCCGATCTGATGCTCCGCCTGAAGCGGCAGCTCCAGCTCACATCGGTGGTGGTGACGCACGATCTGGCCCTGATGCAAAAGGTCGCCGACCGCGTAGTGTTCCTGCACGACGGCCACGTGATCTACTTCGGCCCCGTGGATGGTTTGGAGGACTCCAGCCATCCGCACATTCAGGAGTTCCTGGCGATGGACCGGATCGAAAGATAAGAGCCCGAAGTCAGGAGCCGGAGGCCAGCAGGCGCTCCGCGTTGCGCAGCGCTTCCGGCGTGAGGGTTTCGCCCGACAGCATGCGGCCGATCTCGCGGATGCGGGCCGGGCGGTCGAGCTCTTCCACCACCGCGACGGTGCGCCCGCGCGACTCCTTCTTCCGCACGGCGTAGTGATGATCGGCGAAGCCGGCGACCTGCGCCAGATGGGTGACGCACAACACCTGATCGGCGGCCGCGAGCTTCTTGAGCCGCCGGCCGATGCCTTCGGCCGCCCGGCCGCCAACGCCGGCATCAACTTCGTCGACTACCAGCAGGCCTTCGAGCTGGCCTGGCAGCGCAGGGCCGCGCGGCTGCGCGTCCAGGGCGCCCTGTTCAACGGCCTGGCCAAGCGGCTCGAGCACATCTCGGCACGCGATGTCGCCATCGGTATTTCCGGCGGGCTCGACTCGACCCTCGCCCTGGTCGTGACCTGCAAGACCTTCGATCTGCTTGGCTTGCCGCGGACGAAGATCAACGCTCTGACCATGCCCGGATTC
>JACOSH010000135.1 GCA_016178945.1 Acidobacteriota bacterium
AGCGCCGTCAGGATGCGGGACAGGATCGCGGCGTCGGCAATCGGGCGCCGCGCGATGCCCTTCTCTTTGGCGGCCTCCTCGGCCAGTTGCTCGATCAACGGGTCGGGAATCGGGGTGCGGCTGCCCGGCTCGTACTTGTACCAGCCCGCGCCGGTTTTCTGGCCGAAGCGGCCCAAATCGCAGATGCGGTCCGGGATCGCCGACTGGGGTCCCTCCGCGCGCGTCTTTCCCAGCGATTTCAAATACTGGCGGATGCGCCAGCCGACGTCGTTGCCGGCGATGTCGCCCATGGCGAAGGGTCCCACCGGGAATCCCAGATCGGTCATGACTTTGTCGATCTGGGGCACGGAAGCGCCCTCTTCCAGCAGCAGGTTGGCCTCGCGGATGTAGTAGGCCAGCATCCGATTGGCGACGAAGCCGAAGCAGTTGCCCACCACTACGCCCACTTTGGCCAGCTTGCGCGCCAGCTTCAAGGAAGTGGCGATGGTTTCCTTGCTGGTCTCGCTGCCGCGCACGATTTCCAGCAGCTTCATCACGTTGGCCGGGCTGAAGAAGTGGTGTCCGATCACTTTGTCCGGCCGGCCGCTGGCGCGGGCGAATTCGTCGATGTCCAGCGTGGATGTATTGGAGGCCAGCACGCAGTCCGGCCGCGCCACCCGGCCCAGCTCGGCGAAGGTCGCCTTCTTCAGGTCCATGTTCTCGAAGACCGCTTCGACCACGATATCGGCCTGGTCAAAACCGTCGTAGGTCACCTGGGGCGTGAGCAGGCTCAAGCGCCGCTCCATCTCCTCGGCCGTCATCTTGCCCTTGCCGACGGTGGTCTGGTAGTTCTTGCGGATGGTGGCCAGGCCGCGATCCAGCGCCTCCTGGGTAACTTCTTTCAGGCGCACCGGGATGCCGGCGTTCAGGTAGGACATGGCGATGCCGCCGCCCATGGTGCCCGCTCCCACCACCGCCGCCCGGCGGATCTCGGCGGCCGGCGTATCCTTGGAGACGCCGGGGACCTTCGAGGCTTCGCGCTCGGCGAAGAACAGCTTGACCATGGCCTTGGACTCGCTGGACAGCACGCAGTCGGCGAAGAGCTGAATCTCGCGCTCGCAGCCGGCGTCGAAGCCCAGCGTCATGGCGGCTTCGATGGCCTCGACGCAGGCGAAGGGCGCGCGCGCGCCACGGGCCGTCTTCCTGAGCGCCGCCCGGATCTCGTCGGTCGAGGCGGGCTTCACCGGCAGGTCGCGGGTTCGCCGCGGGCCGGCCCGCTCCAGCGCGAACTGGATCGCCCCGGTCAGCAAATCGCCCTCGATCACGCGGTCGATGGCGCCCTCCTTCAGCGCCCGCGCCGCGGAGATGTGGTTGCCCTGGGTGCACATCTCGAGCGCCGTCGCGACGCCGGCCAGCCGCGGCAGCCGCTGCGTGCCGCCCGCGCCCGGGATGATCCCCAGCAAGACCTCCGGCTGCCCCACCTTGGCGCTGGGGACCGCGACGCGATAGTGGCAGGCCATGGCGAATTCCATTCCGCCGCCCAGCGCCGTGCCGTGGATGGCCGCGACCACCGGCTTGGGGCAGTCCTCCATCCGGCGCAGCCGCGCGTGAATGGCGTGCGACCGCTCGATTGACGCTTCGCGGCTGGGGATCGTCTCGAAGAAGCGGATGTCGGCCCCGGCAATGAAGGTGGAGCCGGCGCCGATCAGAACCACCGCTCGGGCCGCCGGGTCGGCCCCCGCGCGGCTGATCGCTTCCTCGATGCTCTCCGGCACTCCCGGGCTCAAGGCATTCACCGGCGGATTATCCACCGTCACTACCGCCACTCCGTCGCGAATCGCGTAGCCAACCAGCTCAGCCATAACTCATCGAGTGTAGCACCGCGACCGGCGGCAGGCGGCGGCCGCTGCTGTATAATGGCCCTCTCGGCATGATCGGCCGGACGATCGCGCACTACCAAATCGTGTAGAAGCTGGGCGCGGGCGGGATGGGTGTGGTCTACAAGGCCACCGACACCCACCTCGACCGCTTCATCGCGCTCAAGGTGTTGCCGGCCGATCGCGTTTCGGATCCCGAGCGCAAGCGGCGGTTCGTGCAGGAGGCCAAGGCGGCCTCGGCGCTAAACCATCCCCACATCATCACCATCTACGACATCGCGCAGGCCGAGGGCGTGGACTACATCGCCATGGAGTACGTCCCCGGCCGCACGCTGGACCAACTGGTGCGCGGCAAGGGACTGCCTCTCGGACTGGCCCTCAAATACGCCGTCCAGATCGCCGATGCGCTGGCCACGGCGCACGCGTCCGGCATCATTCATCGCGATCTGAAGCCCGCCAACATCATGGTGACGGAGAAGGATCAGGTCAAGGTGCTGGACTTCGGCCTAGCCAAGCTGACCGAGCGCGCTTCCGATGACGGATCCGGTGAAACCGCGACCGCGCCAAGCACCGAGGATGGCGCGATCCTGGGCACGGTGGCCTACATGTCGCCAGAGCAGGCCGAGGGGAAGAAGCTGGACGGCCGGTCCGACATCTTCGCTTTCGGCGCGGTGCTGCACGAGATGCTCAGCGGACACCGCGCCTTCCAGGGCGATTCCAAGGCCGCGACCATGGCGGCGGTGTTGCGCGCGGAGCCGCAGACGCCGATGCGCGCGCCCAAAGAGGTCGAGCGCATTGTCGCCCGGTGCCTGCGCAAAGATCCGGAGCGCCGCTTCCAGCACATGGACGATCTGAAGGTGGCGCTGGAGGAGTCGAAGGAAGAGAGCGAGTCGGGCAAGGTGGAGCCGTCCGAGCGGCCCGTGGAGCGCAGGTTCTTCAGCCCAACCCAATGGGTCGTGATCGCCGGGCTGCTGCTGATGGTCGCAGGGGCGGGATGGTGGCTGATGCGCGGAAAAAAGCAGCCGCCGGGCCAGGCGCCCGTGCTGACGCGGTTGTCGAGCGATCCGGGTCTGACCACCGAGCCCGCACTGTCGCCGGACGGCAAGCTGGTGGCCTACGCCTCGGATCGCGCCGGCGAGGGCGGTCTCGATATCTGGCTCCAACAGGTCGCCGGAGGAGACCCGGTGCGGCTGAGCCGCGATCCAGCCGATGATCGCGAGCCGGCCTTCTCGCCGGACGGCAGCCAAATTGTGTTCAGCTCCGAGCGCGAAGGCGGCGGCATCTACGTCATTTCGACCATCGGCGGCACCGAGAAGAAGATCGCCAGCCGGGGGAATCGGCCGCGCTTCTCTCCGGACGGCGCTTGGATCGCCTACTGGGCCGGGGAGCGGGCCGCGGGGATCTATCACACTGGCCGGGTTTTCATCGTGCCCGCGGCCGGCGGTACGCCCCGAGCGGTGCAGCCGAAATTTCAGGAGGCCCGTTATCCGGTCTGGTCGCCGGACAGCAAGAAGCTGCTGTTCGAGGGAATGCAAGACAGAAACCTCGACTGGTGGGTCGCCACGCTGGATAGCGAAGTCGTTGTGCCGACCGGGGCCTGGAGTGCTCTGCGCGCGCAAAGACTGGCGCCGGAACAACTCTTGACGGGCACTCAAGCGCAGCTTGTCCCTGTCCCTGGGCAGTGGCTGGAAGAGCGGATCGTTTTCGCCGCGCATTCCGGAGACACTCGAAATATCTGGCAGCTTCGCCTGTCGCCGAAGACATTTGGAGTGGCCGGCGCGGCGGAGCGGATGACCTCGGGAACCGCGCTGGAGGGCGATCCCTCCCTGGGACCGGGCGCGGCGAGCGGGAAGAGCCGGCTGGTGTTTTCCAGCATCACCGAGAACGACGACATCTGGAGTCTGCCGCTGGACCCCGATCGCGCCAAGGTCCTCGGTGAGCCGCAGCGGCTGACTCAGGATATGGCGCCGGATACTCGTCCCTCCATTTCCGCGGACGGGCAGAAGCTGGTTTATAACTCGTACCGCTCCGGAAACTGGGACGTGCTGCTGAAGGACCTGAAGACGGGGCGTGAGACCGCCCTGGCCTCGACGCCCGCGCACGAAGAGAATCCGCGCATCACCAGCGACGGTGCCAAGGTGGCCTACCGGATCCGCGAAGGCGGAAAGCAAAATGTCTATTTGGTAGCCTCCAGCGGAGGCTTGCCGCAGAAGGTGATCGAAGACTGCACTGTGTTTCCGTGGGCCTCGGACGGCAAGTCGCTGCTTTGCGCATCCGGAGCCGGCATTTTCCTGGGGGATGTTAACTCAGGCGAGAAAAGGAAAGTAGTGGAAAACGGAGGCCCCGCGCCCAAGCTCTCCTGGGATAATCGCTGGATCGCTTTCTACAGGACGGCTGAACCAGGGCGCACCCAGATTCTAATCGCGCCCATGCACCAGGACCGGCCAGCCTCCGGCAGCGAGCTGATTCGCGTGACCGACCGTTCGGCCTGGGATGTGCTGCCGGATTTCTCGCCGGACGGCCACCTTCTCTACTTCATGTCCCAGCGCGATGGCGCGCGATGCCTGTGGGTCCAGCGCCTGGACCCGGCAACCAAGCAACCCCTGGGAACGCCCCAGCCGGTCCACCACTTCCATAGCGCGCGGCGCTCTCCGCTCTATGTTCGGAGCGGGCAGGTGGCCATCTCGATTGCCCGCGACAAGGTCGTATTCACGATGGAGGAGCGGCTGGGGAACATCTGGATGGCGGAGCTGGAAGCGCAGTAGCGCGAGGGCGTTGTGGAATTCCCCCCTCCTGTCTTGTTGTTAGTATAAGCAACTCCAGGGAAGGCCCTATCCGGACGCCCTGGAACTCAAATTCCAACGGTGTCCGGCGGGGCCTTCCGGTCTGCCCGGTACTCTGCTATCGCAGCAGCTTATCGTAGGTCGCCTCGTCAAAGCCCACAATCAGAGTCCGTCCGCGGCGCAGGGTGGGGGCCCGCAGGTTCCCGGTCGGGCCGAGCAGCACTCCGGCCAGGGCGGCGGGACCGGGCTTGTCCGTCTTCAGATTGAGGTGCACCACCTGCTTGCCCTTGGCGGCGTAGATCTCGTCCACTTCCCGGACCAGCGCCAGGGCTTCCTTCTCCCGGACGGCGTTCTTTCGGGCATCCACCTGCATGGCCGTCGAGACCTTCTTTTTCGCAAGGAACTCTTGCGTTTTGCGGCAGGTCATTCAACCCGGCCGGTGGTAGCTCCAGTCGATGGTCGTCATGGTTGGTTCCCTCGCTCCTGAAACGTGAAGTCGAGACTCTGGCTGGCGGCCGGGGCCAGTGTCACTTTCTGCTCTTTCGTGCCGTACTTTTCGTGCCACGCCGCCACGGTGTATTCGCCCGGAGGCAGGCCCTTGAGCTCGAACGCGCCCTGCTCGCCGGTGACGGCGAAGTAGGGATGGTCCACCACGCCAATGTACGACCGCATCCAGGAATGCACATTGCACTTTACCGGAATCATGATCTCCGGGCGGGCGAACTGCCGCTCCAGGTTGGGTGTCTGCGGCGCCTGGCCCTGGTTCCATTCGCGGTTTTCCTTGGGCATCGGATGGATGTTGTGCGAGACCGGGTCGCTGTTGACCACCACCAGCGTCTGGCCGGCGCGGATGCCAATGACATGCGGGCGAAAAGTGCAGCCTCGCTGGTCGATGGTCACGGAATCCTTGGCGGGCTCGAAGGTCTTGCCTTCCAGCCCGCTCTTGACCCAGACAAACACATTGGCCAGCGTCCCGCCCTCGTTGACCACCACTTCTTCCGACCGGACCGGCGCCTTGTGCAAGCGGACGCAGGCCGCCTCCTCGCTCATCTTGAGGACGGGCATCATTGGCGGCTTGCCCTCGAAGACCACCTTGCCGCTGACCGAGGCGGGCGCCGGGGCCGGCTTCTCCGCCGGCGTCTCCGTTTTCTTTTCGGAGGCGCAAGCGGCCAGCCACAGAGCGGCAACCGCCGCCGAATAGCGCTTCATGGCGGATTACCGGGCCTCGGGCGGGCCAACATTGGCCGGGATCTCGCCGGTAAGGGCCTTCAGGAACTCTTCCAGATCGGCGCGCTCTTTCTTGGTGAGGTGATCGAGCGACTTGATCTCCTTGTCCAGTTGCGGATTGGAGCTGCCGCCGCCCACGTAAAAGTCGACCACTTCCTTGAGCGTCTTCAAGCTGCCGTTGTGCATGTACGGGCCCGTCAGCGCGATGTTGCGCAGCGAAGGAGTGCGGAAGGCGCCGCGGTCGGCTTCGGCCTTGGTGACCTTGAAGCGGCCCAGGTCGGTCAGCTCGCCCTTGGTGTCCACGCCCACTCCGATGTTGTGGAACTTGTTGTCGGTGAACAGGGCGGACTTCTCCTCGATGGTGTGACACACGGCGCAGTTGCCCTTCTTGGCGTCGCGGAAGATTGTCAGGCCGCGCTGGGCGGCCGGGCTGAGGGCCTTCTGGTCGCCGCCGTACATGAATTTATCGAATGGAGAATTTCCGCTGATCACGGTGCGCTCGAAGGAGGCGATGGCCTTCTCGACTTTCTCGTAAGTGATGGGGCCCGGGCCGTAGGCCTTCTCGAACTCCGCCTTGTAGGACGGATCGGCGCTCAGCTTCTTTTCGACGCCTTCCAGCGTGTGGCCCATCTCGATGGGGTTGGCGACAGGGCCTTCGGCCTGCTTCTCCAGGCTGGGCGCGCGCCCGTCCCAGAATTGCACCGTGGCGTAGGCGGCGTTGAACACCGTGGGCGCGTTGCGATCGCCCTTCTGGCCTTTGACCCCTTCGGAGAACTGCTTGCCGTCGGTGAAACCGAATTTCGGATCGTGGCAGGAGGCGCAGGCAACGGTGTTGTCGATGGAGAGCGCCTTGTCGTAGTAGAGACGGCGCCCCAGGGCGATGGTCTCGGCCGTGGCCGGGTTCTCGGCCGGCGCCGGAACCGCCGGCAGGCCCAGCGGAGCCTGAATCGTGATCGCCGCGCCGATGGGCCGGGCCGGCGCGGGCGGCGCCTTGGGCTCCTCGGCCGGAGGCTTGGAGCCGCCGCAAGCGGCCAGCAGCGCCGCCAGGGCGAAGGAAGGGATGAGGCGAAAGAGTTTTCGAATAGACATGACTGTTATCTTTGGCTGTAGATGGAACCGGGGGACACGCCCCCTCCTCAGGGTAGTCGAGCGCTCGAGGGTCCGCAATCCGGAGGGGGTCCGGGCTCACTATTTAGACTAAATCTAAATGTAGATTTTGTCAAGATTCATCAGGCGCCCGGGTGTGAAATAGCGGAGCCGGTAGACGTGCACGGCAGTTACCGTACATACTGGAGCCGTGCCCATGAAGAACCCGCCCCATCCGGGCGACCTGATCAGAACCGAGATCATCGAGGCCCTCGGCCTCAATCTGTCGAAGGCGGCAGAGATCCTGAAGGTGCGCCGCGCCACGCTGTCCGACCTTCTTCATGGCAAGGCTGCGTTGACACCGGAGATGGCCCTGCGCATTGAAAAGGCGTTCGGCCCCGACAGAACCACCTTCTCCGGATGCAGCTCGCTTACGACGTGGCGAGGACGCGTCAGCACTCCCGCGGCATCGCGGTGAAGCGCTATGTCCCGGCCTGAGGAGAAGCGTTGTCATGCGCCCCCCTCAGGCCGTCGCCAGCGGATAGCGCAACGACTCCAGCAGAAACTCGCGGTTCTCGCGCACGGCCTGCTCCAGGCTGCGGCAGAGCTCCTCGCGGCGCGCAAACAGGCGGTAGCCGTCGCGCGGGCGGAGGTAGCCGCGGGCCTTGGCCTCTTGCCGGGACAGTTCCTCTTCGCCTGACTGCGCGGCCAGTTCCTCATAGCGGCGGCGGTTGTCGAGCAGGGCCTTCACCAGGAAGGGCATGACCATCGAGTAATCCGCGGGTAGGCTTTCGGTGGCTTGCTGGTAGGTGTCTTTGTCGACCTTCCCCCAGGTGACGGCCTCCGCCGGCGGGCAGGAGGAGAGCGACCCTTCGGTCACCGGCGCGGTCACGATCTGGACGTCGAAGTGGTAGCCCCGCACGCCGGCCAAACCCAGCACTTGCCCCAGGGCGGGCTCGGGTTGCAGGTTGAAATTCTTGGGGACGCCGCCCCCCAGCACCAGGGTCGCCAGCGCGTGGGGCTCCTGGTCAAACAGGCCCCAGCGATGGTAGGCGCAAGCCTCGAAAACTTCGGCGTGCAGATCGAGGTCGAACTCGTAGGCCGGGATCAGACCCGCCTGGCGCATGGCCCACAGCTTCATCGAATTGAGGAACACGCTGCCGTCGCCCGGCGCGCCGACGAACACCGGGATGGCCATGCGATGACAGATCGCCAGCAGTCCCGGCTCGACGCCCATCTTGCGCTCCCGGTCTGCAAAGATCGCCCCCAGACGGTAGCGGAGCTCGGTGCCGGTCATGCGGCGCTGAAACTCCGGCGAGGCCAGCACGGCGCTGAGCAAGCGGTCCTGGTCGAACAGGACCTCCTCGTCGAAAGCCATGTCGGTGACCCGGATGGTTTTTTCGTCGCGCAGCGCGCCATCGTCGCCGAAGATGGGGACCTCGTGGATGGGGCCGTCCTCATAACCGTCCAGGCTACGATGGCCATCGTGATAGCAGACCGCGTCGGTCGTGCTGAGATAGGCGATCCAGCCGGTCTCCAGCAGCGGGATCAGCCAGGCCTGGTGCTGGCCCGACACCGTGACCGGCCCAGCCACCGCCATCGTCATCGGGCAGCCCATGCCGATGGCCTGGTCGAGGATGGTGTAAGCGCGCCGCAGAAAGGCCCCGCCGAATGCCGGCAGGCAGTGCCGGAAGACTTCGTCCAGCGTCCGGCACTCATCCACGCGCCGGACCTCCACCTTCCTGCGGCCCTTCATGCCGACTTGACCCTGCGGATGACCGCCTCGGTGAATTGCCCCGTCGAGGCCGACCCGCCGACATCCACCGTCAGACAGGCTCCTTCGGCGAACACCCCTTCGATGGCCTGCTGCAGGCGCCGCGAGGCCTCGCACTCGCCCAGGTGCTCCAGCATCAGGACGGCCGACTGCATCAGCGCCGTGGGGTTGGCCAGACCCTTGCCCACGATGTCGGGCGCGCTTCCATGCACCGCCTCGAACACCGCGTGCCGCTCGCCCAGATTCGCGCCGGGCACGATGCCCAGCCCGCCCACCAGCCCGGCCGTCAGGTCCGACACGATGTCTCCGTAGAGATTCGGCATCACCAGCAGGTCGAAATTCTCCGGGTGCATCACCAATTGCATGCAGGCGTTGTCGACGATCAACTCCCGGTACTCGATTTCGGGGAACTCCGCGGCCACCTCGCGGCAGCAGCGCAGGAACAGGCCGTCGCTCATCTTCATGATGTTGGCCTTGTGGACGGCGGTGACTTTCCGGCGGCCGTGGCGGCGCGCGTACTCGAAGGTGGCGCGGGCAATGCGCAAGGAGGCCACGCGCGTGATCACCTTCAGACTCTCCACCACGCCGGGCACCACCTCGTGCTCCAGGCCCGAATACAGATCTTCGGTGTTTTCGCGGAACAGGATCAGGTCGATGTGGACCCCCTGGTACCGCGTGGGCAGGCCGGCCAGCATGCGCACGGGCCGGAAATTAACGTACAGGTCCAGCTTCTTGCGCAGCGCCACATTGACGCTTGGATGCCCGGCGCCGACCGGGGTGGTGACCGGGCCTTTGAGCCCCACCCGGGTGCGCGCCAGCGACTCCAGCACCGAGTCCGGCAGCACCTGTCCGGTTTCGGCGAAGGCGGCGGCGCCGGCTGGGACCACTTCCCACTCCACCTGGACTCCGGTTGCCTCCACGGCCTGCACCGTGGCGGCGGCCACCTCCGGTCCGATTCCGTCGCCGGGAATCAAGGTGATTTGGTGGGCCATTATCGCTATTATACGTTCAGGGGGAGACCCATCATGATTCCGGACTGGGCGTCGGAGCGGAGCGCGATGGTGGCCCGCCAGTTGCGCGCCCGCGGCATCCGCGACCCGCGCGTGCTGCGGGCCATGGGGGAAGTGCCGCGCGAGGAGTTCGTCCCCGACGAGCTGCGGCTGCTCAGCTATCGCGATGAACCGCTCATGATCGGTCGCGGTCAGACGATTTCCCAGCCCTTCATGACGGCCCTGATGGCCGAGTGCCTGGAGCTGGAGGGCCCCGAGACCGTGCTGGAGGTGGGCGCTGGATCCGGCTATCACGCGGCGGTGCTCGGCCTGCTCGCCAAGAAGGCGATTACCGTCGAGATCGTGCCGGCTCTGGCCAAGCTCGCCGAGCGCAATCTGGCTAAGACCGGCCGGCTGGGCAATATCCGCGTGGTCGCCGGCGACGGCTCCGCCGGATGCCCGGAATACGCGCCGTTCCAAGCGATCTCGGTCGCCGCGGGCGCGCCCGATGTTCCCGGCGCGCTGGTGGACCAATTGTGCGAAGGGGGCCGGCTGGTGATCCCGGTGGGACCCTTGTCGGATCAGTCGCTGCTGGTGGTCACCAAGCGGCGAGGCGGGAACACCGAAACCCGCACGGCCGGCCACTGCCGCTTTGTACCGTTGCGCGGCGAAGAAGGCTGGAGATAGAGCCCGATGCGCCTGCGCACCGCGCAGAACAGGCTCAAGATCGAGCACAGCATCATCGGCGGGCTGCGCGACGTGCTGGAGCGATTGCTGGCTTCGAACCCCAGGATCCGCTCCGTGATTCCCGGTGTGATCCGCCCCGTCCGCGACGCGCGCGGCAAAGTGCAGGTGCGCGTGACCGTGCCCACGCAGAACGGCTGGAAGGCCATCGCCCTGAGCGCGGGCGCGCGCCAGGAGCTGTTTGTCAGCACCGCGCTGGGGAAGGAAGAACTGGAGGGGGCCATCGAACGGGCGCTGGGCTGATCGCCTCACCGGACCGGTGGGCTACCCGCCAGCTCGATCACCGCGCGCTCCACCTCCCGCCACTCCGGAGTCCGCGGATCGACGAGCTCAAAGTGCCCCGCGCCGGGCAGCTCGATCAGGCGCGCGTCGTCGCCGGCAGCGCGGGCCGCGTCCAGGTAGCGGCGGGCGATCTCGATGGGGACGATGTCGTCCCGCGTGCCGTGGATCAGCCGCTGCGCAACTCGCAAGGGCAGCAGCTCGATGGTTGAGGCTCTCCGGTAGCGGTCGGGGACCTCCTCCGGACCGCCGCCCAGCAGCTCGCCGGCTACTCCCCGGCTCAGGCGCAATTCCCACGCGCGGCGCAGGTCGGCGACTCCGGCCAGCGACACCACGCCCTTCAATCGCACGGCCTCGGATTGCGCGGCCAGCCACAGCGCCAGGTGCCCGCCCGCGGAATGCCCCAGCGCGACGACCCGGTCCAGATCCAACCGGTGCGGTTCGGCCAGAATGCGCAGGTGCCGCGCGCCGCCCGCGACATCCTCCAGAGTGCCCGGCCAGCCGCCGCCCGGGTCCCCGATCCGCCGGTACTCCAGATTCCAGGTGGCGAACCCGGCCCGCGTAAGAGCGGCGCACAGGCTGCCGATGTGGTCGAGATTGTAGGCCGCGCGCCAGAAGCCGCCGTGAATGACCAGGACTACGGGATGCGGGCCGGCGCCCTTGGGCAACCGCAGATCCCCGAACTGAAGCCGGTCCGGCCCGTAGGCAACCCGCAGATCGGCCGGCGGAGCGGGAAGGTGGAGGATGTCGGGAGTCATCGCGGCCGCCTTTCTCGTCCGAGACGCCTTCGGCCCGCAAGCGGCCGCCGACAGCGCAGCCATCGCCAGTCGTCTTCGCATGCGAGACTCAGCGGGCCAGAAATCCGAAGACTCTCCGCACAATGTGACTGGCCCGGGTGTGCCTGGAACACGCGGCAAAAGCCGGCCCCCCCATGGAACCAACTTCGAGCGTGGCCTCCACGAACGCGGGTTTATCGGGCTTTACGATCACGCCGCCCTGGTTGAAGCTCCGAAACCCCGGACACTCGATTCTCACGGAATACAACCCCGGCTGCATCGCCGCGAACTGGAACTTCCCGGAGGCGTCCGTCGCGGAGGTTTGCGGGTCCGGGCCGGAAACCCACACACGGGTGTTGACGATCACGCCGCCCGTGCTATCACGCACGATCCCGCTCAGCGAGCCAGTGGCGCCTGCTTGGGCAGCCGCCCGGACGCAGAACGCCGCCACGCCGGCATAGGCCATCGCCACTCGCCGCGTGATCGCGCGCAGGCCATACGGGCAGTCCTTCGTGAGGATGCTGCCGTCCGCGCGCCGGTAGAACTTCGTGCACACGCGGCCCTCGGTGCGCCGCAGCAGCGCTTCCGCATCCGGCCTCGTCATTTCGGACAGGTTGTACACGTGAAGCCGACACTGGCTACAAAACCGGACGCGCTCGTCGCCGGACATCTCGTCCCAGTTGGCGCTGCACGGCGTGGCGATGTACAGGCGATCCAGGCCCATGCGCTTATGATAGCTCCCCGCGCAATGGTACATTCGGACGAGATCTCCTATGAAGCACCCGTCCCTGCTTGAAACGCTCCTCTTCCTCCTGCTGCTCGCGGCGTCGCTCTACGGCTTCTGGCGGCGATTCGGACCTGTATTGCGCATTATCCGGCAGTCGAAGAAGGACCCCGCGCTGGCCCTGGGCAACCTGCCCGCGCGGCTGGGCGTGTTCGTCTGGGAAGTGCTGCTGCAAGGCAAAGTGATTCGCGACCGGCCCTTGCCGGGGATCGCGCACGCGCTGGTCTTCTGGGGGTTCTGCGCCTTCGGGGGGATCACCGTGGCGCACTGGGCTCAAGGCGTCGGGCTGGAGCTGCTGCCGCGCGGCAGCGCGCTGGCTCAGTCCTACCGCTGGTTCGTGGCCGTGTTCGCGATGGCGGTGGCGGTGTCGATCGTCGGGCTGTTCCTCCGCCGGTTCCTCGTGCGCCCCAAGTGGCTGGGCGAAAAAGTATCCAAGGAATCCGGGGTCATCGCGCTCCTGATCTACGCCCTGATGATGACCTACCTGATCAGCTTCGCCGTGGAGGACGGCACGGTCGCCGGCAAGTTCAACTGGTGGGCTCACACTCTGGCGCTGCTGATCTTCATGCCGCTGATCCCGCACACCAAGCACCTGCACCTGGTGCTGAGCCCGATCGCCGTGTTCGCCAAGCGGGACGGATTCAGCAAGATTCCGCCGCTCGAAGGCGATGAGGACTTCGGCCTCGACACGGGCAAGGACGTCACCCAACTGGTCGCTTTACAGGCCTTTTCCTGCGTCGAGTGCGGGCGCTGCACCGAGCATTGCCCAGCGGCCAACACCGGAAAGATTCTGGACCCCAAGCAGATCGTCCTGGGCGTGCGCAGCTACCTGCGGGAGTTCGGCGCCGGAGCCGCCGAGCCGCTCCTGGGCAAGTACATTTCCGAGGAAGCGGCCTTCCAATGCACCACCTGCGGCGCCTGCGAGCACCAATGCCCCGTGGGCATCCAGCATCTCTCCCTGATCGTCGGACTGCGGCGCGGCGCGGTAAACACCGGCAAGTGGGAGGACAACTACGGCACCAAGCTGTTCCTCAACCTGGAGCGCAACGGCAATCCCATGGGCTTCTCCTCCGGCGAGCGCCAGAAATTCATCGAGAAGAACGAGTTGCCCATCTACGACGGCTCCCAGGAGTACTGCCTGTGGCTGGGTTGCATGGGCGCTTACGATCCGCAGGGGCGCGAGACCGTGCTGGCGCTGGTGCGCGTCCTGCGTCACTTGGGCGTCAGCTTCGGGGTCCTGCGCAAGGAGAGGTGCACCGGCGATTCGGCGCGGCGGCTGGGCAACGACCTGCTGTTCCAGCAACTCGCCGAGGCCAATATCGAGCAGTTGAAGCAGAGCCAAGTGGGGAAAATGTTGTCCATCTGCCCGCACTGCGTCCGCACGATGGAAGAAGACTGGAAGGACTTCGGCGCGTCCTTCCCGGTGGAGCATCACAGTCTGTTCCTGGAGCGGATGCAGTCCCGCCTGCCGGCGCCGCGTCCGGACGGCAAGGTGGTGTACCACGATCCCTGTTATCTGGGGCGCTATCGCGGCGTCTACGACCCGCCTCGCGCGGTGGCCTCCCGCGCCGGCCAATTGATCGAACCGCCGCGCGCTCGCGGTCGCTCTCGCTGCTGTGGGGCCGGCGGCGGCCTGGCGTTTCTGGGCGAAGAAACCGGCAAGCGCGTCAATGTCGACCGGGCCGAGGAACTGGTCGCGACCGGCGCGCAGGCGGTGGCGGCAGCCTGCCCGTTCTGCCAGACCATGTTCCGCGACGCGCTGGCGCAGGTCTCCCCGTCCCCGCCCAAGCTGCTCGATATCGCCCAGATCGCCGCCGCATCGCTGGAGTAGCGTCCTACGGCGAGAGAGTCCCGGCGATTTCCTGTTCCATCCGGCGCTCATCCCAACCCAGGTCTTCGGCCATGGCTTGGGCGTACGGACGCAGCCCGTCTTCGGTCCACTGCCGCTCGTAGCCCCAGTAGGTGGACACGTACAGCAGATCGTCGAGACGCTGAGCCATCTCGCGCTCGACGGCGTAGCGGATGCGCGCGCGTTCCAGGCGTGTCAGGCCCGTAGAATCCGCCAGCAGCGAGAGCAGCGCGGGCGTTTCGGCGCCATACTCCCGAATGATCTCCTCGACCTCGGCCTCTTCCAAATCGTGTTGGGCGGCTAGCCGCCCGGCCGAGGCCCGCAGCTCGCCGATGCGTTCGCGTGTGTGCCCGCCGAGCGGCGTCGTGGCGGTCGGATGCAGGCCCGCCAGCACCGGCGCGATCTCCCGGCACACCGCGCCGGCCGCCTCCTCGCTCATCGCCCGATAGGTGGTGTACTTGCCCCCGGCGATATGCAGGATTCCGTCCGGGGTGTTCCAGATGCGGTGGCCGCGGCTGACCGCGGTGGCGGACGCGGAGGCATCCCCCACCAGCGGGCGCAGCGAGCTGAAGGCCGAGATCGGCTCCATGCCGGCCGCGGCCGGAAACAAGCGCCGGACCAGGGCCAGCAAATAACGGACTTCTTCCTCTGAAATCCGTACCTGGCCGGGTCCGCCGGCGTGGTCGATATCGGTGGTGCCCACCAGCGAGAAGCGGCGGCCCGATCCCCACGGGATCACGAACAGGATGCGCCCGCCCGGCTCGAAATAGGCGATGGCCCGGTCGCTCCGGTTCAGCCGCGGCAGCACCAGGTGGGAGCCGCGCACCAGCCGCAGGCCGGGCTGCCGGCTCCAGGGACCGGTGGCGTCCACCAGTTTTCGCGCCCGGACCTCAAAGGTCTCCCCGCTGAGCGTATCCGCCACGGTCGCCGCCCGGCCCGAGATTCCCTCCGCGCGCGAGTAGTTGACGGCCATCGCGCCGTGGCGGACGGCGTCGGCCACGTTCTCCAGTACGAACCGCGCGGAATGCACGCGGGCATCGAAAAAGACCGCGCCGGCCACGAAACGGTCCGGCGCCAGGCCCGGCTCGATCCGCCCCAGCTCCTCGCCTGACAGGGCCCGGCGCCGTCCCAGATTGCGCTCCCCGGCCAGCAGATCGTAGATCCACAGCCCGGCGCCGTAATACCAACGGGAGAACCAGCTCTCGAAGGGGATCAGAAATTCCAGAGGCTCCACCAGGTGCGGCGCCATCTCCAGCAGCGTGGCGCGCTCGTGCAGCGCCTCGCGGACCAGCCCGAACTCCAGCCCCTTCAGATAGCGCAGCCCGCCGTGAATCAGTTGCGAGTTCTTGCCGCTGGTTCCGGAGCTGAACTGGCGCTGTTCGATCAGCCCGATCCGCAGGCCGGCCCCGGCCTGCTCCGAGCGCAGCGCCAGGTCCCGCGCGATGCCGGCGCCGTTGATGCCGCCGCCCAGGATCAGGACGTCGAGCGGCGCCTCTCGCAGGCGGCGGAGCTGATCGCCGCGCTTCACCGGGCGCCTCGCTTCACAGCCAGGCCCGCCAGCGCGCCGATCCAAACCACTGCGCTCAGGATGCCCATCACCTTCTGCTCCCGAGTCCCGCCGTAACGCAGGTCGATCCGCGCCCGCGGCGACGGCTCCGGCCGCAGCACGCAGTAACCCACCCGGTCGGTCTCGATGGCGACCGGTCGTCCATCCTGGCTGGCCGCCCATCCCGGATCGTTCCGCACCTGCACGGAAATGAGCTTGCCCGCGGGCACGGGCCCTTCGATCCGCAGACGGCTCGAATCCAGCCAGGTGGCCGCCAGCTTGGGACGCAAAGGATCCTCGATCGCCGCCACGTAGCGAGCCATCGCCGGCAGCCGCGACGACGGCGGCCAGACTACCAGCTCGTCCCGCTCCACCAGGTGCGCCAGCGACTGAAAGGGAACCCGGTAGATAGTGTCGTCTTCCTCCCGGTACGCCACATCGAGCAGACCCTCTATCAGGCGCGGGTTTTTGAAATCGCGATAGTGCTCGCGCGATTGAGGGCCGTGGATCACCAGGTATTCCACACCCAGCACTTTCAACTCTTCCAGCGCGTCGCGGGCCTCCTGGCCGGGCTCGCTGTTGACGCCGGTGCGGATCTGGAAGGCCAGCGCGAAGGTCATCCGGTCGCTCAATCCGGATTCGAAGCCGCCGCCCACCTGCGGAAAATCGAACCACGAATTCAAGCGGAAGCGCAGCCCGCCCGATGCATACACACGGCCGCGGGGCTGCCAGTCCGCCAGCCGGCGGGCCAGCCGGTATTCGATGGTGTCTTCCCGGGGGAGCGGAGTCCGGTCCGCGAAGCCCTGGGTCGCGAGCCTCCAGGGCTGGCTCCATCCGGCTAGTAGCATCATTCCGGCCGGGCCATAGGCGCACAGCCGGATCGAGGGATTCGGGCTGCGCACGATGAGGCGGAAATATTCGAACACCGCCAGGAACAGAAACAGCTCGAACTCCAGCGCGTAGCGGCGCGCCTCGGGAATCACCGCGATGCCGTACGAGTAGAACCACACCACAATCCAGGCGAAGCCGAAGAAGGTCAGGGTCATCCAGCAGAGATAGCGCTGGAAGGGCCACCAGCGGTGAAAGCCGTACCTCACGAGCAGCAGTCCGCCGGCCAGGCTCCACAGCAGGAGGCTCTGCTGCTGCTGAAGCCGGTAGTTGAAGGCATCGGCGGGCCAGTTGAAAGCGATGGTGCGGACGAAGCCCGGCGTCAGCCAGAAGCAGGCCAGGCCGTCAGACCGCAGAAAGCCAGGGCCAGCGCCGCCACCCAGTTGGTCAGCGTGATGGCCGCCAGCAGCACGGCCGCCGCCAGTATCCGCCAGTAGCGGGTCCCCACCGCCGCGGCCCAGGAGGCCATCAGGGCCAGGGGCAGCAGCGTCAGGCCGGCGTTGTGCGGCCCCTCTCCGTACTTGACCAGCACTTGCAGCCGCCAGGGCAGGTAGACGTACCCACGGTCGCGCGAGATGGTGTGGATCAAGCCGTAGCAGGGCGAGAAGAACGTGTAGGCCAGCGCCGTCGCCGCCGCCCACCCGCGGCTGCGCGTGAAGTAGAAAGCGAACAGAAACAGCGCCGCCGGCCCCAGGCACGCTAGTGTCGAAGCCACGATCCGGTATACGTGCTCGGTGGCCGCCGATGGAAACAGCCGCATCGCGCCCGCGGCCGGGTAGGTCAGGCCCGGCAGGTACGTGAACTGCGTGGGGAGGCCGCCGTATTGGGTGGGGTTCCATCCCCACGGATTCGGATGCTGGGAGAAAAAGCGCGCCATAGAGGCGTAGCCGCCTTCGATGGAGTCGCGGTAGCGCGCTTCGCCGGGCTGGAAGAGAGGGATGTTGAGGGCGGCGTTGAGGGCGAACAGTCCCGTGGCGATGAGCGCGTTGCGCTTCAGACCTTCACCTCCGGGCGGCGGACGATGAGTGCAATCATCGCCAGCACGGTCAGGATGCTGATCGCGCGCCCCACCGCGTTTTCCAGCGGCAGCTCGAATACCAGCTTGAGGTCGTGCTCGCCGGGCGGCGCGTCGATCAGGATCTGGCCCATCGCATCCTTCCGGACAGCCAGCTTCGCCCCGCCGGAGTAGGCGCGCCAGCCCGGATCGTAGGCCGCCAGCGCGACCACGGCCTGGCCGGCTTCGACACGGGCCTGGATTCGCAGCACGTCGGTCCCCTCCCATTCACTGGGAGCCGGCGAATCCGGACCTTTCTCCAGCAGATCGGCGTAGGCCTGGAGGATTCGCTCGTCGCCATCCCGTGGCATGGGCGGGAGCGCCTCCAGGCGCGCGCGGTCCACTACGCGAGCCAGACCCGGGTAACGGCGCGGCGTCCGGTAGATCACGTTGCCTTCGCGATCGTCGTAGAGCACCGGGAGCACGCCGGTAAACTTCTCGGGACGCACGAAGTCGTGATAGATCTCTTTGGAGTTCTTGTCGTGCGTGATGACCGCATCCACGCCGAAGCTCTGCAGCCACGGCACGGTGCGCCGCCCCTCCTCTTCGATGGCGACTTTGAGATACGCCAGGTTGGGATGCGAATTGATGAGGCCTTGTTCGGAGCCGCCGCCCAGTTGCGGCAGATCGTGCCAGGCGTTGTACCAGAAGCGCACCGACCCGGTGGCCATCACGCGCTGGCCGGGCAGATTCCGCGCCACCCAATCGGTGATCTTGTACTCCACGCGCTCCTGCGGATTCGGATCGCGGATGTAAATGTGCCAGGCCCGCCTCACGAACTTGAGCGAGGTGGAAAAGGAAACCAGCACAATCGCCAGGGCCGCCGCCTTGCGCGGCGTGGTCCCCGCCCACAGCCGCCGCACCACTTCCACCACCACCAGAATGAGCACCAGGTCGAGCTCCGGCGCCAGGCGCGCCGGCTCGCCGATCACGCGAAAATTCAGGAAATGATTGCCCAGCACGTTGAGCGTGAAGAACAGGAAGATCCCCGCCAGCATCACGGGGTAGGCGCGTTCCCGCCGCCCCCGCGCCCAGCGATCCGTCCCCGCCACGAACAGCACCCCGGCCGCCAGCACCACCCAGCGCGACCACAGGTTGCCCTCCTCGGCCACCAGTTTCAGATTGAGCGTGGTGATCTGAATATAGGAAGGCGTCAGCCAGAAAGCCGTCAGCCCGTAGGCCAGCGCCGCGATCGCCGCCGCGCGCCACATCATCCGGATCTCCTGGTGGGTGATCCACAGGCTCCACAGCAGCAGGGGAAACCAGAGCGCCAGCGACGTGGCGCCGTAGAAATTGTTGGACACCACGCCCGCCGAAAAGATCGCGGCCGCCGCCAGCGCCCCCGGCCTCCACTCCCGGATCGCCACCCAGGAGGCCGCCAGCGCCAGCGGTAGCAGCGCCAGCGCGGTCATGTGCGGGCCCTCGCCATAGCGGATCAGCACACCCAGCCGCTGCGGCACTCGAATCCAGGAGTCGTTGCGGAAGTCCACCAGGAACAGAAAGCACGGCGACAGCAGCGCGGTCGCGGCGGCGGCCAGCCACGCGCTGGCGCGCGAGCCGCTCAAGATCCGGGTCATCAGGTACACCCCGGCGATCCCCACGCAATAGAAGAACGCCACGTAGAGGTGGTAGGCCCGCACCGGCAGCATGCCGGGATACCAGCGGGCCAGCGCCGCCGTCCCGTAACGCAAGGCCGGCGGGTACACGTAGTCGAAGCGCGTTCCCGTGTACCACAGCGGCTGCCAGCGTGGATGCGGCCAGTGATCTTTCAGGAAGCGGGCGTCGGCGATGAAGGTGCTTTCGATCGACGCCCATTTGTCCAGGTACTTCGCCTTGAACAGCGGCCAGATCAGCGCCGCCGTCAGCGCAAACACCAGGACGGAGTCGGCAACCAGCCAGGTCTTCTTAGTCAAGGTTTCTCTGCCGCCGTGGTTTGGCCGCGGTACCGCAGTTGCAGGCTCTCAAAGCGGCGCTGCCGCAGCAGTCCGCTCTTGTGCAGCCAGTACCGCCACAGCAGCCACAGGATGGACAGCCCATAGATGGAGCTCTGCACAAAGGACGCCGAGGAGGCCTGGGCGAAGTACCGCGTCGGCACGCCCACTTCGGCCACCCGCATCCTGATCTCCACGATCTGGGCCATGATCTCCTGGTCGAAGATGAACGCGTCGGAGTTCATCTCCAGGTTCACGGCCTCCAGCACCTCGCGGCGGAAGGCCCGGTAGCCGGTGTGATACTCGGCCAGCTTCAGCCCGAACACCCGGTTCTCCAGCCCGGTCAGGAAGCGGTTGGCCAGGTATTTCCACCACGGCATCCCCTGCGCCACCGGGCTCCTCCCCAGCAGGCGCGACCCCAGCACCACGTCCGCCCGTCCCTCCTGAATCGGACGGATGATGTCGGGCAGCAGCGTCGGGTCGTACTGGTAATCGGGGTGCACCATCACGATGATGTCGGCCCCGGCCTTCAGCGCCTCGCGATAGCAGGTCTTCTGATTGGCGCCATATCCGTAGTTGCGGTTGTGGACAAATAGCTCCAGGCCCAGCTCACGGGCGATCTTGGAGGTTTCGTCCTTGCTCCCGTCGTCCACCAGGATCACCAGGTCCACGACCTCGTGGGGCAGATCGGCGTAGGTCATGTGCAGGGTCTTGGCCGCATTGTAGGCCGGCATCACCACCACGACTTTGGGCTTGTGAGGGGCGGTCATGGCAGCGCCTCCGGCCTACACACCACCACGAACTGGTAGGCGAACAGCTTGCGCCAGATCCGGGCCAGCCCGTAGCTGAGCGCCTCCAGCCCGCGCACCACCAAACTGCTTTCCCAGCGCGGCCAGGCCAGTCCCACCGGGATACCGGTCGAGCGCACCGATTCCACCTGGAATCCGCCCTGGGCCAGCAGATCCCGCCAGCCCTTCCACGTGTAGAAGTGGAGATGGGTGCGGTCGAACAGCCCTTTGTCGTCCTGAGGGAAGCGTCCCAGCAGGATGTTCAGGCGGAAATAAAGGTTCCCGCTGTTGGGCAGCGACGCCACCAGCCGCCCTTCCGGCTCCAGCACGGTCCACAACTGGCGCAGCAGATGGGCCGGCTCGCGCAGGTGCTCGAGGATGTCGGCGCAGACCACATACGCAAAGGCGCCGTCCAGGGCCGGCAAGCCCTGCTCCAGATCGGCTTCAACCCGCTCCACAGACTCGGGAAAGTGCCGCCCCCAGCCGCCCGGACGCCCCAAGCCCGTTACCTGGTACCCGCGCCCTGCAAAGATCGCGCTCAGATAGCCGCTCGCGCAACCCACGTCCAGAACGCGCCGCCCCAGACCCTCGGCCGGCAGCGCCTCCACCAGCAGCGAATGGCTGCTGTACGGGCTGGGCTTGAAGGCATAACCCTCCGAGGTCACCATCAGTGGCGATTATCCGGGATTTGCCCGCCTGAGCGCAAATCTTGGGGTTCACGCCGCCTTGACCGGCGGTCATCGGCTGCGGCATGATCTGACCATGACCCGCCGCCAGTTTACTGCTGCGTTCGCCGCCGCCACCCAATCCGCGCGTCCGGCCTCCCGTTTCATCAAGAGCATCTGCTCGGTCAATTTCCCGCCCTCGATGCCGCTGGCCGGCCGGTTCGCCGAGGCCAGGAACGCAGGCTTCGACGCCATCGAAATCCGCATGGGCGGCGAGATCCCCGTCGACTCGACTCCCGATCAGCTCAAGCAGGTCGCCGACGCGGCCCAGAAGGCCGGCGTCACCATCGCCAGTCTGTGGGTCTCCGAGCCGCTCTCGTCCAATCCCTTGAATCACCCCGATCCCGAGGTTCGCGCCAAGGGCGTCGAGGCCCTCAAGAAGGCCATCGACTTCGCGACCCATCTCCGCTGCGGAGCCCTGCTCATCGTGCCCGGCCGGCTCGGCTCGGGCGCCCGGTTTCAGCATAGCTACCAGGACACCTGGGATCGGGTCACCGCCGAATTGCGCAAGTGCATCCCCTTCGCCGAGCGCGCCCAAGTGCTGCTGACCCCCGAAAACGTCTGGAATAAGTTCCTGGTGAGCCCGCTGGAGATGCGCGCCTTTGTGGACCAGTTCCACAGCCCCTGGCTGCAAAGCCACTTCGACATGGGCAACGTCATGCAGTTCGGCTATCCCCAGGACTGGATTCTCACGCTGGGCGCCCGCATCAAGCGGGTGCATGTGAAGGACTACAAATTGTCGGCTCGCGCCGAGCAGGGCCGTTTCGTCGAGCTGTTCGAGGGCGATGTGGACTTCAAGGAAGTGATGGCCGCCCTGGTGAAGGTCGGCTACAGCGGCACGCT
>JACOSH010000021.1 GCA_016178945.1 Acidobacteriota bacterium
CGGACGCTTTCCCTGGCCCTGCTCCCCGTATGGCTGGCCGCCGTCTCCAGCGGACAAACAAGCCTGTCGATTCTCCTGCCGGAGCGGACCCGGCTGCTTCAGGACCAGCGCCTCGACCTGGTGATCGAGGCTCGCAACATTACCGGCGCCGGCGCGATCCGGGTGACCGCCAACGGCGTGGATATCAGCAGCCGGTTCACTGGCCCCCAAACCGTCGATCTGGATTGCGATGCGCGCCCCGACACGGTGTACCGCGCGAATCTGTTCAGCTTCCAGGACACGGGCAATATCCGGCTGACGGCCACCTTGGCCGGTCTCCAGACCATCCGGGACCTTCACGTCCGGCCGTTCGCGATGGGCGCCCAGCCGCGCAGCGTGATTCTCTATATTGGGGATGCCATGGGGACCGCCTATCGCGATGCGGCGCGCATCGTCGGGCGCAGTGTGGAGACCCAACCTGGCGTGCCCGGCTTTCGGGAGGGCTACTTCGACGAGCTCCTCGAGATGGATCAGATGCCGGTCTCCGGCATGGTCATGACCTACTCCTGGGATCGGGTGATTCCGGATTCCGCCAATACCGCCGCCGCCTGGGCCACGGGCAACAAGACTTTCGAGGCGGCTCTGAACGTATTCGCCGATGGGACCGACTGCCTCTGGCTGGCCAACCTCAACGTGTCCACGGTCGGCGCGGCGCTGGACAACCCGCGGATTGAGACCCTGTGGGAATACCTGAGGCGTAAGTTCGGCTATCGCACCGGCATCGTTTCCACCGCCAACATCACCGACGCCACACCCGCCGCCGAAGGCTCGCACACCGGCAACCGGCAGACTCGGTTTGAAATCGCCAGGCAGTTTCTGGAGAATCCCCTGTTGAGCGACCAGCCGGGCTTCGATGTGATCCTGGGCGGGGGCAACGACGAGTTCCTGCCGGAAATCCGCGCCGACGGGCGCGATCTGATCGCGGAGTTCCGCCAGAGAGGCTTTTCATTCGTCTCCACTGCCACCCAGCTTCGCAACCTTCCCGGCGGAACTCGAGCCGTGCTGGGATTGTTTCGACGCTCGGCTAGCGGCGTGCGAAACGCCAACGGTCTGCGTTCCACGGTGGATGCGAACATGGAGTCGGCCTACGACCGGCTGGGCCTCCCGCGGCCGGCCAGTGAGCCCAGACCCAACTTCGGCGCCTGGACCGACCAGCCCATGCTCGACCTGATGACCCGCAAGGCCATCGAGGTGTTGAGCGGCCCGGATCAGAGGGAGCCATTTATCCTGATGGTGGAGGGAGCGTTGATTGACAAGCAGTCCCACCCCAACCACGCCTCGGGGGTCATCTGGGATACCCTCGAACTGGACAAGGCGGTGGGCGTGGGCCGCGCCTTCGCGCGCGCCAGACGTCAGGCCGATACGCTGTTGCTGGTGACCGCCGACCACGACCAGTCCATGTCGATCGTCGGCCTGAATGAGATCCCGGATGCCGACTATTTGGATAATGGGCCCAGCCTCAGTTTCAGTATCAGTCCTCCGGTCGGACAACAGGGGATGCGGGTCATGAAGGACTCCAACGCCAACGTCCGCTCGGGGTACAACTACAGCGCCACCGGCGGAGACCCCAACACCAGCGGACGCGTGGGTGCGCCGGCCTACACCTTCCAGAACGTCTACGACATTGACGGCTTCCCCAATTACGTGGATGCGGATGGCGACGGCTACCCGGAGAACCGGGCCGCCGGCGGCCAGGTCCTGAGGCGCCTTTCCGTCGGATTCCGCACCGGCAACCACACCGGGACTTCGGTGCCGATTACCGCCGAGGGCCCCGGATCGTTCCTGTTCACCGGGTACATGGATCAGACCGACATCCCGTTCAAGATCGCCGTGTCGCTGTCCGGCGACACGGCCGAAGGGGATGCCTTCGTGAACAACGTGCTGCTGAATTCCCGGTATCCGTTCACCTACGGCAAATGCAAAGGCGTCTGCTTGTACTAACCTTGGCCTCGCTCCACGCGGCCGCGCCGGAGCCGGTCCTCACCGCCTTCACCATGGAGGAGAGCGCCGCCGGGATCATGCGCCGGATGGGCGCCCCGCGTCGCGTTTCCAACGGGCCGGGCTATCGTCTTCTCGAATACCAGACCGCCCCTGGCGCGTCCGAGGCCGGTGAGCTCGATTTTGCCTTTTACTTCGAGCGGCCGGCGGGCATCTTGATCCGCATCACGCGCACCTTCACCGAAGCCAGGCCGGTGGACCATCTGTTTCCCGCCCCGCGCAGCCGGTTCCACCGGTGGCGCTCCGCCTCTGCGGAGTTGAGCGTGCGATCCTGTCTGCTGGACCGCCACAGGGTCCTGCTGGCCATCGGAGTGGCCAAGCCCGGCGACCGCTGCCAGCAACTGGTGTTGATGCGCCGCTCCGCGCTCGGGCGGTTCTATCCCTGGCTGGCCGCCGAGCTTCCGTAAGCCCCATTACCGGTACTTGCCCTGCCACTGGTTGCGGCGCACCCGCCACAGGTCGACGAAGCCGTCGAGGCCGCTGAACATCCCCACCTTGGAGCCTTCCACGTTGTCCCAGCGCACCGGCACTTCCACCGCCTTGTAGCCCAGCCG
>JACOSH010000093.1 GCA_016178945.1 Acidobacteriota bacterium
CATCGGCGATGGATGGCACGTCACCGGCTCCGTGCCCGAGCGCGTCAAGCAAGGCGTCGAATTGATCCGCCCGCTCGTGAACAATCGCGCGTTTACGATTTCGGTTCGCGCGGAAGTGTCGCTGGATGGCAAGGAGCTCCACACGGGCGAAGACCTGGTCTCGCGCGTGTCCGAGACTCCGGTCCATCAGACCGTGACCCTGGGTGTACTGCGCAATGGGACTCGAAAGGACTTCCGGGTCCAGGTCGAGGACCGCGCCAAGGTGTACGCCGAGCGGCTGGGCCCTGAGCAGGAACGGCCGGGGGAACCCGAGACCGGTCCGGTCAAGTTCGGGGTCACGATCGAGAACCTGACTTCCTCCCAGAGGGATTCCTTGGGTCTGGAGGAAAAAGGCGGCGTGCGGGTGGTCGAGGTGCAACCCGGGTCGTTTGGCGAGGATATCGGCGTTCTTGCCGAAGACGTGATTGTGACGATCAACCGGCAGCCGGTGAACTCGGCGAGCGACGTGCGCCGCATCCAGGGCTCGCTGAAACCCGGCGACGCGGTGGCCTTCCGGATCTTGCGGAACGCGGCCCCCGGCGCCCGGCGCGGCGGCCGCTGGACCAGCCTGTACCTGGCCGGAACGCTGCCCAGATAGCTCGGACGGCGGCCCGCGCCGCCTGCGGTAGAATGGGAGTTTAGTCGCCATGCCACAACTAAACTCCTTCGGCGCCGCCGGCGTTCTGCGGATCGGCTCGTCCGAATACCGCATCTTCCGTCTCGACGCTTTGGAGAAACGCGGCTTCGGCGCGATCTCCCGGCTTCCCTTCTCCATCCGCATTCTGCTGGAGAATCTGCTTCGCCTGGAGGACGGGCACAAGGTCGGCGCCGCCGACATCGAGGCGGTGGCTTCGGGCAACGCGGGCGCCAAGGAGATCAATTTCATGCCCGCACGGGTGCTCCTGCAGGATTTCACCGGTGTGCCCTGCGCGGTGGACCTGGCCGCCATGCGCGACGCCCTCGCGAAGTTGGGCGCCAATCCCGACAAGGCCAACCCCCTGATGCCCGCCGACCTGGTGATCGACCACTCCGTGCAAGTCGATCAGTTCGGCAGCTCGGGCGCCTTCGAGGCCAACGCCCTGCTGGAATACCAGCGCAACCGCGAGCGCTACAGCTTCCTGCGCTGGGCGCAGTCGGCCTTCCGGAACTTCCGCGTGGTGCCGCCCGACACCGGCATCGTGCACCAGGTGAACCTGGAGTACCTGGCGCCCGTGGTCTTCTCCAGCGCCGGCGGCCAGGCCTACCCGGATACGGTGGTGGGGACCGACTCCCATACCACCATGATCAACGGCCTCGGCGTGGTTGGCTGGGGCGTGGGCGGCATCGAGGCCGAGGCGGCCATGCTGGGCCAGCCTATCTCGATGCTCCTGCCTCCGGTGGTGGGCTTCCGCCTCAATGGCAGGATGCCTGAAGGCGCCACCGCCACCGACCTGGTCCTCACCGTCACACAGATGCTTCGCAGGAAAGGCGTGGTCGGCAAGTTCGTCGAATTCTTCGGTTCCGGCGTCGGGGAACTGAGCCTGGCCGATCGGGCCACCGTCGCCAACATGGCCCCCGAGTACGGCGCCACCATCGGGTACTTCCCGGTGGACGACGAGACCCTGAACTATCTCCGCCTTACCAATCGGCCGGCCGTCCAGATCGCGCTGGTGGAAGCTTACTGCAAAGAGCAAGGATTGTTCCGCACCGCCGCCACGCCCGACCCGGCTTTCCCCGACACTCTGGAACTGGATCTTGCGACCGTCGTGCCGTCGATGGCCGGTCCCAAGCGGCCCCAGGATCGCGTGGAATTGCCCAACGTCAAGAAGAACTTCCTCGACAGCATCGCCTCCCTCGATCCCAAGCGGATCGAAGTGGAGCTCAATGGCTCCCAAGCCACCATCGGACACGGCATCGTGGCCATCGCCGCCATCACCAGTTGCACCAACACTTCCAATCCGTCGGTGATGATCGGGGCCGGGCTGCTGGCCAAAAAGGCCGTCGAGCGGGGCTTGAAGGCCAAGCCCTGGGTGAAGACCAGCCTGGCGCCGGGATCGAAAGTGGTCAACGATTACCTGCGCGCAGCGGGCCTGATGCCCTTTCTGGAAGCGCTCGGGTTCCACCTGGTGGGCTACGGCTGCACCACCTGCATCGGCAACAGCGGTCCGCTGCCGGAGCCGGTCGCGCAAGCCGTGAAACGCGACAACCTCACGGTCGCGGCCGTGCTCAGCGGCAACCGGAATTTCGAAGGCCGTGTCAACGCGCAGGTGAAGGCCAACTACCTGGCGTCTCCGCCGCTGGTGGTGGCCTATGCTCTCGCCGGCCGGGTCGATCTCGATCTGCACAGCGAGCCCCTGGGCACGGACCCGGAGGGCCGCCCGGTCTACCTGCGCGAGATCTGGCCTTCCAACCAGGAGATCCAGGCCGCGGTCCGCGCGGCGCAGACCCCGGAGATGTTCGCCAAGGAATATGGAGAGGTGTTCGAAGGCGATGCGCAGTGGAAATCGATCCGCATCCCCACCGGCGGCGTCTATGAGTGGGACGAGAAGTCGACCTACATAAAACGGCCTCCCTATTTCGACGAGATGGTGGACCCGGCCACTTCGGTGACCGACCTTCGCGGTCTACGCGCCCTGGCCGTGCTGGGCGATTCGGTGACCACCGACCATATCTCTCCCGCCGGATCGATCCCCGCCGACGGTCCTGCCGGCCGCTACCTGATCGCGCAGGGCGTGCAGCCCAGGGACTTCAACTCCTACGGCGCGCGCCGCGGCAATCATGAAGTGATGGTGCGCGGCACCCTGGCCAACATCCGGCTGCGCAACCAGCTCGCGCCAGGGACCGAAGGCGGCTGGACCACCCATTCGAGCGGCGAGCAGATGAGCATCTACGACGCCGCCGTGCGCTACCAGGCGGAGGGCGTGCCCCTGCTCATCCTGGCCGGCAAGGAGTATGGCTCCGGCTCTTCGCGCGACTGGGCCGCGAAAGGCGTGGCCCTGCTGGGCGTCAAAGCCGTGATCGCCGAAAGCTTCGAGCGCATCCACCGCACCAATTTGGTGGGCATGGGCGTGCTGCCGCTGCAGTTCCGGGCGGGTGAAAACAGAGACACGCTGGGGCTCACCGGAAAGGAAGTCTTCCACATCGACGGCGTGTCCGCGGCAGTGGCTGGATCCGGCCAGGCGACGGTGCACGCCGTCTCCCCGGATGGCGCGGAAAAGCGGTTCGAAGCGGTGGTGCGCGTGGACACGCCCGTGGAAGCGGAGTACTTCCGCAACGGCGGCATCCTGCCCTACGTGCTGCGGCAACTTGCGGGAGCGGCCGCGACCGCATAAAATGAGAGGCTTATGTCTGATCGGGGAGTTCTGTTTCTCTTCAGCTTGGTGATGATCGCGGCCAGTCTGGCGGCGTGCGGGGGCCTGATCCTCACCGGGCAGGCCGCCACCGTGGACGGCCTCTTCCTGCTGCTCACCTGCGGCCTGGTCGCGCTGGCCTTCGCGCTGTACCTGTGGTTCATGGTGGGGCAGGCCATGACGCCGTCCGGGACGCCCAAGGCCGCGCCAGCTGCGAAAGCAGCCGCCAAACCGGCACCGGCCGCCGCCAAGCCCGCCGCCCCCCCATCCCCGGCCACCGAGTGATGGGCTCACCGCGCTTCCGGATTTGACATTCGACTCCTGACTTGCTTTTCTTGAGTCATGTCGTCCCGAAAGCTCAATCGCCGCCAGGCGTTTCAAACCGCCGCGGCAGCCGGACTCTTTGCTCGCGGCGCATCCGCCGCGGCCGCCCGCACCGAGAACGTCTACACCCGCATCGGCGGCCGTCCCTTCATCAACCTGACGGCCACTTACACCATCAACGGCGGCGCGCTGGCCCGGCCGGAGGTGATCCGGGCCATGGAAGAAGCGTCGCACCATCCGGTCAATCTCGACGAGTTGATGGCCGCCGTCGGCAGGCGGCTGGCCGAGCTGCTCGGTAGCGAGAGCGCCATGGTCACGTCGGGATGCGCGGCGGCGCTGGCCCATGCCACAGCCGCTTGCGTCGCGGGCGGCGATCCCGAAAAGATGCAGCAGATTCCCCGTCTGGACGGCCTCAAGGACCAGGTGATCATGCCGCGGCAGTCGCGCAATGTGTACGACCACGCCATCCGGATGGTGGGCATCCGGATGGTGACCGTCGATTCGTCCGAAGAGTTCTACCGCGCGCTGGGGCCCAAGACCGCGATGGTGGCGGTGCTGGGAACCGGCGAGGCCAAGGGCAAGATCCGCCTGGAAGAGATTGCCGCTGCGGCCAGGAAGGCCAACGTGCCGGTCCTGGTGGACGCGGCCGCGGAGCTGCCCGGCGTCCCCAATACGTATCTGTCGCGCGGCGCCGATCTGGTGGCCTACAGCGGCGGGAAGTTCCTGCGCGGGCCGCAGTGCGCCGGCCTGCTGCTGGGCCGCCGCGACCTGGTGCAGGCCGCCTGGCTGAACTCCTCGCCCCATCACGCTTTCGGCCGCGCCATGAAGGTCGGCAAAGAGGAGATCATGGGGATGCTGGCGGCCATCGAAATCTGGCGCGGCGGCTACGATCTCCAGGGCGAGTACCGCAAGTGGGAGGGATGGTTCCAGCACATCCGGGAGAAGATCACCGCGGTCCCGGGCGTCCAGGCCGAAGTGAAACCGGCGTCGGGCGCCAGCCCCTTCCCGGTGCTGGATGTGGCCTGGGACCCGCAGCGCATCGGGCTGACCGCGGGTGAGATCGGCAGAAAGCTGCTGGACGGCGAGCCGCGGATCATGTCGCACGCCGAGGGCGACGGGCACGGCTTCGTAATTCGGCCCGTGGCCATGCAGGAGGGGGAGTACAAGATCGTCGCCGATCGCCTCGCGGCCATCCTGCGGGAAGCGCCCTCGGGGGCCGCCCCGCGCTCGCTCAACCCTCCGGCCCTGGATCTCACCGGGCGCTGGCTGGTCGAACTGGAATTTGTCTCCGGCTCCACCGAGCATCAAATAACCCTGGAGGCCGCGGGCAACCGGCTCACCGGATCTCACGCCGGCCGCATCGCCAAGGGCGAGCTCACCGGCGAGATCGATGGCGACCGGGTCAGGCTGCGCGGCAGCCTGCCCTACGAGGGCACGCGTCTGGGCTACGATTTCACCGGCACGGTGGCCGCCGGCCGCATGTCCGGCGAGGTCGGGCTGGGTGAATACGGAAAAGCGCGCTGGCAGGCGCGGCGGGCCTAGCTCTCGCGGGAAGTTGCGATAACGATCAGGAACAGCGCCAGCAACGCCACCAGCGTGGCCAGGCAACCCATGATCAGATAGTCGCCCGGGGTGTGCGGACCCGGAACCACGTTGATCAGCACGATCACCGAGGACCCGAACAATGCGAGCGCCACTCCGGCCAACAGCAGGGTCCGCCCGAGCGACGAAGGCATATGCACTTATCTTAGCGTGGAGCCTCAGGCTTTCGGGTGCGCTTTGTCGTAGACCGCCATCAGATCGGCCAGCGACACCTGGGTGTATTTCTGCGTCGTGGACAGGCGCGCGTGGCCCAGCAATTCCTGAATCGAGCGGAGATCCGCGCCGTCGGCCAGCAGATGGGTGGCGTAGGCGTGACGAAAGCTGTGTGGGTGCACCGACGGATCGCCCGCCAGGCACACGGCGTACAGCTTGACGATCCCGCGCGCACCGCGATCGGAGAGCCGGCCGCCGCGATGGTTGACAAACAGGGCGGCCTCGCCGGGCTGGGCGATCCGTTCCGCCAGGTAGCGCTCCAGCGCCTCGGCTGCTTTCGAGCCATAGGGAACCTGCCGTTCCTTGCGTCCCTTGCCGCGCACCCGAATCCACCGCTCGCCGCGATCCAGGTCCTCGAGATCGATCCCCACCAGCTCGCCGATGCGCACGCCGCAGCCGTACAGCAGCTCGAAAATCGCCAGGTCGCGCGAGGGATAAGGCCGTTCCAGCTTGTTGACCGCCACCTGGTCCACCAGCGCGTTGGCCTGCTCGGCGGTCATCACGACGGGCAGCGTCTTGGGCGCTTTGGGCATGCGCACCAGGCGGGCGGGGTTGGCCGGAAGGCGGCCCTCGCGCACCAGGAAGCGGAAGAAGGCGCGCAACGCAGATAGCTTGCGCCGGATCGACAGGGCGCTCAACTGGCGCGGGTACAGGCTGCCCAGCCATTCCCGGATCTTCCAGGCGTCAAACTCGCCCGGCCCCGGCGGCGCCTCGCCCACGGGTGAAAAGTACTCGAGAAACTGGCGCAGATCTTCCCGGTAGGCCGCCAGGGTGTGGGGCGAAGCGTTCTTCCGGCGCAGCTCCGCCAGGTAGCGCTCGATGGAAGTCTCCAGCTCAGAGGCAGGCATCCAGGTACCCATCCAGGCTTTGGCGCGCGAGTCGGCAGACTTCGGCATGGCGCGCGCGTTTGTCGTGACGCAGCTTGTGGCGGGTCTCCGCGTCGAGCGGCGGCAGCAGGTCGAAGGCGATGTTGGCCGGTTGATAATGGCGCGGATCCGCGCCCGAGATGTAATGGCAGAGCGAGCCCAGCGCGGTCTCGCGCGGCAGCGGCCGCGGGGTCCGGCCCCGCGCCAGGTCCGCGGCGTGCCGCCCCGCCATCAACCCGGTGGCGATAGACTCCACATACCCCTCCACCCCGGAGATCTGGCCGGCGAACAGGATGCGCGGCTCTCCGCGCAACTGAAGCGTGGGCGTCAACAGGGCCGGAGCATTGATGTAGGTGTTGCGGTGCATCTGGCCGTAACGGAGAAACTCGGCGTTCTCCAGCCCCGGAATCATCCGCAGGATGCGCTGCTGCTCGCCGAAGCGCAGGTGGTTTTGGAATCCCACCAGGTTGTAGCTGGAGGCGCGCAGGTCTTCCTGGCGAAGCTGCACGACCGCGTACGGCCTGCGCCCGGTTCGCGGGTCGACCAGCCCCACCGGCTTCATGGGCCCGAAGCGCAGCGTGTCCGGGCCGCGGCGGGCGATCTCCTCGATGGGCAGGCAGGCCTCGAAGAAGGGGGTGCGGTCCTCTTCGATGTGAGCGGGAACGGCGCGGGCGGCAAGCAGCGCCTCGACGAAGGCTTGGTATTGCGGGCGATCCATCGGGCAATTCAGGTAATCGTCGCCGCCGTCGAGGGACTTGCCGTAGCGGGAGGCGCGAAAGGCGATGGCCGGATCGACAGTCTCGGCGTCCACGATGGGGCTGATGCTGTCGTAGAAGTACAGCCGGTTAGAGCCGGTGAGGCGGGCGATCTCGGCGGCCAGCGCGTCGCTGGTCAGCGGTCCGGTGGCCACGATGGTGACGCCATCCTCCGGAATGCGGACGATCTCCTGGCGGCGCAGCTCGATGCCCGGATGCGAAGCGATCGCGCTGGTAACCTCATCGGCGAATCGCTCGCGGTCGACGGCGAGGGCGTGACCGCCTGGCACGCGGGCCGCCTGGGCGGCTCGCAACAGCAGCGAATCCAGCCGCCGCAGCTCGGCCTTCAGCAGCCAGGGCGCGGCGTTCTCCTGGTCGGTCTTGAGCGAGTTGCTGCAAACCAGCTCGGCCAGCCGGTCGGTCTGATGCGCGGGTGTGGACCGCACGGGCCGCATTTCATACAGCAGAACCGGCAGATCGCGCTGGGCGATCTGCCAGGCCGCTTCCGCGCCGGCCAATCCGCCGCCGATGACGTGAATAGGCTGCGTCAAATTCCAGTATAGGCGGCTGCAATGGCCGTGACTGCTACAGGCTGCGCAGGTGGAAGCCGCCGTCGACGTTGATCACCTGCCCGGTGGTGTAATCGAGCAGCCCATCGGCGATGGCGCGGACGGCGCGAGCCACGTCGCCCGGTTCGCCCATCCTCCGCTGCGGCAGCAGGCCGGCGGCGATGCGCTCCTCGTACGCCGACTCGACCGCCGCGATCATGTCGGTGCGGATGATTCCGGGCCGGATTTCAAATACCGGAATGCCCTGTCCGCCCAGGCGCTGGGCCCAGGCGGCCGCGGCCATGCTAAGGGCCGCTTTCGAGATGCAGTATTCGGCGCGGTTCACCGACACCGCGTAGGCCGATAGCGAGGTCACGAAGACGATGCGTCCGGCCTTGCGCTCGAGCATCCAGCGCGCGGCGAGCTGGGTCAGGAAGTGCGGGCCCTTCAGGTTGGTGGCCATCAGCTCGTCGAAGCTCTCTTCGCCGGCCTCCAGCACGTCGCGGCGCTCGCGCGGGGCGATCCCGGCGTTGTTGACCAGCAAATCGAGCGTTTCAAAGCGCTCGCGCGCCAAGCGGATCAGGGCCTCGCGCGAGTCGGCCGAGGAGATGTCGCACTGCGCGATTTCGACGCCGGCCTGGTCGCGCAGGCTCTCGGCGGCGTCGCGCCGCCCGCGATAGGTCGCCAGCACGCGATGGGTGCGGGAGAGCTCGATGGCGATCGCCCGCCCGATCCCGCGGCTGGCGCCGGTGACGATGCTAGTGGGGGTCGGCAAGGGCTTGGTCGATGGCTTTGGAGATCTCGTCCACGGTGAAAGTTTCGACGAACGGTTTCCCGGCCACGAACACGGTGGGGGTCTTGGCGACGCCGCGCGCCACGCCGTCCTGAAAATCCTTCTCCACCAGATCGGCCAGGCGCTTCTCCTCCAGGGCGGCCAGCGCCCGCTTGGGGTCCGCCCCACGCCCGGAGGCGAACGCGGCCAGGCCCAGCTCGAAGTTGGCCTCCGTGGTCTGCTTGATGGACGCCAGGATGTGGCGGCGGAAGGCCACGCCCAGCTCCGGGTTGGTTTCGTGGAAGTGCCGTGCGGCAATCGCGGCTTTGCGAGCCCAGGCGTGCTTGGCCAGCGGAAAGTCGCGGTGGACAAAGGCCACCTTGGCCGAGTAGCGCGGCAGAAGTGCGTCGTCCATCATGCGCCGGAAGGCGGCGCAGTCCGAGCATTGCAAGTCCTCGTAGATCAGGACCCGGACCGCGCTATCCGGTTTCCCTTCGATGAGCGGTCCCTGCGAAAAGGCCGGCATTCCCAGGAGCAGGAGCGCCGCGGCCCTCATAGTTTGACCGGGTATTGCAGCGAGAAAGTCAGGCGCGTCTCCGAGGGGATGCGCACGCGCTGCCCTTTGGTCGCCACCTGCGTCGCGGCGCCCGCCCCGGCGCCGGCGGCGGCGCCCACGGCCGCACCTTTCCCCCCTCCGGCGATGCCGCCGATGATCGCGCCCAGCACGGCGCCGCCGCCCGCCATCTTGCCGGTCTTGGCGGTGCGGGATTCGCTGGCCTTGGTGTACTCCTCGCTGGTCACATCCACCATGCGCCCGTCGACCTTGACCGACATCAGCACCAGGCCCAGCTCGGTGCGGCCGCTGAGCTTGCCGGACTGCTTGTCCTCGGCCAGCTTGACGACCGCGTCGGCGCCGCGCGGGATCACCGTCTCGCCGTCGACCAGGACTGGCTCGTCGACGCTGGCCTGGAAGGTCTGGCCGATGCGGTTCGTCTCGGAATCGATGGCGTCGATCATCCGCACCGTGATGGCGGCGCCCTGCGGCAGGGTCATCCCCGAGCTTCTGGCCGGCGGCGCGGCCGAGGCCGAAGGCGAGGGGCGCAGGACGCGCGGTTCGCTGTCCCTTTCCACGTTACGCGCGCGCGCCGGCGGCGCAAGGGCCGGGGCCGCGGCTTCGGAGTCGAACTGAAGGCTGGTGATGTCGCTGACCTCGAAAGCCTCGACACGGTCGCCCACCTCCATCCGGACCTGGCGCGAGTTTCCGCCCAGGTACGTTCCTCTAACTGTTTTCCCGTTACGCAGTTGGAGCGTGTCGGCGAACCCGGGTGTCAGGGCCGCCAGAGTCAAGACCGCCAGGCCGAAGCGCATAATGTTCTCCTTATCCATCAATTGTACGACGTGAGCGGGGCGGCCGCGGGTTTCAGCCATGCACCACTTCCAGAAAAGCCCGGGCTGCGTGACTCATGGCACGCCGCGCCGGATAGACCAACCGGATCTTGCGTTCCACGTGGAGCTCGTCCACGCGCACCGCCCGCAGCGTGCCCCGCGCCAGCTCCGGCTCTGCGCACATCCGCGGCATGAAGGCCACACCCTGGTCATTCTGCACCAGCTTGCGGATGGTCTCGACGGTCGGCATCTCGACTTCCATCCGCAGCGGCACTTTGTGGCGCTGGAATTCGCGCAGCACCACTTCCC
>JACOSH010000094.1 GCA_016178945.1 Acidobacteriota bacterium
GCGCGGCTGCGCTTCCAAGTGCACCTTCTGCCTGCTGAAGACCTACGGCGACGGCGTGCGCAAGAAGTCCGTCGACAAGCTGCTCCAGGAAGTCGAGCACGCCATCCAGAACTCCGGCGTGAAGACCGCCTACTTCATCGACCTGGAGTTCACGGTGCTTCGCAAGCAAGTGGTGGAATTCTGCAGCCGTCTCATCGCCAAGGCCTACGATTTCACCTGGTGCTGCCAGACCCGGCTCGACCTGGTGGACGATGAGCTGCTGTCGCTGATGCGGCGCGCCGGCTGCCGCCTGATCCACTGCGGCGTGGAAGCCGGCAGCGACGACATCCTCCGGGTGGTGGACAAGGACATCACCATGCGCGAGATCGAGCAGGGGATGCGCCGCATCCATGCCGCGGGGATCGAGACGGCCTGCTTCTTCATCATGGGGTTTCCCGAATCGGACCGCCGGGAGATGGACAACATCGTGCGCTTCGCCAAGAAACTGAACCCCACCTACGCCCTGTTCCACATCGCCGCCCCCTATCCGGGCACTAAGCTGTACGAGCAGGTGAAGAACGATCCCAACTTCCGTTTCAGCGACGGCACGCTGTTCCCGGAAGCCATCGAGGGCGTCAACTTCACCCTGGCCGATCTCAAGGCGATGACCCGGAAGGCCTACCTGGACTACTATCTGCGTCCCTCGTACCTGTGGGGGCGGCTGTCCAAGGGGGAGTTGCGCGCGCTGGCCAGCCAGTTCAATCTGTTCCTCGAGTTTGTGCGAAGCTAAGAGATGCTCGGAGAGCCGCCGCAGGTATGATCAAGGCCGTCTCGGTTGTGATTCCAGCCTTCAACGAAGAGAAGGGCATCGGCCCGGTGATCGAGCAGGTGCGGGGCTTGCTTCAGGAGAAGGGCGTCGACGCCGAGGTCGTCGTGGTGGACGACGGATCGACCGACGCATCGGCCAAGGCCGCGCAGGCGGCCGGGGCGCGCGTGATCCGTCATCGCAGTAATCGCGGCTACGGCGCGGCGCTCAAGACCGGGATCACGGCGGCCAAGCATTCGATCGTGGTGATCACCGACGCCGACGGCACCTATCCGGCGGCCCACATTCCCGAGCTGCTGGCCGAGCTGGAGAACGCCGACATGGTGGTGGGAGCGCGCACGGGACGCAACGTGGCCATCCCGGCGGTGCGCAAGCCCGCCAAATGGGCGCTCAACCGGCTGGCTAATTATCTGTCCGGCGCCCGGATCCCGGACCTCAACAGCGGGCTGCGCGCTTTCCGCCGCGAGATCGCCATGCAGTATTTCCCCATCCTGCCCGACCAGTTCAGTTGGACCACCACCATTACGCTGGCCATGCATTGCGATAAGTACGCGGTCTCCTACGTGCCCATCGACTACCTGCGGCGCACCGGGAAATCGAAAATCGTGCCCTGGGACGCCGGCAGCTTCCTGGTCCTGATCCTGCGCACGGCCATGCAGTTCCGCCCCTTGCGCGTGTTCCTGCCGCTGGCGCTGCTGTGCCTGCTCTATGGGGTCGTGAAGACCGCGATCGACCTGACGCGCGATCCGAATATCTCGGCGTCGGCGCTGCTGGCGCTGTTGAGCGCGCTCCAGGTCACCCTGATCGGGATGGTCGGCGACGCCTTTGCCACCCGGCTGGGACGCATGAGCCCGCAGGCCATGGGCGTGGTGCAAAGCCGGGAGATGGAGTCCGGCGAGTGATCCTACGGATCTATCTGCTGGCCGGCCTGGTGTTTCACAAGGCCGTGTGGGAAGTTCTCAAGCGCCGCCAGGGCGGCGGACCCGCGGCCAGCCCGGAGCCGCTCACCTGGTCGTTCCGGACTTTCACCAAGCTGGTGAAGATCGGCATTCTGGCCGGCATCCTGGCGCAGACCGTGCTGCCGGAGATCCTGCCCATCGGCGGCGATCCGGCCCCGCGCCGCGCGATCGGCGGCGGCCTTTACACGCTGGGGCTGGCTATCGCGGTGTTGGGGCGATGGCAGCTTGGCGGGAATTGGTCGGATATCGAGGCCGCCGGCGTGCTGCCCGCGCAGCGCGTGGTCGAGGCCGGATTATACCGCTACGTCCGGCACCCCATCTACGTTGGGGACCTGCTGCTGCTCGCCGGATTGGAACTGGCCTTGAATTCGTGGCTGGTGGCCGGGGTCTTGCTGCTGGCCCCGGTGGTGCTGCGACAGGCCATCAAGGAAGAGGGCATGCTGCGGCAGACGCTGGCCGGCTACGAGGAGTATTGCCGCCGCAGCAAGCGGTTTGTTCCCCTGCTCTGGTGACCAGACGAACCTTCTTCGCGGCGGCTCCCTTCCTGGCGGCCGCGCCCAATCGCGCGCCGGCTCTCCAGGAATCCCACTTCCCCGACCGCCTGCACCAATTCGTCTGGCGCAACTGGGAGCTGGTGGACATCGACCGCATGGCGCGCGTGGTGGGATGTAGTCCACGCGACCTGCTGGCCGTCGGCCAGTCCATGGGGTTGCCGCCGAAGCCGGACGTCCCCGCCGGGCAGGCCCGCCGCACCTACATTACGGTGATCCGGCAGAACTGGCATCTGCTGCCCGAAGACCAGCTCATCGCCCTGCTCGGCTGGACCGGCGACAAGTTTGCCTACACGCTGAAGGAAGACGATTTCCTCGACGTCAAGCTGGGGCCCAAGCCGGATTGTCCGCGGGTCGCCTACACCGGGCCCTCGCCCCAGGCCAGGCGCATCCGCCGGATTCTGCGCCAGGAGTTGGGAACCCGGCTCAGGGAGCGCGGTGAGCCGCCCCTGGCCTTCATCGAGCGGCTGAGCCGGAGCCAGGTACGCGCGTCCGCGCCGGCCGGCGGGCTGCGCATGGTGTACTCCTACTTCGCGCTCTACGGCGATCCGCTAGCGGAGCCGGATCTCGATCCCTTCCCCGATGGCTATCTCGATAAGCTGGCCCAGGTGGGAGTCAATGCCGTGTGGATGCAGTGCGTGCTGCGCGTCCTGGAGCGCTCCGAAGAGCGGCTGGCCAACCTGGCGAAGCTGGTCGAGCGGCTGGGGAGGACCGGGATGCGGCTCTATCTCTACCTCAACGAGCCGCGCGCCATGCCGGAGGACTTCTATCGCGACCGCCCTCATCTGAAAGGCGCCGAGTCGCGCGGGCTGTACGCCATGTGCACCTCCCAGCCGGAGGTGCGCCAGTGGATCACCGATAGCGTGGCGCGCATTTTCCAGCGGGTTCCCGGGCTGGGCGGCGTGTTCTCCATCACCATGTCGGAGAACTTCACCCACTGCTTCTCGAAATACAAACCGGAGAGCTGCCCACGATGTTCGAAACGGAAGAGCTGGGAGGTGGCCGGAGAAGTCCTGGAAGCGATCCGCGCGGGCGTGCGGCGGGCCAGTCCGACCGCCGATGTGATCGTCTGGGACTGGGGCTGGCCGGACGACCTGTGCCACAACCTGATCCCGGCTCTCCCGCGCGACTGCAAGCTGATGAGCGTCAGCGAATGGAGCCAGCCCGTAGAGCGCGGCGGCGTAAAGACCCGGGTCGGAGAATATTCCATTTCGGTGGTGGGGCCGGGGCCGCGCGCGACCGCCAACTGGGCGCTGGCCCGCGCGGCCGGCGTCCCGGCTCTGGCCAAGACGCAGTTCAACAATACCTGGGAGCTCTCGGCGGTCCCCTACATCCCGGTGCCCCACCTGATCGCGCGCCATTGCGCCAACCTCGGCAAGGCGGGCGTCAGCGGGATCCTGGCGTCCTGGACTTTGGGCGGTTATCCCTCGCCGAACCTGGAGGTCGCCGCCGAAACCGAGCGAGTGGGCCCGGATCGCGCCCTGGAGCTGGTCGCGGTACGGCGCTACGGCCGGCGGCGCGCCCCGCTGGTGATCGAAGCCTGGAAGGAGTTCAGCGCGGCCTTCGAGGAGTTCCCCTATGGCGTGGCAATCTACACGATTCCCACGCAGCACGGCCCGGCCAATCTGTTGCGCCCCAAGCCCACCGGTGCCGCCAGTTCCATGATCCTGTTTCCGCAGGACGACTACCGGCGCTGGGTGGGTCCTTATCCGCCGGAGGTCGCGCGCGACCAGTTCGCCAGGCTGGCCGCCCGCTGGGAGCGCGCGCTGGAGATACTCCGCCGGGCGCTGGAGGATCCACACGCGGAGGATCTGGCCATCGCGGAAGTGTGCGGGCTGCACTTTCGCAGCGTGGCGAACCAGATCGAGTTCTATCTGCTTCGCGACCGGGGCGCCGGCTGGCGAAAGGTGGTGCGCGAGGAGCTGCAACTGGCCCGGCGGCTGTTCACTCTGGCGCGCCGCCATTCGGTGATCGGCTACGAGGCCTCGAACCACTACTACTACCGGCCGCTCGATCTGGCCGAGAAGATCCTGAACTGCCGGCAGCTTCTGGAGGAGGCGTGACATCCTCGCGCCGCCAGTTCGCCGCCGCGCTGGTCGGGCTCACGGCCAAGGCCGAGCGTCCCATCGCGGGATCGTTCGTCAACGACGCGTTCGCTCTCGGCCACCGCCTGCGCGACCGCGCGCCGTTCCAGAAACCCACGCAACAAGTACGCCTGCCCCTGGTGATTGTGGGCGGCGGCATGGCGGGGCTGTCCGCGGCATGGCGGCTCGCAAAGCGCGGCCTGCGCGACTTCGTCCTGCTCGAGATGGAGCCGCAGGCCGGCGGAAACTCGCGCTGGGGCGAGAACGAGATCACCGCCTATCCTTGGGCCGCCCACTATGTTCCCATCCCCAACCGCAAGGCCACGCTGGTCCGCGAGCTGTTCGAAGAGCTGGGGCTGATGCGCGACGGCAAGCCCGAGGAGCGGCACCTGTGCTTCTCGCCTCAGGAGCGGCTGTACCTGCACGGCCGCTGGCAGGAGGGATTGGAGCCGCAGATCGGGATCACCAGGAAGGATCAGGAGCAATACACGCGGTTTGAGGAGAAGATCGAGGAGTTCGCCGCCACCGGCGCGTTCACCATTCCAATGGGCGCCGAAAACCTCCGGGCGGCCGAATTGGACCAACTGTCGATGGCCGCCTGGCTGCGGCAGAACGCCTTCGACTCGCCCTACCTGAACTGGTACGTCGATTACGCCTGCCGCGACGACTATGGCGCCTCCGCCGCGGATACCTCGGCCTGGGCCGGGATCCACTACTTCGCCGCGCGCGAGCACGACGACGAGAAGGGGCCGTTCACCTGGCCCGAAGGAAACGGCTGGATCGCCCGCAGGCTGCTGGACAAGCTGGGGCGCTATGTGCGCGCCGGTGCGCCGGTCTATCGCATCGGGCGGGACGCGCGGCGCTGGCGCGTCTCAACCGGGAGCGCGGAATACCTTGCCGACGCGGTGATCTGCGCCGCGCCTACGTTCCTGGCGCCCTACCTGATGGAGAGCGCACCGCCCGTGCGCGGGTTTCAATACTCGCCCTGGATCACGGCCAATCTGACGCTCGACCGCCTTCCGCGCGCGCAGCGCGGCATCGAGCTGGCCTGGGACAACGTGATCTACGGGTCGCCGTCGTTGGGCTACGTCGCCGCCACCCACCAGCACCTCCATTCGAAGCTGGAGCGGTCGGTGTGGACGTATTACTGGGCGCTGGCGCAAGGCTCGCCCTCCGAGAACCGCAAACGGCTGCTCGAGCGGGACTGGAACTACTGGAAGGAAGCCATCCTCAACGATCTGACGCGCGCCCACCCGGACATCCGCGCCTGCGTCTCGCGGATCGACGTGATGCGCCTGGGCCATGCCATGGTGCGGCCGGCGGTGGGCTTCCTAACCTCCGAGGATCGCCGCCGTCCGGCGGCCCGGCGTAAGGACGGCCTCTGGTTCGCCAATTCCGACCTGAGCGGGATCTCGATCTTCGAGGAGGCCCAATACCGCGGCGTGCGTGCGGCCGATGAGGCCCTGGCCTACTTGGGAACCTCGCGCCCCATCGATTTGTAGATGCTTTCGATGAGGGCGATATTGTCCTTGGCCTTCTTGTTGTCCCGGTCCAGCTCGAGCGCCAGGCGGAACTGCTTGAGCGCCGCGGGATACTTGCGGAACGGAGGCAACTGCGCGTTGTTCATGAGCGAGCTGCCGAACTCGGTGTAAGCGTTCGCCAGGCCCAGCCGGACCTCGTCGTTCTTGGGCTGCGCCTTGTGCTCGGCCTGAAGCAGGGCGATGGCGTCTTCGTGCTTGCCGGCCTTGATCTTCGCCCGCGCCTCGTCAACCTTGGAGCCGGCCGCAAACAGCAGCGTCCCGATCAGCAGAAGAGTGGAATACTTGGTCACACCTTCATTGTACGTCGAGATGAAGCAGTTGGTTCCCGCGGTGCGCCTCCCAGCTACCCGCTGCGAGTGACCACGAGGAACCCGCGACCGCGACGGGTGCGGCCGAGGCGCGTGTGGCCAAGCCTCGCCTGCCCTCCCCTCCGCCGGCTTGGGAGACCGGGCACATGCCGAAGCTATGCGGCGAAGCGCACGATTTCCAGCTCGGCGCCGTTTCTTACGGCGCTCTCGGCTTTCTTTAGCGCCCGGTCCGTCACAGATTCCGAGAGATAGTATTCGCCGCAGTTCTGGCAGACCTCAGCCGGGACGTTCTTCAAGATGACGGTGGTTTCGCTGCGTTGCAGCGTAACGGTCACTTGGCCGGGTCTGGTTTCCCCGTGCTTGCAGAAAAGGCAGTTCATGGCGTCTGCCTGGTTTTGAAATCCTCTCGCCAACGAGCCGGATCTGGCGGGCAGGCGGTGATGATGTGGCAGGCTTCCGTCCCACGGTCCATTGGCGCGACAACGTGCAGCCCGCGCCCGCCGGTGAACCCCAGCAGCAGGCAACTGGGAAAAGGCTTGTCCTCCGGATACTCGGCGATCACTTCACCACTGCGCAACACCTCCAGAACATTCGGCGAACGGCGTGACCGCTGAAGACCACGCTCTTGAGATCCAACGATCCAGCCTCCAATCACGTGCACCGCATCCACGATTGTGCCATGAAAACCATGCCGCGGGACCTTCAGAAGTTTTCCACCAGCATCAGGTCGTCGACGGAGGAGTCCCCGCGGGAATAGAGAATCGAGCGGCCGTCGGGAGAGGCCGCGAGGCCCATCCGAATGTCGCCGAGGTTGCGGGCCACGGTCGTGGACCTGCCGGTGGCGGAGTCGAAGAACTGCAGCCGGGATTCAACTGAGGGCTGATCGATGTAGTAGATGCCTCTTTCGAGCACTTCAAAAGCCCGGGAAATAACACCTAGAGAAGCGAACCGCTTCCGAATGGACTCCGCCAGGTTACGCTGGCCGGCCGGCTCTCCGGCCAGGGCGAGTTTCAGGATCTGGCGGGCCTCTTCCTCCATGGAGTGGCCCCGTGGAGCGGCGCGAACCCGGTTCTCCACCAGCATGAAGTCGTTTTCCCCGCGGTAGCGGCGTGGTAGGCAACTCCAGCAGGATGCGATAGCATCATGGAGACGGACCAAGCTATGGATCGACGGCATTTTCTCCTTTCGCCCGCGGGGATGGTGCTCTACGCCCAGTCCCCGCCCGACCCCGTGGCGACCGGATTCATCGGGACCGGCAATCGCGGCTCCTACCTCCTGAAGACGGCCTTCGAGCTGCCCGGGGTTCGCGTGGCGGCGGTTTGCGATCTGAAGCCGGAGCGCCTGGACCGCGCCGCCAGCCTGGCCGCGCGCGACCGGCCCGCCACCTTCACCGATTACCGCCGGCTGCTGGAACGACGGGAGATTCAGGCGGTCTTCATCGCCAGTCCCTGCGACCTCCACGTCGAGATGGCCATCGCCGCGCTGGAAGCGGGCAAGCATGTCTACTGCGAAAAGCCGGTCGGCATCACCCCGGAATCGATCGGGGCGCTGCTGCGCGCGGCTCGCAAGGCCAAGACGGTTTTCTGCGCCGGCCAGCAGATGCGCTCCGATTCGCGGCTGCGCGACACCATCGCCAAAGTCGAGCAGGGAATCGCCGGCCGCATCGTCATGGTCAAAGCGCAGCGCCACGCCGGGCGGGATCTGGATCACGACGGCCCGTCCGCCGACTGGTTCTTCAACGCCGCCCGCTCCGGCGACGTCATCGTCGAGATGGCCGTCCACAACCTGGATGTCTGCAACTGGGTGATCGGCAGCCGTCCCGAGCGCGCCGCGGGCTTCGGGGGCGCCCTGCTGTGGAAGGACGACCCTCCCGGCCGCACCAACATGGACGGCTACACGCTCAGCTACGACTACGCCAACGGCGTCAAGATGTCGTTCACCCAGGTCTTCTTCCATCCCGACGGGATGCCCGGCGGCGGCCAGAGTTTCTATGTCTACGGCACAGACGGCGCCGTCGATCTGATGAACTCCACCTTCTATCGCCGCGGCAAGCGGGAGCCGCCCCCGGTTCTGGCCGAGCCGCGCCCGCAGCAGCACCAGGCCCACCTGGCCGCCTTCTTCGAAGCGGTTCGCACCGGATCGAAGCCGCCCGCCGGCATCGACATCGGGGCCACCGGCGCCCTCACGGCCATCTTGGGCCGCGAGGCGATCTACCGCCAGAGGGTTATGTCGTGGCGGGATCTGGGCGTGGAGGTCTAAGGTGACCCGGCGCGAGCTGCTGGCCTCGGCCGTTGCCTGCGCGGCGCGCGCGGCGGCGCCCTCCACGCAATTCCAGATCGGCTGCATGACCCTGCCCTATGCGTCCTTCCCCTTGGAACGGGGCTCCAAGGGATCGCCGCCGCCGGATACCGTCATGTCGGCTGGGGCTCGCAGCATCGCGGCGCGGCGGGGGCGCGCGCGCCGGTCCTGGCGCCCGACGGGCCGCCCGCTGAAGCTCGCCGCCTCGCCGAACGCTGCCGCGCCCTCGACCTGGAGCCGGTCCTGATGTTTGCCGGCATCTACGTCGCGGCAGACGACTCGGTGCGCGTCCACACGCGCCGCATCGAACAGGCCGCTGCCGCGGGGATTCCTTTCGTGATCACCTTTGGCGAGATCAAGGCGGGCGGCCGCGAGGTCTGGATCCGCAACCTTAAGCAGCTCGGACCGGTGGCGCGCGGGGCGGGCGTGACCATCGTCCTCAAACAGCACGGCGGCAACACCGCCACTGGCCGCCTCTGCTCGAAAATTCTCGAAGAGGTCGGGGACGAAGGCGTCAAGATGTGCTACGACGCCGGCAATGTCCTCGACTACGAGAACGCCGACCCGATCCCCGATATTCAGGCCTGCTGGCAGGACGTTCGCGCCGTGGCCATCAAGGACCATCGCAATACCCCCAAGGACGAGGACTGCGGCCCGGGCTTCGGCGAGATCGATCACTACAAGCTGCTGATGCCCCTGCTTCGCTCGGGCCGGACCATCCCCCTGGTGTGCGAAAATATTTTCGAGCCGCTGCTGCCGCGCCCTTCCGTGCCCGAGGGCGTGGACCGCCTGGCCCAGCGCGCCCGCGAGTATCTGGAGACCGTGATCCGCGGGCTGCAATCGGGAGCCTGACATGGCCGCCAAGGTTTATCTCGACGACCTGATCGACGCGATGGATTCTGCCGTTGACGACGGGACGTCCTATGTCGACCGGGAGACCGGCGAAGTCCATTATGTGTCCCGAGAGGTGATGAACCTCGTGGAAAACGACGAACCGGTGGACAGCCTTCCGGACTGGCAGCAACATGAAGTGGAGTCGGCCCGCCTGGTGGTGGAGACCGACCGGATGGTTGCGACGCCGTCTCCCTTCGATATCCATGAGTGGGAGATCATGCAGGAGTTCGCGCTGTGCCTGGAACGCAAAGGCCTTCGCGACGCGCTGCTCAACGCCCTTCGCGGCAAGGGCGCCTTCCGGCACTTCAAGGACACCCTCCGGCGGCATCGGATCGAAGAGCAGTGGTATGAATACCGTGCCAGCGCCTTCCGTGAGAGCGCCCTTGACTGGTGCCAGGAGCACGGCATCCCGTGGCGGGAGGGCCGGAGCCCCCAGTGAGTGAGAGTCTTCAGGATCTTCGTTTCGCCATCCGTTTCTGGCGACCGCTGCATCCCGAGCCGCGTTCGCCCAAGGTTGGGCGAGCGTGTGCGCAGCCTTCCTGGGGTTCTCTCAGCCGGGGTCGCCAACTCAATGCCCCTTGTGTTCAACCTGCTGCTGTCGGTCGATGTGACGATTCCCGGCAGCGAGCACGGGGACAAGCAGCGTATCGATTGCCGTACCGCATCGGCAGGGTATCTGGAAGCCTTGGGGGTCGCCATGCTCGCCGGCCGGCTTTGCAGGCTTCCCGGGTCGATCCAGCCGCGGCCTTGCGGGCCGACTAGACTATATTCATGGCCAAACATGGGCCTCGCTGTGGCGCGGTTGCCGTGCTTCTCATCGCCAGAGCCTTGGCGCAAGATCCTGTTTACCAGGTCGGTCCCGATGTGACCGCGCCCAAGGTGGTGCACCAGGCAGAGCCGGAGTACTCGGAGGAAGCCCGAAAGGCGGGTGTGAGCGGATCCGTGGTGTTCGAGGCAATCGTCGATCGTTACGGCAACATCCGCGACGTCGCCGTATTGAGTCCTCTCGGATTCGGACTGGACGAGCGCGCGCAGGCGGCGATCGAAAAATGGCGATTCAAGCCGGGCGTTAAAGACGGCCAGCCGGTAAGCGTCCGATGCCAGATCGAGGTCAACTTCCGCCTTCTGGACCGTTGGTTTGACCAGAAGGCGGAGCGCCAGCGCACGGCTTTCAACCTCGCGTTGAACGCGCTCCGCAGGGCCGGTCCGAACGGCGCCGCCAAGGCGCTCGACACCATCCTGAAACTGGAACGCGAGAAGTTCCCGCCCGCGATGCACCTGGCCGGAGACTTGCTGCGCCGAGGCGACCGTCTCCCCAAGGATGAGGACCGGGCCAGGGCTCTGTTTCGCGCGGCTGCGGCGAAAGATTACGGCCCCGCGATCCATGCGCTTGCGGAAGAACAGATCAACGGCAAGGGCGATCTCGAGCAGGCCATCCAGATGATGAAGCGGGCGTCGATGCTGGGCAGCCCCTCCGCACAGTACGCCTTGGGCCGCCGCTCAGAAGAAGGAGAGGGCCTTCCCAAAGACGCCGGTAACGCGAGGCGCTATTACCGGCTATGCGCCGCCGCGGGACTGGCTCAGTGCCAGTACCGCCTTGCCAAGCTTCTCCTGGAGCGGCCCGGGAGGCAGGAACACGACTACCTTCAGGCTCTGGCCTGGTTCGAGCTGGCGGCGCTACAGGGAGAGAAGAACGCGCGCGCGGTCCTGGATCGCGAACGCCCCAACCTCAGCGCCGAACAGTCCAAATGGGTGGAGCGCTTGCGAAACCAGCTCATCCGCCCGCGTTGATACCCGATCAACTGGCAGACGATTACGCGGCACGATGATGGAGCTATGCGCTAATCTCGCGCACGACACGTTGGGCGGATTCCAGAGAGCCTTGAATCCAGCCCGACCAGCGCGAAGTGTGCTCGCCGGCGAAGTGGAGGCGGCCCTCGGGAGATGCGCATTGGGCGAGCACGCCGAGCTGGCCCGGTGGGAGGCGGATCGTGGCGCCCTTTTGCCATGCATCGGCGGCCCAACTCTTGACTCGCCCGCCCTCGAAGTGCGCGCGGGCGCCGGGGAAGAGGCGCTCGGCATCCTCCAGCGTGGCGCGGACGCGTTCGGTGTCCGCAAGAGCGTCCAGCCGTTCCGCCTTGGGCCCGATCAGGTAGCTGAGGAGCAAGCCGCGCTGCGAAGCTTGGGCCGGGCCGAGAGACCAGAAGCGTTCCGAGAGCAGGTCTGTGAAGGCGAAGCCGGAAAGGCCCTGCTTGCGCCAAAACTGCTCGCGCATCTGGAGGAAGACCTTGCTCATGGCGAAGTAGGGGAGGCCGTCGGTGAGTTTCCGCTTCTGTGGGGAAAGCCGCGCGCCTTCGAAAAGACCGCGGGTCACGGAGAATGGCAGCGTACAGATGACATGGGATGCGTGGTGCGTTTCCCGTTCGCCGCCGCGTTCGACCACCAGCGATGCCTGGCTGTCATCCTGCGTGAAGGCAAGGACACGGCAGCCGTAGTGGATTTTTCCGGCCAGGCGGCGGGCGAAGGCGGCCGGCAACAAGTCATTGCCGCCGCGAATGTGATAGAAGGTGTCGCGGACCTCCGAGCTGGCTTCCACAAGCAGCATTTGGCCGGCGCTGATGGTGGGACTGAAGCCGAGCGTAACCAGCTCGACGGCGTCCCGGGAGAGACCTTGTCCGGAGAGATAGCCTTCCAGGTCGGTCCGATCGGCCGCGGAAATCGCCGGGGGCACGCGCGGGGAGCGGGCTTCAGGCCTGGCGGCCTCGACTGGCGGCAGCAGATAGCGGCGCGTCAGACCCAAGCGGCCCAGCTTGCGCTCCTCAGCGGAGAGGTCGAGCGGCCAGTCCGGTTCCTTGCCGTTTTGAAAGGTGAGGTTCTTGCCGCGGATGTGGAAGAGATCGGCTCCGTCGGGCGCGTGAAAGGGCTCGAGCGACAGGCCGAATTCGCGCACGTAGCCGAGCGTGAAGTGGTGGGTATCGGGGATGCGAGTCGCGCCGGTCTCGGCCGTGACGCCCGGAGCCAAGCCTTCACGCAAGGTTTCAATACGGCCGCCGGGGCGCGCCCGGCCTTCGAAAACGGTGACGTCATAGCCGCGCCTGGTCAATTCATGGGCGCAGCACAGTCCGGCTACGCCGGCGCCGGCGATGAGCACGCGTTTGCTCGATTGGCCGGAGGCGGATGCGGCCGCGAGCGCGCCCAGGAACTGGCGCCGATTCATCATTCGAAGATTATACGCGCGGAGGAGGCTATTCCGCTCCACGACCGCACAACTCTCCCGTCTGGACAATTCAGGGCGGCTGTTGGCGCCGCTGGAGGTTCGGGCTTCTGCAAGGCGCGAGGTGAAGTAACGGGTTAGTTAGTGCCCTCGATTAGTTCGCGCCCGAAAAGAACGTGGCGTCCGCCCGCGCGTTTGGTCGCCCTTTCATAGAGAATTATCGAGTCGCGGATTACGGCCGTGCGAACTGTAACATTTCGTGCCCAAAGGCCCACTATGATGGTGGCGGGGGGAGCTGCCATGAGAGTCGCTTATTTCGCGGTGCTGCTCACATTGAGCCAGCACTCTTTTCCCCAGGGCCCAACCAACCCAGTCACCTCGCCGGCGGTCCCGGCAGGAGAGGTAGGGGCTCTCCATGGCGGCGTTGAGTTGACAGCCCGAGACTTGGTCGCATTGGCCGCGCTCTCGGGACGGGGAGAGTCTGAAATCGATCTCCCGCAGTCCGTCCCTCCTGCGCATCGCGGCCGCCACCCGCAGGTAGCGCAAGCCCTCCTTCCATCGGGCGGCTTCGGGACAGCCGGATCCGGCCCGGTTTCAGTGGACTTGCCCCAGTCTCCGCCGCCGCTGGCTAGTTGGCAAGCTTCAGGCGGACTGTCATTCCTGAGTGGATTCCCTTCCGATGCCCAGATCGCCGTCAGCACCACCCACGTGGTCGTAACCGCGCGCGCAGTCATCGCCTTCTACAATAAGGCCGGCCAGATTCTCCAATCGCCCATCTCCGCGTTCCAATTCTTCCAGAGCCTCAACTTGCAGGCTCAGTTCGGTGTCGATAGTTATTTTGATGCACGTGCGATTTTCGATTCCTATCGGAAGCGTTTCTGGGTAGCCGCGCTTGCCTTCAACAGCGCTCATTCCAAGGACGCCAGCCGTCGAAATAAGTTTGTCGTCGGCGTCTCGAAGAGTGAAAACCCTCTGGACGGCTGGTACTTGTACTGGTTGGACGCCGTGGCCCACGACGGCGTTGCGAACGACCCGGTCTACCGGCCAGGAGACTCCAGCGATTATCCGATCCTCGGAATCGATGGCTGTTGCTTCTATCAAACCAACGGCGTCTGTCGCTTCCGGCTCCCCGGCGAGCCTGGCTACGACCCGCAGAACCCGCCCTGCGACTACCGTTATTGGCATGTGGCCTTCTACCCCGCGGGCCCGATGGCCAACGGCGTGCCAGGGCCCAGCTTGAGCGGCTGGCAATACTGGAATCTCACGAATCCTGACGGCAGCATGGCCGGGCTCATCCAGCCCGCGGTCCACCACGGCGCCGGCCTGCGCACCTACTTTGTGAGCCGTTTCGGCGGCAACCAACTCCTGATCTGGGCCTTGACCAACCCGCTTCAGACAAACCAGCAGATTGCCCGGGTCGCGGTGGCGGTATCGCCGTTCACCTTTCCCCCGGTGGCCCCGCAGATGGGCGGCGCCAAGCCGATCGAGACCAGAAACCTCGGCACTGACGTCCTGAAGGCGGTATACCGGAACAACTTTCTCTACCTCACCACAAATGACGCCCGCGACTGGGACAACCGCGGAGAACTTCTCGCCTCGGTCCGGCTCGTGCGCCTCAACGTGGCCACCTACCCGGCCATACCCACCGATTCACCGTCCGGTTTCGTTGACCGGCCGTTTGGCGCGCGTAGTAGTACCGACGACCCTCCGGGCGCCTACTTCCATTACGCCTGGCCGGCCGTAGAAGTCAACCAGTACGGGGACATGGCAATCGTCTACGCTCGGATGGGCCGCACGATCTACCCTGAAGTTCGTTTCAGCGCCTACTATGCGGCTGACCCGGATATGCGCCCCAGCCGGTTGCTGAAAGCGGGTGAGGCGGCTTACCGGGTGACCTACTCCGGCTACGATCCCCCTACCTGGCCTTGGGCGGATCTTGCGGGCGCTTCAGTCGATCCCTACGATGACACAGCCATCTGGATCGCTCAGCAGTATGCCACTGTCCCGGCGCCCACCACCAGCAACAACGGGAACTTCGAAGTGTGGGTCGGCAAAGTGTTCGGCCGCTTGTATCCGGACCTGTACCTGCCTGACCTCACGTGGTGTTGTGGCATGGTCCGGCCCGAGGATTCCCTCACAGCCAACGTGAAGATTGCGAACCAAGGTGACGGGCCCTCTCCGGCTTCGCGGCTGGAGGTCTACCTGTCCGCCGACGGCGCTCCCTCTCGTCCGGATGTGCTGGTTGGAGAGTTGAACGTGCCTTCCCTTCCCGCCGGCGCCAACGCGACTTTCACGCTGACCGGGAAAGTCTCCACCTCCCTCACGCCGGGTCTGTATTCTCTGAGAGCCGTCGTCGATCCCGACAACCGTATCGCCGAATACAGCAAAGGCAACAACACACGGGTAGCGGGCGCCCGGGTGCAGGTCGAGCCGCGACCCTCGATCTCTGCAAATGGAATTGTCAACACCGCAAGCTATGTCAGGGGCTCCGTGGCTCCCGGTGAAATCGTGACTCTTTTTGGCTCCGGAATCGGCCCCGAATCTTCCGTCGGTTTGCAGCTCGATGCCTCCGGGCTCGTGGCCACCTCCCTGGCGGATACGAGAGTTCTCTTCGACGGAACGCCGGCCGCGCTCATCTACGCAAAGGCTGACGCGGTGAGCGCCGTTGTCCCCTACGAGGTGGCCGCAAGGTCGGGCACCCAGGTACAAGTCGAGTACCGCGGTGTAAGAACCGGGGCGGTCTCAATGCCGGTTTCGGAGTCCGCCCCGGGTATCTTCACACTGGACGCTTCCGGAAGAGGCCAGGGGGCGATGCTCAATGAAGACGGCAGCCTGAACGGGCCCGCCAATCCGGCCCGGAAGGGGTCCATCGTTGTCTGGTTTGCCACCGGCGAGGGGCAAACGAATCCAGCGGGGATCAATGGCAAGCTCGCGGCGCCGCCATATCCGGAGCCACTGCTATCGGTCGTCGCCGCTATTAACGACATCGGCGCCGAGATCCTGTATGCAGGCGCGGCGCCTGGCTTGGTCGCGGGTGTCATGCAGGTGAACCTGCGGGTGCCCGATGAGGCGCCTTCCGGCAACGCCGTCCCGGTGATCCTGAAGGTCGGCGATTCTTTCAGCCAGGCGGGCGTCACCATGGCCGTGCGGTAGGCCTCTGGCGAATGCCTGTGCTATGATGGCGCCATCTTGATGTCGCGCACCCAGATCACACTCGAGCCGGAGATCCAGCGCCGCGCCCGCCAGCGCGCGGGCGATTTGGGTGTATCCCTCGCTGAATACGTGCGCCTCCTCCTGGCGCGCGACCTGGGTAGCGCTCAGAAGGTGGCGGACCCGTCCGCCGTCTGCGATCTCGGTAGTTCCGGCGGCTCGGACGTCGCAAAGGAAAAAGACGCAATGATCGCCGAAGCTCTCGCTTCCGCGCATAAAAAAGTCCGGCGCCGATAGCTCTCCTCGTCATGAGCCTCTTTGTGGACACATCCATTTACGCCGCGGCGGACCTTTCCGATGCCAGTAACGCGCGGGCAAAGGCCGTGCTTGCGGCCGGCGAGGCGCTGGTGACCACCGATCATGTGCTGATCGAAACCTGGACGCTCCTCCGGCGCCGGATCCGCCGCCACGCTGCCGAACGGTTCTGGGAGGGACTGCGCAGCGGTGTGGCGGCCATTGAGCCAGTTGGCGCGGCGGACCTGGAAGCCGCGTGGCAAATCGGGGTCGTCTACCGTGACCAGGATTTCTCCATTGTCGATCGGACCAGCTTTGCCGTCATGCGCCGCCTCGGCATCGAGCGTGCGGCTTCCCTCGACGACCTTTGCCGTTTTTCGCTTCGGCCCCAACCGCCGCCGGGCTTTCACCATCGTTCGCTGAAAACAGGGGGACGCGCCTCTTCCGGGTTTCGGCTGGATTGGGCCAGTATGTTGGAGATTCGAGCAATCCCGCAAGAGCAAGGTGGTATGCCTCGAGTCGAGCGAGACCGGACAAGTGCCGGCATGATCGACCTCATGGAAGAAGTGCCGGCCACGTGGCCCGCGCGCCCTTGCGCTGCCCACCCCTATTCCTGGCGCAATGCCACAACCGGGTCGATGTGTAGCGACTTGCGGGCCGGCACATAGCAGGCTGCCAGCGCCAGGCTGGCCAGCAGCAGCGGAGCTCCGAACAGCACGACTGGGTCGGAGGTGCTCGTACTGGTGACATTACCCACCGTGGAAGACATCGCGGACAGCAGGCGCGCTCCGGCCCAGGCGCCGGCCATCCCGATGATCGTGCCCACCGTCACCAGGACGGCGCCTTCCTTCATGACCAGTCCCAGGACGTCGTTGCTTCGAGCGCCCAGTGCGATGCGAATGCCGATCTCGTGTCCGCGCCGGGTCACCGTGTACGCCGTCACGCCCGCCAAGCCGACTGACGCCAGAACCAACCCGAACACTCCAACGAGACCGTAGGTCCAGGAGGCCATTCGGAGCGGAGCCATGAACTGCTCGATTTGATCCGGCATGCCGCGAGCGTTGAACGGCGCAATATTGGCGTCCATGGCCGAGATCTCGCGCCGCAGAGCGCCAATGGCATCGACGCCCGGCGCCGCCCGCACCATCAGCGTCACGCCCTCCGATCGAGGGCTGGGCGTAGTCCGCCGGACGAAGCGGGAAGTAAATCACCGGTCGCGCCTTCTGCACCACCAGGCCTTCCGCCACATCCCTGGCCACCCCAACCACTTCAAATACCCGGCGGCCGCTTCCCAAGACGCTAGGGCGATAATCGAAGGACCCAGGCAAGATCTTCGCGGGAACCACTTCATCATTGCCGATCTCGAGACGCCGGCCCAACGGATCCTCGCCCTTCCAGAACTTGCGTACCAGTTCCTCGCCCACGACGACCGCGGCAGCCGGGTCCACCTCGTCTTCCTTCCGGAAAGCGCGTCCCAGCAGGATCGGAATACCGGTCGTGTCGAAGTAGTCCTTCCCGACCGTATGGCGGATCGCATGATTCGTCACGCGCGAATCCCGGGTGCCGGGCGTCGAAAACGTCACCCCGCGGCCGGGCATCGAGACCGGCACAGTTTCCGTGAGACAGGCTGCGGCGACCGTAGGAAGTCTCTTCACGCGATCCAACAGTCTCTCAAAGAAGGCCGCGGCTTGAACGCCCGAGTATCCATCGCGAATCGGATCGACAGAGATCAGATAGAGGTTCCTGGGGTTGAACCCTGCCTGTATTCCCATGGTCGTTTGTATGCCGAGGGACAGAATTCCAAGAATCACCAACAGCGTCAGCGACCCGGCGACCTGGGACACTATCAGCATGTTGCGCAGGCTCAAACGACGATGCTTGCGGACCCCGACGGCTCCTCCCTCCTTCAACGCCGGTGTCAGATCGGCTCGAGTGGCTTGCAATGCGGGCGCGAGGCCAAAGGCCAGCCCCGTCAGTACGGTGAGGGCAAGCGTAAACAAGAGGACCCTCCCGTCCGGCCGGAAGTCGTAGCTGACTGGGATGGGGACCGGCATCCTCACCTGGGATAGCAGGCTCATCAGCCACATGGACGCCAGGAACCCCAGGACGCCGGCGCCTGTCGAGACCAGCATGCTTTCCGTCAGCAATTGGCGAATGAGCCGGGCGCGGCTGGCGCCCAGCGCCAGGCGAACAGCGATCTCCCTCCGCCGGCTGGCCGCGCGGGCCAGCATCATGTTCGCGACATTGGCGCACGCGATCAGCATCACCAGACCCGCCAGCACGATCAGGAACGACGTGAAAAACGGCAAGTCCTGCTTCCGGAGGGGCAGCAATTTGCCTCCTTCCACTAGCATGACGCGCCGGTCATGGCGTTCCGTGCCGGCATCACCGTTGTCGCGCTCCAGTTGCCGGGCCACGGTGTCCAGTTCGGACTCCGCGCGGGCCATGGTGATACCCGGTCTTAGCCGCCCGACCACCCGAAAAATGCTCAGGCCGCGCCGCTCGAGGGCGTTGTCCGCCAGTTCCGGCGCCGCGCGCCCTCCTACCGACACCGGCATCCACAGATCGGAGACAAATATCATGGGCGATGCGCCTAGGAAGTCCTTCGGACCCACGCCGACGACAGTGGAGGGCTGCCCGTTGATGCGCAGCGTCTTTCCGATCACAGACGGGTCGGATCCCAGGCGCTCCTGCCACAGCCGATAACTCGCCCGCCTTCGGAACTCCCGGAAGATTGCGCAGAACGATCCCGTTCATCTCGCTGAGGGCGCACGTCGCAATGCAGATTCCCAAGCTGAGCGAAATCAGCGCGACGGCGGTGAAACCCGGCGAACCTGTGAGCCGGCGCATCCCGTAGCGGATATCCTGCCACACTTCCGCAAGATGCTCGGCGGGCACTCGGATGGCGATGTCCAGCAGCAAGCGGACCAATCCGGACACACCATGACGCCGCCAGACCGGCTCGATGGCGTCTGCCGTCACTTGCGCCAACTCCTCTCCGTAGGCGTTCTTGAATTCGTGAGGGAACGCGCTGGCCAGCGCGCGGTACAGCCGCAGGCTGATCGCCACAGGCCGGTTGGATGGTTCCGTCATGACTCTGCTCCCTTCTCCGCCAAACGCCGCTTGAGCCCGGTCGTCTTGTCACGGTCACATCTATACTAGGTAATATATATACGAACCAAGATCACAGGTCAATGGCTCGTGAGTACGTGGAGGGGCGGCCGCTGCCGGAAATAGCGCGAAACTCTCCGCTTCCCCTCGAGGCCGCCCTCCGCTATGCGGCGCAGATCGCCGAGGCGCTCGCCACGCCCACGAACGCGGCGTCATCCATCGCGACCTCAAGAGCTCCAACGTCATGATCACGCCCGCCGGCCGGGTCAAGCTGCTGGATTTCGGACTCGCCGTCCGCCATGAGGAAGCTGGTCCCGCCGAGGCCACACGCTCTCTGCAATCCCTGACCGAAGGCGGCGCGGTTGCCGGCACGCTGCATTACCTCGCCCCGGAAGTCCTGCGCGGTGAACCCTCCGAGGAGAGCCGCGACCTGTGGGCGATGGGCGTCCTGCTTTACGAGATGCTGGCGGGCCGGCTGCCGTTTGAGGGCGAGGTGGGAACCGCTGTGCTGGCTTCCATCTTGCAGGCAACGCCCGAATCCCTCCACAAGGTCCGGCCGGAACTGCCCATGGATGTGGAGCGCATCGTGGCTCACGCGCTCGACAAGAGCCCGGATTCGCGCTACCGGAGCGCCGGCGAGATCCACAAGGACCTGACGGCTTGCCACGCCGCCCTGAGCGCGCCGATTCAGATCCCGTCGACCGCGCGGGTTCTGGTCCACCGCCTGAAGCGGCCTTCCGTTGCCGTTCCCGCGGTTCTGATTCTTCTGCTACTGGGCGGACTGGGGTACCGGGCCTTGCGGTTCAGCGCTCGTAAGAGCTGGGCTACCGAGCAGGCGCTGCCGGAGGTCAGCCGTCTGGCCGATGCGGAAAACTTCGCCGGCGCCTTTCGCTTGGCCCTCGAGGCGGAGCGATATGTTCCCGGTCACCCCGCGCTCGCCAGGCTGTTGCCCCGGATCGCTCGCGAAATCGCTGTGCAAACCGAGCCGGCGGGGGCCCAGGTCTATCTGAAGCCTTACTCGGAAGTCAACGCCGAGTGGCAGCTCGTGGGCCTGTCGCCCATCGCCGCCGCCCGAATCTCCCGGGCCTACCTGCGCTGGAAGATCGTCAAGCCCGGCTATCAAACCAGTGAAGTCGCGCCCGTACTGGCGTTGAACCAAGGGACGGTCACCTTCACCCTGCACAAGGAAGGCAGTCTCCCGGCCGGCATGGTCCGAGTGCCCGGGTGACCACTCCCGTCCTGATGCTCAACGGGCGGTACGACTTCGTATTCCCGCCTGACTCCAAGGACAAGCGCCACATCCTGTTCGACACCGGTCATTCCGTGCCCCGGAACGAGCAGATCCGGCTAACGCTGGAGTGGCTCGATCGCTATCTGTGCCCGGTCCGGTAGCCCACGCGGGGGCGAACCCAGGATGCTCCGCCTTTCCGCTGAGGCACGACGGACTTTATCGAAGTAGGCGCCATAACCTGCCGCCATAGGCAACGGCCGGAAGCGGGCCGCGCCTGAGCGCCCGAGTCGTTAGGCAGCCCCACGGGCTGGCGCGCTTGATCGGAGCCTGCTAATCTCGTCCGCATGAGGCTCAGGCGCATTCTGGCGGTCCTGAGGGAGTGGTTCGACTGGCGACGCTGGCGGCGATGGATCGACTTGGTTTGACTGGTCGCTCTCTCGGTCGCGAGGACGCAAGTCCCGCGTGCCCCCTACCGGCTGCCAAACGGGGCGATGCACACGGTGAGCTGCGCCGCTCGCGGTCGACCGCCTGGGCCGTGATCCGGACGAAGTATGGCGATGTTCGTCCATATAGCTGACGCGCGGAAGCAGCGGTTGAGCAGCTTGAGATCGGCGCCCGAGTAAGCCGTCCCGGCGGCGTTGGCGAGCGCGATCACGCCCACCGTGCGCCGCTTGGCGCGGAGTGGCGCGCCGATGAGCGAGCGCGGGGAGGCTTCGGAATCGGCGGCGCGGGGATCGCAGCCGGGATCGTTAACGGCGGCGTCATGGGCGCCATCATTCCGGCCGTGGAAAAGCGCTTCCGGGCGGCGGTCTTCGTCAGAGGCGGGCTGTTCCGGCAGCAGACCGTGCCGGAAGTCGAGCAGATCAACTTCGCGCCGCCTTTCAAGGATTGCCGATTAGCGTAACCACAGTATAATAATGCGGTTGCCATGAGTTTCACTCCTGTCCTGCACTCGGTCAGCTACGCCGGCGCTTGGGGGCAGGCCTTTCTCTCCGTCGACCAGGTGGTCGACAAGGCCGGCGAGCTCGGTTTCCAGGGTGTGATGCTGATGGCCAAGCGCCCCCACCTGTCCCTCCTCGATTACGGACAGCGGGAGCGCGCGGCCCTGCGTCAGCGCCTGGAAGAGCGCCGGATGAAATCGGTCTGCCTGGCCGGCTACAACAATTTCACCGGCGACTGGGAGCACGGCGAGATCCCGCACCGCGAGATCCAGGTCCACTACATCGTTGAGCTGGCCCGGCTGGCGCGCGACCTGGGCGGCAACCTGGTCCGCATTTTCACCGGTTACGAGCACCCGGC
>JACOSH010000095.1 GCA_016178945.1 Acidobacteriota bacterium
TAGCTCAGGGCGGGCTTGCACACTTCGCACCCCTGGCCGTTCCCGTAAATGTCAAGAATCTCCTGCACCGAGCGCAGCCGCTGCGTGCGGACGATCTCGCGGAGGCTCTCCTGGCTGAACGGCAGGCAGGCACAGACGACCTTTTTCTTTTCCTCTTCGAAGCCCGGTGCCACGGCCCTGAGCAGGCTCTGGCACAGAGGCGTGCAGCTTCCGCACCCCGTGGATGCGCGGGTGCACTCCTTGAGTTGGGCCAGTGTGCTCACGCCCTTCTCGTGGATCGCGGCGATGATCGTTCCCTTGGTCACGCCCAGGCAGCCGCAGACGGTGTCCGAGTCCGGCATCTGGGCCACGTCGAGGCCCGTGTCGGAGGCGGGCTCGGGGAACAACAGGCTGCGGCGCTTCTTGGTCAAATCGGTTTCCCCGCGCAGCCACTCCATGTAGCGGTTGCTGTCGGCCGCGTCGCCTACCAGGATCACTCCGGCCAGTTTGTTTCCATCGAGCAGCAGCTTCTTGTAGACGCCCAGCGCCGGATCTTCGTAGCGGATCACGTCGACGCCGTCACCCTCGCGCAGGTCGCCGGCCGAGAACATGTCGACGCCCATGATCTTGAGCTTGGCCGCGGGCTTCGATCCGGTGTATTGCGGCCCTTTGTTTCCGGTGATGGTGGCGGCCAGCACCTTGCCTTGCTCGAGCAGCGGCGCCACCAGTCCGTAGACCACCCCTCGATGCTCGACGCATTCGCCCACGGCAAAGACATCCGGGTGCGAGGTCTCCATGAAGTCGTTGACCACGATCCCGCGCCGGATCTCCAGTCCCGCCTTGCGTCCCAGCTCCACGTTCGGCCGGATGCCGGCTGCGACCACGACCAGCTCGGCCTCCAGCGTTTCTCCATCCTGGAACTCGAGGCCTTCCACGTGCCCGTTGCCGAGAAGCGCGCTGGTCGACTTGTTGAGGAGCACTTCGACGCCCAGTTGCTCGATCCTGGCTTTGAGGTACTCGCCGCCGGTGCGGTCGAGCTGCAAGTTCATCAGCGTATCCAGCAAGTGGACCACCGTGACCTTGCAGCCCCGCACCTGCAGGCCCCGGGCTGCCTCCAGGCCGAGTAATCCTCCTCCGATCACAACGGCCTTCAGTCCGGGACGAGCCCGATCGAGAATCGCCCGCGTATCGTCCAGATTCCGGAACGTCAGTACACCTTCCTTGGCGACCTCGCGAATCGGCGGGATGAACGGGCTGCTGCCCGTGGCCAGCAGCAGCTTGTCAAACCGGGTGACGCCGCCGTCGTCGCCGATCACCGTCCTGGCTTCCACGTCCACATCGACGATGCGCGCGCCCAGGCGCAGATCGATGCCGTGCTTCTGATACCAGTCGAGCCCGTTGATGACGATATCGTCCAGGTCGCGCTCCCCGGCCAGCACCGACGAGAGCAGGATGCGGTTGTAGTTGACGTGCGTTTCATCGCCGAATACCTTTACCTGGAACTTCGGCGCGTGCCGGAGGATCTGTTCCAGGCATCCGATTCCGGCCATTCCGTTTCCGACCACCACCAGCTTTTCCATCACCTGACTCCCGACCGTTCCACCCGGACGGCGCACTGCTTGAAGTTCGGCTCGCGCGAGTACGGATCGTAAGCGCTTTGCGTGACCAGGTTGGAATTGGTCTCGACGTAGTGGAACGGCATAAAAACCTGTCCGGGAGCGACGATCTCGGTCACTCGCAGCTCCACGCGGCCCACCCGGCTTCGTGCCGACACTACATCCACGCGGTCGTGCGGCCGCAGCCCCAGCCGGGAGGCGTCGCGCGGATTCATTTCCAGCCAGGCGCGCGGCGACATCCGTTCGAGAATCGGCACGCGGCCCGTCTTGGTGCGGGTGTGCCAGTGCTCGACCGTTCTCCCGGTGTTGAGAATGAGAGGGAACTCGCGGCGGGGCTGCTCCGGGAACGGCTCCCAATCGACCGGCAAGAGCCTGGCGCGGCCGTCCTCGGTGGGAAAGCGCCCGTTCGCGTAGAGCCGCGTGGTCTCGACGCGGGTCGTTCCGGCTGGAAACGGCCACTGCACGCCGCCCCCGCGCTCGATCAGCTCGTAGGAGAGGCCCGAGTAGTCGCACAGGCGGCCCGCCGAGATCCGCCTCCACTCATCGAACGCATCCCGGGGCCGGCTCCATCCGGGGAACAGCTCGTCGTGACAATCCAGCTTGCGCGCGATCCTCAGAAAAATATCGAAGTCCGGCAGCGCCTCGCCCGGTGGCGTCACGGCCGCGTTCACCTTGCTCACGCGGCGCTCTGAATTCGTGTAGGTTCCCTCCTTCTCGCCCCAGATCGCGGCCGGCAGCACCAGGTCTGCCAGCTCGGAGGTCGGCGTCGGATGATAACCGTCCTGGACCACCAGGAAGTCGAGATTCTCGAAAGCCTGCCGGAGAACCGCGATATTGGGAAACGACACCACCGGATTGGTGGCGATGATCCACAGGGCGCGGATCTTCTTGGCCACCGCCGCCTCGATGATGTCCGGATAGGCCAGGCCGCGCCCGGCCGGGATGCGCGCGGCATCGATGTTCCAAAGGCGCGCCAGCTCCTCGCGGTCGGCGGCGCTCTCGAACTTGCGGTACCCGGGCAAGCTGGAAGTGAATGAGCTCTTCCGGCAGCCCGGTCACCTGCGAAACCCATTCCGGCGTGTACTTCTCCAGGCTCGCGGCCAGCTCGTCGAAACCGGTGGTGTGGCGGTCGATGTAATCGCGGTGGATGCGGCCCGAGCGCACCAGGATATGCATCATGCCGTTGAGCAGCGCGATGTCGGTGCGGGGCTTGAGCGGCAGATGCAGGTCGGCCAGCATGGCCGTCTTGGTGACGCGGGGGTCGGCGACGATTACGGTCTTGCGCGCGTTGCGCTCCAGGCGATGGCACAGGATGGGGTGATTGTCGGCGATGTTGGCGCCGATCAGGAACACTACGTCGGCCACTTCCAGATCGTCGTACGCGCCCGGCGGGCCGTCGCTGCCGAACGACCTCTTGTATCCGGCCACTGCGCTGGACATGCACAGCGTCGTGTTGCCGTCGTAGTTGCGCGTGCCGAAGCCCAGTTGCACCAGTTTGCCCAGTGCGTAGAACTCTTCCGTGACAAGCTGGCCGGTGCTGATAACGCCGAGCGATTCCGGTCCGTGCGCCTCCTGGGTCTGGCGGAACCGGTCGACCATGGTCTCCAGAGCTTCATCCCAGGACACGCGGCCCAGACGCCCCTGTTTGCGCAGCAACGGGTAGCGCGCCCGGTTGTCCGCCGCCAGGGTGTAGTGCTCGGCCAACCCCTTGGGACACAGTTTGCCGTGGTTGACCGGATGCGCGGGATTGCCGCGTACGCTGACGGCCTTGTCGTCCCGGACTCCGATGAACATGCCGCAGCCGACCGAGCAGTAGCCGCACGTGGTCGCGACCCAGCGCTCGGGCATCTTCCCGGAGGAGGTGTAACCCAGGATGGGGTCCGTTCCGTAGGAATATTGTCCGGCCAAAGTATCCAGACCGAGCAGGCGTTGCAGCGTCATGCCGCCTCCCCCGCGAAGAAGCCGGCGGCCGCCTTCTTCGGGACCACGCTCACGAAGAACAGGTAGCGCCCAAGCAGCTCGCTGGCCAGCGCGGCCAGCAACGCCGGAAACGGCAGGTGGCTCAGCGGAAACACGATTCCGCCGAGCACCAACAGGGCCAGCCGCAGGAGGAGCCACCGCTCCAGCTCTCCGGACAGCAGGCGCGCCGAGGCGCGCAGCTCGAACTCATCGGAGCCAATCAGCCAGAGCAGCTTGAGTCCCGTGGTCAGGATCTGAAGACCGGCGGCGGCGACCGATGCGGCCATAAGGAAGGAATTGGCTCCGGCCAAAGCGGCCACGAACAGCGGCCCCAGCAGTCCTCCCGTCAAACAAAACTCGGCTGGCGTGAACAGACTATTCCAGGCAGGCCGGGCCGGAACGCGATAGATCTGGGAGCTGGCCGTCACGCCGGCGATCCCCAGCAGGGCCGTCAGGGCGCCTACGATAGCGGATCCGAAGAAGGCGTACGCGCCGGCGGCGCCGGCAAAGGCGGAGAGCAGCAACACTTCCCGGCTCAGCCAGGACCGGCGCCACATCTTGAGCGCGCGCCAGGCGTAGACCGGCCGGCCCAGATGCAGCGTGGATGCGCCGAGCGACAGCAGCCCGACCAGCAGCGACGCCAGCTTGGCCACGCCGCCGGCCGTGCCCGCCAGCCACAACGCTACGAACGCGCCCACCGAGAGCTGCGTCAGCACCAGCATCAGGATCAGGGGCGTATGCGGATTCTCCGGCCGCACTCGCGTCGAATCCGCCCGCTGTGGCGAGGGAGGCATGTCCTCCGGTAATGTAATGCGCGTGGTCGAGATGGTATGCTCGGCGGGCGGCAGGCCCGGACTGTCGGCGGCGCCATAAGCCAGAATCCATTCGGCGATATTGACGGTCTCAATCTCGATGGCCTGCTGCGGGCACGCATTGGCGCAGGCGGGAATCTGCTGCTCCTCCAGGCGGCCGTAGCACATGTCGCATTTGCCCACCACGCCCCGCTCCTCGTTGTATTGCGGCACGCCGTAGGGACAATTCCAGATGCAGTACTGGCACCCGATGCAGGCCTCGGCGCTGTGCAGCACCAGTCCCGTTGAGGCGTCCTTGCGAAAAGCGTCGACCGGACACCCCAACAGGCAGGACGGCTCGACGCAGTGGTTGCAGCCCATGGAAAGATAGAGCCGCTGGGTGTGAGGATACCAACCGCCTTCGATCTCCCCGACCCGCCGCCACTGCACGTGCGCGGGATTCCCGTTCTGCTCGTTGCAGGCCACCTCGCAGCAGCGGCAGCCGATGCACTTGGTCATGTCGAAGTGGAAGCGGTATTGTTCCCCAGGGCCCGGGGGAGCGGGCAGACTGGGACCTCGTGCCACGCCGGCGGGCTTGGACGAATGACCGTTTCGAGGCGTCAGGCAGAACTGAAGACCGTGCTCAGTCGCGAGCTGTTCGAGAGGAAGGTCCAACTCGGCGTCCTTTCAAAGCAAAGTTTGAAAAACTCGGACGCCCTGGTCCTGAAGGAAATACGGGTTCCCGGAAGGGACACCTCCGTGTGCCCCTTTGTCTTCCAGACTAAGGCGGAGCGCGCAGCAGGTCAAATCAAAAATGTGGATGGGGCCGAGAGGAATCGTGAATGGACCGCCGCGCTGCGCGCGGCGCGGGCAGTCTGGTAGAATGAAGCCATCCGGATGGCCAGGTAGCTCAGTCGGTAGAGCGCAGCCCTGAAAAGGCTGGCGTCGGCGGTTCGATTCCGTCCCTGGCCACCACAAACGTCTTGGTCTGTCCGCAGTTTCGGAACGTGATATTCAGGGACGCGGCGCGTCCCAGCTTCCTTTCATCTCTCCGCCGTTTAACCCGCACTTGTGGGGGAACTTCAGATTGCACCGGCTGACCGGCTTGCGCAGCCCAGGGTCCATCAGCTCATGGATGTCCAGCCGCATGGCCTCCCTGGAGTAGGCCGCCACGTCGAGGATTCCTGTGTCCATCCGGATGGCGTCCTCCGGGCATACCTCGACACAGTACCCGCAATAGACGCAGACCCCCAGGTCGATGTCGAAGCGGATCGGGTACTTTTCGATGTTGGGGTCCGGGTGCTCAGCGGGCACGATGGTGATGCACTTGGCCGGGCAAACGGTCTCGCAGAGCATGCACCCCACGCAGCGGGGGGTGTGATCCTCGCGGAGAGTCAGCCGGTGGCGGCTGCGGAACCGCGACATGAGCGGCCTGAGTTCCTCGGGATATTGGATGGTCACCGAGGCCGGAACGTTCTTGAAACGGCCCACGAGGTGAGCCGTGTGGAGAAAGAGGTTCCGGAAGAAGTGAGTAAACGTGATCTTAAGACCGCAGAGGATCTGAGGGATGTAGATCTTTTCCCAGAAAGTCAGCTCGTGCCTGCGGACAACTCTTACGGCCATTCAGGACGCCTTCCCGAAGAATACCAGCGCCACGGCTGTCACGACGACGTTGACCACCGCGATCGGAAATAGCCCCTTCCAGCCCAGACTCATGAGCTGGTCGTAGCGGAACCGCGGCAGGGTCCAACGCAGTTGCATGAATACGAAGCAAAAGATCAGGCCTTTGATCGAAAAGCTCGCCACCCCGAGCAGGACATAGATCGGATTGGGGACCAGCAGCACGCCGCCCCAAGGGAAGTGGAAGCCGTCCGGCATGAGGTAGGGTATCTGCCACCCGCCGAAAAACAGCGTGGTCGAAAGGCTGGCCACCACGATGGTCTCCAGGAAATCCGTGAGGAAGAACATCCCGAACTTCATTCCGCTGTACTCCACGAAGTACCCGATGATCTCCGACTCGCCTTCCGGCAGGTCAAAGGGAAGCCTCTTGGTTTCGGCCAGAGCCGCGGTCACGAAGATGAAAAAAGCCACGGGCTGAGTGACGATGCCCCAGAGAGGAAGCCAGCCGCCAATCATCCGCCCTTGGGCCCGCACCACCTCAGCCAAGTCCATGGTCCCATAGACCATGACTACGCCCAGGACGGACATGCCCAGTGCGATCTCATAGGAGATCAACTGCGCCGTGGCCCGGATCCCCCCCAGTATGGCGTAGTTGTTGCGCGAGGCAAAGCCCGCGAGGATCACGCCATAGGCCTCCAGAGAGAGCATGGCAAAGATGTAGAGCAGCGCCGCGTCGATCTTGGCGATCTGGAGCTCGATGACCCGATCCCCCAGGATGAGACGGTCTCCAAAAGGGATCCCGGCAAAGGCAACCAGGGCGAAGAAGACCGAGAAAAAAGGGGCCAACGTGTGAAGAGTCTTATTCGCGCCGGCCGGGACGATATCCTCCTTGGTGAACATCTTGATTACATCGGCGACGCCGTGGAGCGTTCCCAGCAGCCGAAAGCCAAAGATGTCGGCGCGGTTGGCCCCGATCCGGTCCTGGATGAGGGCGGACTGCTTCCGCTCCACCCAGGTATGAAACCCCGCCAGGTTCAGAGCCGCAAAAAAGACGATGCCGGCCAACACCAGCTTTATGACCAAGGCTTCCATCATGGCGCCACCGCCACGCGGACCCCTTGCGCCCCGATCGCTTCGTAGCTCAATCCCTCGAAAGGCGGCGCCGCCTTCGCCAGCGCGAGGAAAATCTTCTCCGGCGACTGCCAATCGAGAGGCAGGCCCAGCTTCCCGGCCAGTTCCAGGAGGATGCGCCAGTCCTCGCGTGAGTCCTGGAGCGGCGGAAAGGCCCGGCCGATGCGCTGGACCCGGCCTTTGAAATTCACAAAGGTCCCGTCCTTCTCCACATAGGCGGCGCTGGGCAGGACCCAATGGGCCAAAGGAACGGTCGCGTTCTCGTTCGTGCCCGAGAACACGAACAGACCCACCTTTTCCGAAAGGCCCCGGACCTTCTCTTCCCCGAAGAGCTCCACCAGGTCATGGTCCATCACCCACAGGACGTCCAGATCTCCGGCGAGCGCCTCGTCCACGATCTGGGCGGCCGTGGGAGCATCCGGACCGGCCAAGCCCAGCAGGGTTGCCCCAAAGGTGTTGGGGTTCTTGTCGGCCTGGATCAGGAAGTCGTCACAGGACCCGGGCTTCACCGGAACAGAAGCGCTGACTTGGGCGCCCAGAGCACGCCAAAAAATCTCCCGGATCAGAAAAAGCTCTTCGTTGGTGAGCTGAGCCGAGGCGATCACGCCGATCCGTCCGCCTTTCAGAGCCCCTGCGATCGCAGCGAGGGCCTGCTCCCAGGCAGCCGCTACTTCACCGTCGCGGCTCAGTACCTTGACCAGCCGGGCACGATCGATCCAGCCAAAGCCGTAACGCCCCTCATCGCATAACCACCATTGGTTGACATCCGGATTGTAGCGGGGCTTGACGCGCACGACACGGGCGCCATCGTTCAGGTGGGGCCTGTCGAGTACGTAGTGCAGATCCATGTTGCATCCCTGGGCGCAACCGTTGCAGACCGTTGGGGCGCTCGACAGGTACCAGACCCTGGCCTTGAAACGGAAGTCGCGCTCGGTCAGAGCGCCCACGGGACAGATATCCACCACGTTAGCCGAGTAGCGATTGTTGAGCTCACTGCCCGGGTAGATCCCCAGCTCGGCGTGGTCTCCGCGATTGAAGATGCCGAACTCGCCGGTCTTGGTAATCTCGTCGGTGAAGCGCACGCACCGCGAGCAGAGGATACAGCGCTCCTGGTCCAGCATCACATGAGGCCCGAGCGCCACGGCCTTGTGCTTCTTGACCTTCTGCTCCCGAAACCGCGGATCATAGAGTCCGAAATTCAGGTAAAAATTCTGCAGGTCGCACTCACCGGACTGGTCGCAGACCGGACAGTCCAGCGGATGGTTGGCCAGCAGGAACTCCAACACCACTCGCCGGCCCCCCTCAGCCTTCTCGTTGTTGGTGTGCACCACCATTCCTTCAGTCACCGGCGTATTGCAGGCGATCTGGAGCTTGGGAAACTTCTCCACTTCCACCAGGCAGATGCGGCAGTTGCCCGCGATAGAGAGTCCGGGGTGGTAGCAGTAGCGCGGCACGAAGATCCCCAACTTCTCTGCGGCCTGGATCACGGTGGTTCCATCGCGGACGCTTACCTCACGCCCGTCGATGCTTAGCTTGGGCACGAGGCAACCTCTAAGCTCCGGGTCGTGCGGCCGCTGCGGATGAAGGTCTCAAATTCGGCTCGGAACTTCGTGATGTAAGACTGGATCGGCCAGGCAGCCGCGTCCGCGAAGACGCAGATGGTTTTCCCTTCCATGCCGCTGGCGATGGCGAGGAGGTCGTCCAAATCCTGCAGACGTCCCTGCCCTTCCGTAATGCGACGCATGATGCGATGAACCCAGCCAGTTCCCTCACGGCAGGGTGAGCACTGTCCGCAGGACTCATCGGCGAAGAACCGTACCGCGGAATGGAGCGCTTCGACCATGCAAGTGGTCTCATCCATGACGATCACGCCCCCGGAACCGGCCATGCTTCCCGCGGCCATGAGGGAGTTGAAATCCATGGCGACATCGATCTCATCGGCTCTCAAAATCTTGGCCGAAATGCCGCCGGGAATGACGGCCTTGAGCTGGTTGCCATTGCGCACACCGCCGGCGCGTTCGATAAGTCGCCGGAGGGTCATACCCACCGGCTCCTCGTAGACACCGGGCCTCGCCACATGCCCGCTCAGGCAGAAAAGCCGTGTGCCGCCCTGACTGTCCGGACCCATGCCGGCAAAGCGTTCGGCGCCATGGCGCAGAATGTAGGGGACACAGGCCAGGGTCTCCACGTTGTTGACGATGGTAGGGCACGAGAAGAGACCCGAAATGGCGGGGAATGGGGGCTTGATCCTGGGAAAGCCTTTCCCGCCCTCCAGCGAAGTCAGCAGGGCGGTCTCCTCGCCGCAGATATAGGCTCCGGCGCCACGGTGGATGACCACGTCCAGGTCGAAGCCGGTCCCCTGGATGTTCTTGCCAAGCCAGCTCCGGCTATAGGCCTCATCGATGGCGCGCTGCAAACGCTTCGCCGGCCGGAAGTACTCGCCCCGAATGTAGACATAGGCCTTGTGACTCCCGATGGCGTAGGCTGCAATGACGATGCCCTCGAGCAGGGCGTGAGGGTCCCGCTCCAGGATGTAGCGGTCCTTGAAGGTGCCCGGCTCGCCCTCGTCCGCGTTGACTACCAGATACTTTGGTTTGGTAGTTTGCTTGGGGATGAAGGACCACTTTCTACCGGTTGGAAAACCCGCCCCTCCCAGACCGCGCAGCCTGGCTTTGGAAACCTCGTCGATCACTTGTTCCGGAGTCATCGACGTGAGAGCTTTCCGGGCCGCGAGATATCCGCCGTCAGCGGCGTAGTCTTCGAACCACGTCCCCTCCGGATCTTTGAAGCGCGTGGAGAGCACTGGCCCATCCGAGCAGATGAAGGGTTCAGGCTCAGGGGTCGATTCCGGTTTCCCGGGTTCCATGAGCGCGTCCTGGATGATCCTGTCGACGGTCTCCCATCTCGCAAGCGCACAGGCACTCGACCTCCGTAAGGGTGACTTCCCGGCCGGGAGTGGTCTCGCCAGGGCCGATCTTCAGTTTCTCCTTGATCCGGTCCAGTAGATCCGTGGCTCCGCGCAAGACGCATGGCAAGCTTGTGCACACACGAAGCTCGCGCCGGCCCGTGGGTTGGGTGTGGAACATGTTGTAGAAGGAAACCACCTCGCGCACATGGGAGATCGAGACTCCCAGTCGGCGGCCAACCCAGGCTTCCGCCTCCGGTCCGACATAGCCCTGGCTCTGCTGGACGAGCCACAACAGGGGCAGCATCGCCGCCTTCGGGTATTCGTAGCGGCGCACGATCTCCGCCGCTTGGCCTTCGAGGTCGGAAAGCGTCACCGGTCGAGCTCCCCTCCGATCATGTTGACCGACCCAAAGGTGGGGATCATATCGGCGATCATGTCACCGGTCAGAATTTTGGACAGGGCCGACATGATCGCAAAGCAGGGCGGACGGACTCGCACCCGGTACGGGCTGCCGGCTCCATCGCTCACCACGTAGAACCCGAGTTCTCCATTGGCCCCTTCCACCGGAAAGTACACCTCGCCCCTGGGCGGCCGCACTCCGTGGCCGAACATGACCAGCTTGAATTGCTGCATGAGCCCTTCGATGTTGCCGTAGGTATCTTCCTTGGGAGGGAGGAAGACCCGCTTTTCGTTTGTGGCAATGGACGGGTGCTCGGCGCGCCCGGAGCCCTCCAGGGTCGGACAAGTCACGGCGGAGTCGCCGGCGATGGCGACGATGTTCCCTACCTTGCCAAGGTCTACCATCTCCGCCGCCGGCATGGGGTGCCCGGTCCCGGGGTTGACCTGGACTGGGCCGCGCGGTATGTCGATCAGCGCCCTCTCCACGATGCGCATGGACTGCTCCATCTCCTCCATGCGTACGAGATAACGATCCATGTTGTCCCCACGCGTACCGACCGGCACGTCGAAGGGCAGCCGGTCGTAGACGGCGTACGGGCAGTCCTTGCGCACGTCGTAGTCCGCGCCGGTGGAGCGAAGAAAGGGGCCTGTGATCCCGTAAGAGACGGCGTCTTCCGCCGAGATCACGCCCGTTCCGCTCATGCGGTCCACGAAAATGCGGTTCCGCGTGAGCAGCCCATCCGACTCGGCCAGAACCTTGCGGGTCTCCGCAAAAGCCTTTCGGCAGGGCTCGGCGAAATCTTCGGGGAGGTCGGCCTTCACTCCCCCGACGCGGCAGTAGCTGACGGTCATGCGCGCGCCGGTTACCTTCTCCACGAGCTCCCAGAGAAATTCGCGGGCCTTGATCATGTAGAGAAACACGGTGAAGGCCCCCAACTCCATGGCGCTCGCACCCACGCACGTGAGATGGTCCGTGATCCGGGAGATCTCCGAGAGAATCACCCGCACGTAGTGGCAGCGCTCCGGCACCGTGATCCCCAGGAGCTTCTCCACGGTCATGCAGTAGCCCATGTTGTTGATGAGCGGGGAGACGTAGTTGAGCCGGTCGGTGTAGGGGATGACCCCGTTGTAGTCGACCGTCTCCGACATCTTCTCGAAGGCGCGGTGGAGGTAGCCGATCTCCACGTCGGCCTCCTGGATCCGCTCCCCATCGAGCTTGGCCACGATCCGGATGATCCCGTGCATAGCCGGGTGGGCGGGGCCGATGTTGAGAAGCATATCCCGCGTCTCGAGATCCGCGGTGTGGCTCTGAGATGCCGGACTCATCGACATGCGCTTAGCCTAAGCTAAGTATACGTTTTCGCAAGAGGGATCGCGCATTATCGTGCTTCGACCGGTGCGCTCCCCGGTCGCGGATCGGTTTGAGGCACGTTCCGAGCCTGTAGAGTCAGGTGGTGAGATGGCCTAGGCGCTCGACTTCGGCCATAACCTCCACCATGGGCCTTGGCCAGCGCGTCGGCCATCGGCACGGCGTACTTAAGCAGATCGGCCGGGTGCAGGCCCTTGGGAGGAATCCGGTCGCCGAGCGTGGCGCCCTCGATGTACTCCATCACGATCCTGGACGAAGCGTTGCTTGCGGGCCGGATCGGCCACCTTATCGGGGAGCAGGACCTTGATCGCCACCGGACGGTTCAGGTGGGTGTCGTGGGCTCTGTACACCGCGCCCATCCCGCCCTCGCCGAGCTTGGATTCGATCCGGTAGTGGCCGAGCGTCTCGCCGATCATCAAGACTGTTTCACGCCGCCCGGCGTGGCCGTACCTCGTGTTCGATTCTGGCGGCGAGCGCGTCCTCCGCTACCTCCAGGTCGTACTTCGCCTGAAGGTTCAGCCAGAATTGGCCGCTGGTTCCGAGGTATCGCGCCAGCTGCAGCGCCGTGTCAGCCGTGATGGAGCGGCGGCCGT
>JACOSH010000096.1 GCA_016178945.1 Acidobacteriota bacterium
CTACGGATCGGTGATGGGCAGCTTTTGCTGTGAGAGATTCGGCGTGGACCGGTTCCGAACGCTCGCATGGAACGAAATCGACGCTCGTTACCGGGAACTCAGAACGGCCACGGAGTTCTAGGTGTCAGGTGCCAGGCGCTAGGGGGTCGGCGGGGCGTGGTTGGCCGGATGCCTGCGCTGTAGCGTTTCTGGCGGCGGTAGTGGGCGCTGGGATGCTGGTGTGGTCGCTCGCGCGCGGCTACATCCTTTACTATGGCGACGCGCTGGCGCACCTGAACACGGCGCGGCGCGTAATCGAGTCGCGTACTCCGGGCCTCGATCAGTTGGGCACCCCGTGGCTTCCGCTTCCTCACCTGTTGATGTTGCCGCTGGCCGGCAACGACAAATGGTGGAGCTCCGGCTTAGCCGGCGCGATTCCGTCGGTGCTGTGCTACGTCCTGGCGGTTGTCTTCTTGTACTGCGCCACGCGCGGTAGTTTCACCAGTCGCGCGGCCGGCGCGACCGCCGCGCTGGTCTTCGGACTCAATCCCAACGTGCTCTACTTATCGACCACTCCGATGACCGAGCCCGTCTTCTGGGCCTGCCTGATGGCGGCGCTTTACGGCGCGGTGCGGTTCGCGAAATCGAGATCGCTGGGCGCGGCGTTGGGCACGGGGGCAGCCGCGATGGCCGCCTCGCTCACCCGCTATGAGGGATGGTTCCTCATCCCGTTCCTAGCCCTGTACTTCTTCTGGCGGGGGCGCTGGACCGCCGCGCTGGTCTTTCTGCTGGCAGCCTGCGTGGGGCCGCTGGCCTGGATGGCGCACAACTGGTGGCATTTCGGAGATTTCTTCGCGTTTTACAACGGGCCGCACTCCCACCGGGCGATCCAAGGCGTGGCGCGCTATCCCGGTTACCAAAATTGGGCTGAAGCCTGGCTCCAATACCGGGCGGCGGTGTGGCTCTGCGCGGGCACCCCGCTGATCTGGCTGGGAGGCGCCGGCCTGGCCGCGGCGCTGGGCCGCAAGGTGTTCTGGCCACTTCTGCTTCTGGCGCTTCCCGGCGCTTTCTACGTATGGAGCGTCTATTCCGGGGGCACGCCGATCTTCGTCCCGCATCTTTGGCCTCACAGTTACTACAACACGCGGTACGGCATGGCGCTCCTGCCGCTGGCGGCCTTCGCGGCCGGTTCGCTGGCGGCCTGGGGGCCAGCGCGACTCCGCTGGGGCGTGGCGCTGCTGGTGGGGCTGGGGGCCGGCTTGCCTTGGATTCTCCACCCTGGCGAAGAGAACTGGATCACCTGGAAAGAGGCGCAGGTCAATTCGGTGGCCCGGCGCGCCTGGACCGCCAGCGCCGCCGAGTTTTTGCGCGACAACTACCGCCCGGGGGCGGGCATCTTCACCACCTTTGGGGATGTGAGCGGCGTGTTCGCCGCCGCCGGAATCCCTTTGCGCGAGACGCTGACCTGGGACAACGGCCCCGTCTGGACGGGCTGCCAGCGGCGCCCCGAAGTCTTTCTGCGGGAGGAATGGGTCGTCGCGGTGGCCGGCGATCCGGTGCAGTCCACCGTGCAGCGTGCGTATTTGCGCGGGCCACGCTACACTCTAGAGAAGACCATTGTGGTGAAGGGAGCCCCCGCACTGGAGATTTATCGCCGTGAATCCCTCTATCCCAACGAAAATACCGTTCTTGAAGGCCCACGGCGCGCGCAATGACTTCCTGCTGACCTGGACGCAGGAGGCTCCGCGCGAGAACCATGCCCGCATCGCCCGGGCCATCTGCGACCGCCATGCCGGTGTCGGGGCCGACGGCTGGCTGTTGGTGACTGCGGAATCGAGTGGCCAAGCCGACGGCGCCATCCGCCTGTACAACTCCGACGGCAGCGATTCGGAGATCTCCGGCAACGGCACCCGCTGTGCCGCAGCCTTTCTGATGGATTCGGGGCTGGCCGGACCCGAAGTGCGGATCCGCACGGGAGCAGGGATAAAACTCCTTCATTGTCTTCAACAAAGCGGCACGAAGTTCGAGTTTGAGATGAACATGGGCCGGGCGGTTTACTCTCATTCCGGATTCGAGACCCTGGGGCTGGCGGACGGCCCTCGCCAAGTCTCCATTCTCGATGTAGGCAACCCCCAATGCGCCCTACTGGTGGAGGACTTCGAATTCGACTGGCGGCGAGTAGGAGCGGAGATCGAGCATCATCCCCGGTTTCCGAAGCGGACCAACGTCTCGTTTGTACGCCGGGTTAATGAACACACCCTGGACGTCCGATTCTATGAGCGAGGTGCGGTGGAGACCCAAAGCTCGGGAACCGGGTCAACCGGCGCCGCCGCCGCCGCCCTGCGCCTCGGTCTAGTACTCAGTCCCGTTACGGTAGTAACCCCCGCAGGGCCACTTGAGATTAGAATGGAGAACGAGGAGTTGTTTCTGAGGGGCCCGGCGGAAATCGTAGCCGGGGGTGTGTTCTACTTGTAAGTGTAGGTTGGACAGTCGGATGGAGGATGATTTTGAAACAAGAGCTGGAGCAGAAGATCTCAAGTAAACAGGCCCGCGTGGGAGTGGTCGGGTTGGGGTATGTCGGCCTGCCCCTGGCGGTGGAATTCGCCAAGGCCGGATTCACGGTCACCGGCATCGACCTCAGCGTGAACAAGGTGGAGAACGTTAACGCCGGCTGCTCCTATATCGGAGACATCTCGAGCGAGGTGCTCCGGCCGCTGGTCGAGTCCGGAAAGCTGCGGGCGACCACGGATTTCGCCGCCGTCCGGGACCTGGATACCATCAACATCTGCGTGCCCACGCCCCTGCGGAAGACCAAGGACCCGGACATGAGCTACATCGTCTCGGCCTGCCAGGAGATCGCCCGGCATTTCCATGCCGGCATGCTCGTGATACTGGAGTCGACCACTTACCCGGGCACGACCGATGAGCTGGTCCTCCCCAAATATCCCCAAAGTAGTAGGGGGCACCACGGCGAACTGTTCCGAGGTGGGGGCGCTGTTTTACCGGCAGGCGCTGGAGACGGTGGTGCCGGTCAGCTCCACGCAGGTGGCCGAAATGGTCAAGTTGCTGGAGAACACCTTCCGAATGATCAACATCGGGCTGGTCAACGAGATCGCCCTGATGTGCGACCGCATGGGGATCAACGTCTGGGAAGTCATCGAAGCTGCCAAGACCAAGCCGTTCGGCTTCATGCCCTTCTATCCGGGTCCCGGGTTGGGGGGACATTGCATCCCGATCGACCCGTTCTACCTGTCGTGGAAGACCAAGCAGGCCGGAATCGAGGCGCGGTTCATCGACCTGGCCGGCTACATCAACGGCCAGATGCCGCATTTCGTCGCCGACAAGGTGCAAAACGCGCTGAACGATCACTCCAAGCCGGTCAAGGGTTCGCACATCCATATCCTGGGCGTGGCGTACAAGAAGGACATCGACGATGTGCGGGAGTCGCCTGCCCTGGACATCATCCACCTGCTGGAGAAGCGGGGCGGCCGGATCAGCTACAGCGATCCGCATGTGCCCTGCCTGAAGCTGGATGGGATCAACCTGCGGAACGATCCGTCGGCGATCGGAAAGGCCGACTGTGTGGTGATTGTTACGGACCACTCGGCGGTGGATTACCGGGCGCTGGTCGACCAGGCTCCCCTGATCGTCGATACGAGGAACGCGCTGAAGGGTGTGCAGTCCCAGAAGATCGTTCGGCTCTAGGGCCGCCGGCCCGAAATCCGCACGTTGCGGAATTTGCCCATATCGAAGAAACTGCCGATTCCGACTTTGCCCGCGCCCAGGCTCAGATCGACGGCGCGCAGCGACGGTGAGGTCTGACCGTCGACCCACACCTGGACGGTTCCAGCGCCGCCATCGTATTCCAGGCGCACCTTGTACCAGCGCTCTTCGAGCAGCGTGCCGGGGCCCTCCTCCGGGCTGATCCGGACGCGGTCGCCGCCGTAAACGTGGAAGACGCCGTTGTGAACCGCGGCCTGCCGGGCGGAGTCTTGGGACAGGTGGACGTAGTTGAAGTGGTCCGGATCGCGCCAGGCGTAGACCAGGATGAGCGAGTTGCGCCGGATGCGCAGGGCCGCCGGCTCACGTTGGACTTCGGCTTCCAGCGTCACCTTGAGGTAGTCGGGAGTGTCGGCCAGGACGTACTGCGTCGGACGGCGTGGCTGAGTAGAAGGGCGGGGAACGACCAGATGAAGCTCGCCGCCCTCCACTTTCCAGTCCGACACGACGGGCGCCTTCCAGCGCAGCCCGAAGACTTCCAGCGAGTCGGCGGCCTGGGCCGCTCCCAGCAGTGCCAGCAGCAGGACGGCGCGCGGCACTAGTCGTTTTTGGCCTGGGTGACCATGATCAAGCTGTCGTAGGTGTACTCGAACCAGCCGATCATCATCTCTTCCCAGGTCTGATCGCCCCACTTCACTTCTTTCGCCGGGTCGGGATTGTACTTGTTGTTGGGCGAATTGTCGAAATGGGCAACGCACTCGAGCCGGCTGCCCTTAGGCATCAGCAGCGGCTCTTTCAAGTTGTAGGCCAACTGCCAGTTGAAGTCGTACTTGGGCACCTTCAGGACGATTTCCGAGCGACCGTCGGGATAGACGGCGGTGTAGGTGAAGTCTTTACCGCGGAGGTGCATGTGGGGCATGAAGCCGAAGATGCGGGCATCTTCCTTGGCCACCCAGGTGGACTTGACTTCGTAATTGGGGTCGCCGGGTGGGATCTTGAGCGCCATATTCATGGCGTTACCGGTCAGCGCGCGGTGCTTGACGGGCTCCTTGGCGAAGATGAGACCGACGTACGAGCGATCCTTGGCGGCCTTTCCATTGGGGGTGTAATGCATCTGGAAGCGCAGCGTGGTGCCGGCCTTGATCAGCTTCGCGGTGCCCGGTTCGAGCATCTTGGCTTGCTCGCCGGGCGCCCAGCCGACCAGCAGCGCGTCGCGGACGGTGGGCGCGGGCGTGCCCGCCGCAGGCGTGGGTTCGTTCAGGAACACGATCACGTGATGAACCACGGAGCGGTTGCCGGGCCGGATCTCGGCGGCCTGGATCCACCTGTCTTCGGTGAAATTGGTGGGAACCCGGTAATACTGGTAGGGCACCACGCCGGTGGCGGGAACGTCGACTTCTTGCGGAAGCTCGAAGACCATGTCCGGCTTTCCGATGTTCCAGCCATCGAGAAACTGAGGAGGCGGCGGCAAATGCTTCGGGTCGCCCTCGGGCGCGCCGCTATCCACCCAGGCCATCACCGTGTCGATCTCGGATTGCGGTAACCGGCGGTCGTTCCTGAATTCGCCATGAGAAGGGTCGGCCAGCCACACCGGCATGGTGCGTGTGACCATCTTCTCCCGGATCGCCTTGGCCCAAGGCCGAACTTGCTTGTAGTTCTGAAACGCCATCGGCGCGGCTTCACCCGGGCGGTGGCACTCCACGCAGCGCTTGTTCAGAATGGCCGCGACATCTTTGGTGTAGGTGAGCTTGGGGGCGGGTTCCTTGGTGGCGGCCAAGGCCGCGGCGCACACGGCAGCCGCCAGAAAGCAGCGAGACATGGACTTCCTCCTCGTCACCATCCTACCTTACTTAAGGGGCGTGTGGAGCCGCGGTCCCCGTCCGTTAAGATAGTAGCTGGAAACATGAAGACGACCGTGGAGATCTCCGACCGACTGTTGCGGGAGGCGAAGGAGTACGCCGCCCGCCATGGGATTCCTCTGCGTGAGGTCTTCGAGCGCGGATTGCAGGCAGTGGTGAGGGGCAGACCCCAATCCCGGCGTCGTTTCCGGCTGAAGACGATCACCACGCGAGGCAAGGGGCTGGCCTGCGACGAGGACTGGAGTACGATCCATCACCCGGAATACCATAATTCCGTGCCAACGTCCCGTCCCGACGTCGGAAAACGATCCACGCGTGCTGTTGAAGGTTCCGAACGAGGATGGATCGCTGGCATTGTATGTGGCATTGGGCGGAAAGAAGCTGTGGTACTTGTAGAAATTGTTCACGTCGAAGCGCAGGTTGAAGTGGAGCCGTTCGCGGATCGGCCACTCCTTGGACAATGACGCCTGGCCCCACACGAGCCCGGGCGCCTGGAGCGTGTTGCGGCCCAGCGTTCCGGCCGTGAAGCTGGCCGGATAGGCGAAGCCGGTGATATCCAGGTAGCGCTTCTGCGCGGAGAATGGGAAGCGGTTGGGTCCGATGTCGACGTGCGCCAGCTTCACCTGGTCGTTGGGTTTGGTCTGGATCGGCCGGTTCGCGCCCGGCAGGTACACGTTGGACGTGCCGCCGAAGCCGATCGTGAACGGAGGCCCGCTCTGGAAGGTCTGGCTATAGACAGTCTCCCAGCCGCCGAACACCGCGTTCCGCAAGCCGCCCGAATTCATGAAGCGGCGGCCCTTGCCGAAGGGAAGCTCATAGGTGATGGTGGAGACCCAACGATGGCTGATGTCAAAGCCGGCGCGGCCCTTTTCCAGCCGCCGGTTGTACATGTAATGCCGCCCGCGCCGCCGTCGTTGTCCACGTCGTTGAGCGTCTTTGACCAGGTCCAGAAGGAGTTGATGGTCATGCCGCTGGCGTAGCGCTTTTCGGCCCGGAGCGTCATACCGTGATAGGTGTTGTGCCCGTAGTTGGAATAGTGCTGAATCGATCCGAACTGCGTGTACGGCCGGAAGTTTTGATACTGCGTCCGGATGGTGTTCAACCGGACCGGATCGGTGGAGACATCCAGCGGCAGCACGTTGATGTCCCAATTGTTGAGCAGGCCCACGCCCGCCGAGCCCTGGTACATCAGCTCGGCCAGCCAGGTGTTGGTCATCTGGTACTGGAAGCCGCCGGACCAGTTCATGGTGTAGGGCATGCGCATGTTGGGGTCAAACCAGGAAGCGCCGCGCCCGCTGTAGTTGGTTCCGATGAACGGCACCGAGCCGTCCTGCGCGACGTTGAACTTGAACGCCGGCGGCCCCTGGGACAGCGCAAAGACAGTTCGCGGATCTCCCGGCACGGACTGGATGTTGGCAGTTGCCAGATACTCCTCGAAGTTGGCGTTCAGGGTTGCGGTGAGCAGATCCGCGGTGATGATGCCAAAGTTTCCGCGGAAGACCCATTTCGGCTTGAAGTTGTAGGCCACTCCCAGGCGCGGCTGCCAGTTGTTGTACCGGCCGCCGGCGAGAGCTCCGGGATTGTGCACGATGGCGCCTTTCCGGCCGGTGAGCGGGTCGGTCGCGGTCGGGTCGAATTGGGATTGCTTGCCGTCCGCCGTCTGGAAGGGCGATTCATACCCCCAGCGCAAACCGAGGCTGAGCGTCAGATTGCGGATCGGCTTGTAGTCGTCCTGGATGTAGAACGCGTGCGACCACCAGCGCGGCTGCCATTGGGCTTGCGCTTGCGTGAACGTGGCGCTGGACACATTGCCCAGCAGGAAATTGGCGAACGCGTTGCCCGTGTTGGGCCGGAAGGGGAAGTCCGTGCCACCCATCACGTAGCGGCCCGAAGGAAAACTCTCGACCAGCGAGTCGTACTTGGTGCGGATCACCTCGTACCCGGCCTTCACCGTGTGCTTGGCGACGATCTTGGTCAGGTTGTTCTGGAACGAGAAGGCGGCCGCCCGCCGTTCGCTATAACCGCCGGGTCCCAGGTTGTAGTAGCGCCCGCCGCCGGTGTTGAGAATATCCGGGAAGGTGGCCGGGCTGACGTTGGGAATGCCCAGTTGCTTGGCCCAGTCGCCGTCCTGAGTGGGAGGGTTATTGATCTGATTGCGGCCGTTCCAGCCGAACCGGGCCTCGTTGATGGTGGTCGGATTAAAGGTATGGGTGTCGGAGAGCACCAGGTTGTGCAGGTCCACCAAGGGCACGATGTTGGGATCGGGCAGCGTCCAGAGCAGCTCGTTGGCATAACGTCCGGGCGAGCGGGAGCGGTTGTGCGAGTAGCGGCCGAAGATCTTGTTGTTGGTGTTGAACTGGTGGTCGAGCTTGGCGTCGTAGCGCGTGATGTAGTAGCGGCCCTTGGTGGGAACCACCAGGTTGTTCGTGGGACCGTTGGGCGTGAGCGTGCCCGGGTCGTTCGGCGCCTTCCAGGGGTTACGCGCCAGGATGTTCTTGGCCACCGGGTCGTAGCGGTTCTGGGGCACTACGTTGCCCGCGAAGGGGTCGCGCACCCAGGCGCCGTCCACCAGCCGCGTGGTGTTGGGATCGTAGATCGGATACCCTCGTCCGCCGAAGCTGAAATCGCCCGCGTACATCTCGGGTGTGGGGACGGGGCCGATGAAGGTTTCGGTCACCTTTTCGTGGTGCCGTTGGAAGCCGCCGAAGAAGAAGGTCCGGTCCTTGCCGTTTTACACGCCCGGAATCTTGACCGGCCCGCCGGCGATGGCGCTCATTTCGTGGTACGTGAACGGATTGCAGGGGATGATCTTGGTCGACGACGCGGAGGGCTGGCAGCGGCGCAATTGCTCGAAGTATTGACGATGCACCAGCCGGCCGTTCAGATAGCGGTCTTCCGCGCTGCCGTGGAACTGGTTGGTGCCGCTCTTCATCACGCCCGAGAGTTGCCCGCCATTGCTGTGGCCGAATTCCGCCGGCAGTCCCGTAGTGTACAGCTTGAACTCCTGGATCATGTCGAGCGTGGAGGTCATGACCGTGTCGAAGGAGTTGGGATTGCCCATGACGGGCTCTTTGGCGCTGACGCCGTCAATGGTGTAGCCGAGCGCGCGCTGGCGCTGGCCGATGGCGTGCTGCTCGCTGCCGGCGGTCGCGCTGATCACGTTCATGCCCGGCATGTAGAGGTAGATCCGGTAGAAGGCTTTCTGCAACACGGGCATCTTGACGATGGTCTGGCCCTCGAGAACCTGGCCGCTGGTGGAAGTCTCGGTTTCGAGCAGCGGCGTGGCGCCGCTGACCATGATCGCCTCGGTCACGCTGCCCACCTCGAGTCTCACGTCGATGCGGGGCTGTTCGGCCGTGCGCAGGGTGATGTTGTCCTGCACATAGGCTTTGAATCCCTGGGCCTCGATCTTGAGCTGATAATTGCCGGAGTTGAGGTTGGGGATGTACCAGGTGCCTTCCGAAGTCGTGACGCTGGTGAAGACAAATCCGGCGTCCTTGCTGGTGACCGTCACCTTGGCGCCGGGCACGACCGCGCCGGTGGAGTCTGTCACGGCGCCGGTCAGGGTGGCGGTTCCCGTGGACGACTGAGCGAGCAGGCTCGCCGCAATCAGGACACACGATATAATAAGCCGGAAGTACATACCAAGACCCTCCTGGGGGCTGATGTTATCGACGATGCGGCGTGAATGTCAACTGGGAAATCGCAGGGCTGGCGCCATCGGGCTTTTGCCGGTGCTGCTGGCCGCGCCGCTCGCCGCTCAAGACAGTGAGTTCTTCGAGAAGAACATCCGGCCGGTTCTCGCCGCGCAATGCTATGCCTGCCACTCCTCCAAACTGAAATCGCCCATGGGCGGCCTGGTGCTGGACACCAAAGCGGGCTTGCGGCAGGGAGGGGCCTCGGGACCGGCGGTCGCACCTGGAAAGCCCGAAGAGAGCCGTCTGCTGAACGCCATGCGATATGGCGATGCGCGCCTGAAGATGCCCCCGTCCGGGAGGCTCCCCGATTCGGTTATTGCCGGCTTCGAACACTGGATCGCCTCGGGGGCTCCGGATCCGCGGCAGGACTCGGCCGGCGCAAGCCCAGCGCGGCGGCAAGTGGATGCCCAGGAGATCGAGAAAGGGCGGCAGTGGTGGGCGTTTCAGCCTGCGCGGGATCTGCCGGCTCCAGTGGTCCGAAACGGCGCCTGGCCGCACGCCAGGATCGATTCCTTCGTGCTGGCGAAGTTGGAGCAGGCGGGCCTGAAACCGTCGCCGGCGGCCGATCCGCGAACGCTGATCCGGCGGGTGTACCTGGACCTCACCGGCCTGAAGCCGGGTTACGAGGAGGTCGAGGACTTCGCGCGCGATCCTTCGGCCGGCCGGTATGAGCGGTTGGTGGACCGGCTGCTGGAGTCGCCCCGGTACGGCGAGCGCTGGGGCCGCTACTGGCTCGACCTGGTCCGTTACGCCGAAGACAACGTCGGCAACATCACCAATCCGCCCTATCCGCATGCCTGGCGCTATCGGGACTGGGTGATTGACGCACTCAACAAGGATGTCCCGTACGACCGCTTCGTGAAGCTGCAACTGGCGGCGGACCTGATGCCGGACACGCCGCGCCAGGACCTGGCGGCATTGGGGTTCCTGGGTCTGGCGCCCATCGACCACAAGGACGTGCGCCTCTCGGCGGAGGTGGTGGGCACGCTGCAGCTCAACGACATGGATGAGCGGGTGGACGCCGTGAGCCGGAGCCTGTTGGGCTTGAGCGTGGCCTGCGCCCGGTGCCACGATCACAAGTTCGACCCGATCCCCACGCGCGACTACTATCGCCTGAAGAGCGTCTTCGCTTCCACGCAGCGGGCAACGCGTCCGCTGTTCGAGATGGAGCCGCGCGACGAGACCCGCTTCATGTGGATGTATCAGCGGATCTTCGATCTGAACTACACGGCCTACCTGCTGCACTACGATCCGGGATCGAAGCCGGAGCAGGCCGCGCGCCAGGTCAAGAAATTCCGCGAGGAGCTGGCCGGTCTGAACGCCGAGATGGAGACCCTGGCCAAGCGTTACCCGGCCATCGGTCCTTACATGGCCGGCGTGCGCTATCCGGGCGAACGGGGTCCGGACGGCAGCTCGCGAACGAGCAATAAGCGAACCGATCCGGCGGCGGCGTTCCTGAACAGCGTGTACGAAGCCGGCATGTGGGTCGACTCGTCGGAGCCGGACCTCACCTTCTTCGACTACCGGCCCGGGCAGGCGCGCGACTTGCCTGTATATCGCGGCGGGAACATCGGCACGCCGGGTGAGCCTGCGCCGCGCGGCTTTCTGACCGTGCTCACCAAGGATCGCGGTGATTTCCAGCATGGTTCCGGGCGTCTGGAGTTGGCGGGGAAAATCTTCACCGACGCTGCGCCGCTCAGCGCGCGGGTGATCGTCAACCGTGTGTGGGGCTGGCACTTCGACAAGCCGTTGGTGGCCACGCCCAGCGACTTCGGCACGCAGGGGGAAAAGCCGACGCATCCGGAGCTGCTGGCGGATCTGGCGGCGCGCTTCGTGGCGCACGGCTGGTCGCTCAAGTGGCTGCACCGCGAGATCCTGCTGTCCTCCGCCTACCGGCAGTCCAGCCGGCCTCGGAAGGAAGCCGAGGAAGTGGACCCGGCCAACCGGCTGTTGTGGCGCATGAGTCCCCGGCGGATCGACATCGAAGCTTACCGCGACTCGCTGTTGCAGGCCACCGGCGCGCTGGACGAAACCCGCTACGGACCGTCGGAGGAATTGGAATCGAGCCGCCGCCGCACGGTGTACGCCCGGATCAGCCGTGGCCGTCTGGCCGACCTGCTGCGCCTCTACGACGTGCCGGAGCCGGTCCAGCACAACCCGGCGCGCTCCCTCACCATCAGCCCGACGCAACAGCTTTTCGTGCTCAACAGCCCCTTCATGCGGCAGCAGGCGGCGGCGCTGGCCAAGGCCGTCGAAACGGAGCCGGAGCCCGCGAGCAGGGTCCGCGCGCTGTACCGGCGGATTCTGGCGCGCGACGCCAGCGCTCAGGAATTGGACCTGGCACTGAGCTATCTGAACCAGGGGGGTCTGGCGCAGTACGCCCAGGCGCTGCTGGCCACCAACGAGGTGATCTTTTGGCCCTGAACGGCACACCCACGCGGCGCGCGTGGATCCAATCCCTCTGCGGCGGGCTGGGATCGATCGGCTTAGCCGACCTGCTTTCGCGCGACCTGGCCGCGGCGGCGACCGCGCGGCCAATGGGACCGCATTTCGCGCCCAAGGCCAAGCACGTCATCTTTCTGTTCATGACGGGCGGGCCCTCGCAGGTCGACCTGTTCGATCCCAAGCCGGCGCTGGCCCGGTACGCGGGCCAGAGGCCGACGTCGGTGGATCTCCGCACCGAGCGCACCACCGCCGGCCTGCTGCCCAGCCCCTTTACCTTCCGGCGGCACGGTGAGAGCGGGATCGAGCTCAGCGAGGTGCTGCCGCATCTGGCCTCGGTAGCCGACGAGCTGTGCGTGATCCGCTCGATGTACACGTTCAATCCGAATCACGAGCAGGCGCGCAATCTGTTCCACTCCGGGAACATGAACAATCTCCGCCCGACCATCGGCGCGTGGGTCTCCTACGGCCTGGGAACGGAGAACCGCAACCTGCCGGCGTTTGTGGCCCTGAGTCCGGGCCAGGGAGGATTCTCGAGCGCGGGGTTCCTGCCGGCCGAGTTTCAGGGAACGCGGCTCGACAACTCGCAGACCGATCCGGAGAAGATGATCCGGTATCTCCGGAACCAGGAGCTGGACGCGGCGGCCCAACGCAAGCAACTGGATCTGATCCAGTCGCTCAATCGCGCGCACGAGGCGGCCTTTGGCGCGGACGCATTCCTGGAGGGCCGTATCCAGGCGATGGAAGCGGCCTATCGGATGCAGTTCGCCGCGCTGGACGTCTTCGATCTGAAGAAGGAGCCCGAATCGGTTCGAGCCGAGTACGGGACCACGCCGTTCGCCAACGGCTGCCTGCTGGCGCGGCGGATGGTGGAGAGCGGCGTCCGCTATGTGCACGTCTACTACGGTCCTGGGCAGCCCTGGGACGATCATAAGGCGATCGACAAGAACCTGCGCCAGAGGTGTCCGGACATGGACCAGGCCACGGCCGCGCTGATCCGGGATCTGAGGCGCCGCGGGCTGCTGGATGAGACGTTGATCGTATGGGGCGGCGAGTTCGGACGCACGCCGGTTTCCGAGAGCGGCGACGGGCGGGATCACAATCCGTACGGCTTCACGATGTTCCTGGCGGGCGGCGGCTCGAAGCCGGGATTCTGCTACGGCGCCACCGACGAATTCGGCTTCAAGGCCGAGCGAAACCGCGTATCGGTCCACGACCTGCACGCCACCGTGCTCCATCTGATGGGCCTCGATCACGAGAAGCTGACCTATCGCTACGCGGGCCGCGACTTCCGGCTGACCGACGTCTACGGGCAGGTGGTCCGGGACGTGGTGGCGGGCTGAGGTCCGGATGTCCTTGCCGGAAAGACCCCATAACGGGTACGACAGTACCTAATATGGGTTCATTGAAGGCCGCGGCCAGGTTTCCCATCGGAGCGGCCCTGTTTGGCGCCACCCGCCAGGCCGTCCCGATCAGCGCTTTTATCAACGGCAAGTCATCCGTACGATCAGCCTCGGATGGGAAACGTGCAGCGGGACCTTGCGCGGCTGGTCCGCGCCGGGACTCGCTAGGACGATCGAAGGCCGCCAAACGTATTATCAAGCCAACCGCCATTGCCCGGTATTCGAGGAACTCCGCGGACTCATTCGCAAGACCTTCGGCGTTGCGGAAGTCTTGCAGAGCGGCTTTGCTGTACTGGCCGGCAAGGTTCAACCGGCCTTCATTTATGGCTCGACGGCCACCGCCTCGGGGGTCACCCAAAACCGACCATAGAGGGTCACTTCAAAACCGACCAACGATAGACATCACTCGGGACGTTTGATTTTGACTGGAAGGCAGATACCTTCGGTCAACATGAGCAATGTCTTGAGCGAAGAAAACAA
>JACOSH010000097.1 GCA_016178945.1 Acidobacteriota bacterium
CGCCGGTCCTGCTCTATCCGTCCGCAACCGGCGCAACTATCCTGCGCGTCAGCGGCCAGTACATCTTCAATTGGGATACGAGCGGATTCCCCAACGGCTGCTACAACATCGTGCTGAAGCTCAGCAACGGCACGACGCCCACGACTATCGTCGGGCTCAACTGAGGACTAAGAAGGGTCACTTGGTTTCGGGAAACGGGCGCCCTTGCACGGCCTCCAGGACGGTCGGATTCTCGCGCCGCAGGCGGAGCGACACCGTTTTCTCCCGAGCCGCGCGCTCCTCATCACCCAGCCGGAAGTAGATCTGCGACAACAGCAGGTGTGGTTGCGGATGGCTAGGGTCCATCCGGATGGTCTCTTCGAGTTCGGCGATCGCCTCCTTCCACTTCTCCCACCCCATCAGGGCGCGGGCCAGCGCGACGCGCGCCGGCACGTAGTCGGCCCGGTTCTGGATCGCGGCGCGCAGGAAAGGGATGGCCTCTTCGTGGCGGCCCTGCCGCACCAGCAGGTCGCCCAGAAAGAACGGAGGTTCCTCATATTTGGGATCGGCGGCCATGGCCCGCTTCAGATGCGTGATAGCTTCCTCCACGCGCCCCAGCTTTTGCAGATGAAACCCATATTCGAAGCTGGCGCGCGCCGACTGTGGAAACTTCTGCGCCGCCTGGCGTGCGATCTCCAGCGCCGAGGCGCTGTCGCCCGAGTCCTGATACGCCTTGATCGCCAGGAAGTAGCTATTCGGATCGGCGGGCCGCAGTCCCAGCGCGCGCTTGGCCAGGGCGGCGGCCTCCTGAAAGTAGCGGCCCTTGGAATACTCGACCACCATGATCTGCATCAGCCGCACGTGGCCGGGGTCGATCTTCAGGGCCTCCCGCCAGTGCCGCAGCGCGTCGTCCCGCCGGTCGAGCTTCACCAGCGCCGCGCCTAACGTGTAGCGCGCGTTGAAGTCGAGTGGTGAAGCTTTCGCCGCCCGGTCCAGCAGAGGCTCGGCCTTGTCGAGCTGGCCCCGCGTGTAATACATGAATCCCATATTGAACAGGGCGGGGAAATAGGCGGGGGCGATCTCAAGCGCCCGATTCCACAGCCGCTCGGCCTCTTCGTACTGCCTGACCAAGGCATACTGCCTGGCGGCGTCGGAGAGCAGCGCTGGATCGTTGCTCTGCGCCAGAGCAGAGGCGGCCAGCAGCGTCAGCAGGCTACTTCGCACCGCTGCCTTCCTCCAGCAGCACCAGGCGGTCCGCGGCGACGCCGGGAAACTCCTCCACCGCGCCGTTCGGCCAGCGCACTACGATCCGCTCCACGCGAGCCGCCTGGCCCAGACCGAAGTGCAGCCGCGAGTCGTTCTGGGAAACGTAGCTGGACTGCCCCAGCACCGCGTCTACCTGCTTCCTCCCGCCGGATTCCACCGTCACCAGCGCGCCGATCGCGCTGCGGTTCGAGCGCGTGCCCCGCAGTTTCACCTTGATCCAGTGGTTCGCGCCGTGGCCCTGGTGATGCAGCAGCGCCGGCTCCTCGCCCATGTTCATGACGAGGACATCGACGCGGCCGTCGTTATCGAAATCGCCGAAAGCCGCGCCGCGGCTCGACCGCCTCTCCCCAACACCGGGTCCGGAGAGCGCCGAGACGTCCTCAAACTTGCCGTTTCCCAGGTTGCGGTAGACCAGCCGCGGATTGCGGTACTTCTCTTGACCCTTGGACTGATCCAGCTCCGGATAGACGTGCCCGTTGACCTGAACGATGTCCTTCCAACCGTCGTTATCCAGGTCCGCGAAGCCGGCGCCCCAGCCGACGTACTGCGGGTTGATGGCCAGTCCGGCTTTGAGGACGGCGTCTTCGAAAATTCCACCGCCCAAACCGCGGTACAGGTTCGGGTAGTCGCCAGTGAAGTTGGTCTTGAGCAGGTCGAGCCGGCCATCGTTGTCGTAGTCGCCCACCGCAATCCCCATGCCGCCCTGCTCGAATCCGTGCTCGTTGAAGGCGATTCCCGTCTCGGTGGCGATCTCGGTGAACGTGCCGTTCCTGTTGTTTCGGAAGAACAGACTGGGCGTGGAATCGCAGGCCACGTAGAGATCGGTCCAACCGTCCTGGTTCAGGTCGGCGGCCACGGCGGTGAATGCGTAGTAGCCCTCCACCGAGCGGATTCCCGCTTGTTTGGAGACGTCCTCGAACGTGCCGTCGCCGCGATTGCGATACAGCGTGGCCGTCCCGAAGGGCAGCCCGCGCGGCCCGCAGAATACCGGCATGCCCTTCCACTCGCAATTGGAGGCTTTGCCGGGCAAGGGCGCTTTGGCCAAGTCGAACCCCTGGTAGCTGGTGACGAACAGGTCGAGATACCCGTCGCGATCATAGTCGATGAAAGTGCAGCCGGAGCTCCACTCGGCGGGAGGTCCGGCCACACCCGCCGCGTCCGTGATATCGGTGAATTGCCCTTTGCCCGTGTTGCGGTACAGCGCGTTCGGCCCCCAGTAGGTGACGTAGAGATCTTCGTTGCCGTCGTTATCGATGTCCCCGATGCAGACGCCGTTTCCCCAGCCGGTGCGGGCCAGCCCCGCCTCCCGCGTCACATCGCGAAACCGGCCGTCGCCGAGGTTGCGGTAGAGATGATTGGCCGGCGCCTGGCCTTCGGGATATCCCTCCAGCCGCGATCCGTTCACCAGGAACAGATCCTGGAGGCCATCGTTGTCGTAGTCGAGGAAAGCGACCCCGCTGCCGTTGGCCTCGATGATGTACTTCTTCGAAACCTCGCTACCCGAGGCGAAGCGCATGTCGAGACCTGCGGACTTGGCGATGTCGACAAAGCTGACCGGCCAGGGCCGGCCCGATGGCGCGGGCCGCGCCACCGGCGGGGCGTTGCGCGTGGCCACTCCTTGAGCCCAAACCAGGGCCGCCGCCACTCCGAGCGCCCCCACTTTCCGTCTGACCGCCAAGACCGATTGTACCGCCTCGGAGAACGCGGCTCTGGCGCGGTGGTCGCCGGATCGCCGCCAAACTGTTGAATTTCAATGCTGTCCAGGTGTGGTACCATGGGTGTGGCTAGCCCCACACCGCAGCGCAGGGAATGAATCTCCGGTCCTTATTTAGCTTATTCTCTTCCGATCTCGCCATCGATCTCGGAACCGCCAACACTTTGGTCTATGCCAAGGGAAAGGGCATCGTCGTCAACGAGCCCTCCATCGTCGCCATCAACAAGAACACCGGCGAGGTGGAAGCCGTCGGCAAGGAGGCCAAGGAGATGCTGGGCCGCACGCCCGGCAACATCGTGGCCATCAAACCGATGAAGGACGGCGTGATCGCCGACTTCAAGGTCACCGAGCGGATGCTGAACTACTTCATCCAGAAGGCGCACAACCGCAAGATGCTGGTGCATCCGCGCATCGTCATCGGAGTCCCCAGCGAGATCACGCAGGTCGAAAAGCGGGCCGTCATGGATTCGGCCTACCGCGCCAAAGCCAGCGAGGTGCACCTGGTGGAGCAGGCCATGGTGGCGGCCATCGGCGCCGGATTGCCCATCACGGAGCCCTCCGGAAACATGGTGGTCGATATCGGCGGCGGCACCACCGACGTAGCCGTGATCTCCTTGTCCGGCATTGTCTACTCCCGCTCGGTGCGGGTGGCCGGCAACGAGATGGACGACGCCATCATGCAGTACCTGAAGCGCAAGTACAACCTGCTGATCGGCGAGCGCACCGCGGAAACCGTCAAGATGGAGGTCGGCTCGGCTTATCCGCTGGACAAGCCGCTCACCATGGAGATCAAGGGCCGCAACTTGATCGAGGGCGTACCCAGGACCATCACGATCGACGACAGCGAGATCCGCGAGGCGCTTTCCGAGTGCGTGGCCACCATCATGAACGCCATCCGGGTGGCGCTGGAGCGGACGCCGCCGGAGCTCAGCGCCGATATCAGCGACCGCGGGATCGTGCTGACCGGTGGCGGCGCGCTGCTCAAGAATCTCGACAAGCGCATCCGCGAGGAAACCGGCCTGCCGGTCTCCATCGCCGACGAGCCGCTGGCCTCGGTGGTGCTGGGCACGGGACGCATGCTGAGCGACTTCAAGCTGTTGCGCAAGATTTCGATAGACTAGGGGGTTGAGGCTCTGGGTGCCAGGTGTGAGGCGCCCTCGGCCGCGGGTTGTATGGACACCCTGCTCAATCGCTACCGCAACCTCACGATCCTTCTGTTGACGATTGTGGCCCAGCTTCTCCTGCTGGCCTACCAGGTCAAGAGCAATCAGGACGTGCGGCTCATCCGGGTTTGGGCGGTCACCGCGGTTACGCCGCTGGCCCGCACGCTGGAGGCGGTGCGCAGCAAGGTCGCCGATTTCATGGGCAGCTACATTTCGATGCGCGACATCCGCGCCGAGCACCGCCAGTTGCAATCCGAGGTCGGCCGGCTCAAGATGGAGAACCAGCACTTGAAGACCGAGTTGGCTACCGCGGATCGCGCCGGCGCCCTGGCCGTGTTCCAGTCGCGCAGCCAGTCCCGCACGGTGGCCGCTCGAGTGATCGGCACCGGAGCCGGAACGGGTTCCAGCGTCCGGTTTGTCGACCGCGGATTCGAGGCCGGCGTCCAGAAGGGAATGGCCGTGGTTACGCCGGACGGCATTGTCGGCAAGGTGACCGCCGTCTTCCCGCTGGCCTCCCAGATTCTGCTCATCAGCGATGGCAACTTCGGAGCGGGCGTGATTTCCCAGAAGGGCCGCGTGCGCGGCACTCTGCGGGGCATCGGATACGGGGCTTGCCGCGTCGACAACGTTCCGAACGAGGCCAAAGTCGAGATCGGGGAGCTGTTCTACACGACCGGCGACGACCGCGTCTTCCCGAAAGGAATGCCAGTTGGTCCCGTGAAGGGGGCGCGTCCCGGTCCGACCTTTCAGGACGTGATCATCGATCCGGCCGGTTTCCGCAACGGCATTGAAGAGGTCCTGATCGTGCTGGAGGGCGCGCACCAGCAGATCCCGGAGGCGCAGCCCGCTCACACCCCGATCTACCTGACGCCTCCGCCGCCCGCCGAGCCCGCCGGCGCCACGCAGCCGCCGCCACCGCAGAAACTTGCCGGAACCGACGCCGACCGTCTGCGCGAGCGCTACAAGGCGGCCGGCGAAGCCCAGCATCATCAGTTTGGCGAAGGCGGCCCGGGCGCCAAGCCGCCGGACTTCAGCTCGGTGAACGCCGTTCGCCCGCCCGCCGCCGCCGCCGCGCCGGCCGCGCGTCCTCCCGCTCCTCCGCCTCCGCCGCAGCAGCCATGAACTACTCCGGCGACCGGCTACTGCTCGGCAACCAGCGCGAGAGCCAGGTTTCCCGCTTCCGGGCTTGGGTTCTTTTCGCCGTGCCGCTGGCGGCGATTCTGTTTCAAGTCTACGTCCCGCTCTTTTTCGACTTCCTGGCCTACCTGGAACTGCCGCTCATTGTCACGGTCTACTTCGCGCTCATGCGCCGCGGTCCCATCGGCGGCACGGTGATCGGCGCTCTGGTTGGCCTGGCCCAGGATTCGCTGTCCAACAAGCCGCTGGGCATGTTCGGTATTGTCAAGACGCTGGTCGGCTACTTCGCCGCCTCCGTCGGGATGCGCTTTGACGTAGACCATTCGGTGATCCGCTTCCTGCTGGGTTTCTTCTTTTTCTTCTTCCACCAGTTCTTCTACTGGGTGCTGTCGCACGCGCTCCTGGCTCAGCAGGTCGACTTCGACCTTCGGCGGACACTCGTCATGGGTTTGCTGAATGCCGTGGTGGCGGTGTTTGTCTTCCGGTTTCTGGACAAGCTGCGCCAGAAAAGTTGACCGTCCGGTCCCGGGCGGAAGGGCGGCGAAGGCGGCTTGGAAGCGCCCGCCTTCGCCTACATCCAGAAACCGTTTGCTCTGGAGAATCTGGCTGCCCGGGTGCGCGAGGCTCTGGATCATCCCGGCGCTGCACTCTCGCGGAAGCCGTGAAAATATCAGCGACCGCTCCCTGGTCGCGGCTCGGCGCCTCTGAAACGGTCGGGCGGTTGAGCGGGCGGCGGCGTTCCTGCTATCCTCAAGGATTGACGGAGTAAGCTCCTTCCTGCGAGGTAGAATCCATGTCAGGCCATTCGAAATGGGCGACCATCAAGCACAAGAAAGCCGCCCTGGACGCCAAGCGCGGGAAGATGTTCACGCGCTTGATCAAGGAAATTACCATCGCCGCCCGCAGCGGCGGCGACCCGGACGGCAATCCCCGGCTGCGCACCGCCATCACGGCCGCCAAGAACGTGAGCATGCCCGCGGACAACAGCAAGAAAGCCATCATGCGCGGCACCGGCGAGCTGGAGGGCGGCCAGATCGACGAAGTTATGTTTGAAGGCTACGGCGCCGGCGGCGCGGCGGTGCTGGTGATGGTCGCCACCGATAACCGCAACCGCACCGTCAGCGAGATCCGGCACCTGTTTTCCAAACACGGCGGCAACCTGGGCGAGCAGGGCAGCGTCGGCTGGATGTTCGAGCGCAAGAGCCACATCCTCATCGCGGGCGACAAGGCCGGCGAAGACCAGTTGATGGGGATCGTGCTGGACGCGGGCGCCGACGATCTGCGCAACGACGGCGGCAATTGGGAAGTCCTCTCAGGGCCGGAATCGCACGAGGCCGTCCTGGAGGCCCTGCACAAGGCCGGGATCGAGACCGCCTCGGCGGAAATCGGGATGATCCCGAAAAACCTGATCAAGCTGGACGGTAAAAACGCGGCCGGCATGCTGCGTCTGAGCGACGCCCTGGAAGAGCACGAAGACGTGCAGAACGTCTACTCGAACTTCGATATCGACGAGAAGGAGCTGGAGGCGCTGGGCTAGCGGCACACATGCGGGTCCTGGGGATCGACTGCGGCACGGAGCGGACCGGCTACGGCGTGATCGAGAGCGACGGGCGCAGCCATCGGCTGGTGGCGGCCGGCGCGATCGTCACCTCGCCGAAGCAGCCGTTGGGCGCGCGCCTCAAGGAGATCGCGCATCAGCTTCGTGAAGTGATCCGCGAGCATGCCCCGGACGCGGCGGCCGTGGAGGAGGTGTTTCACGCCGTCAACACCCAGACCGCGCTGAAGCTGGCGCACGTGCGTGGAGTGGCCTTGCTGGCGGTCGCCGAGGCGGGGCTGGAGATGGGGGAGTACTCGGCCCTGTCCGTCAAGCGCAGCGTGGTGGGTTACGGGCGCGCGGAGAAACGACAGGTCAAGATGATGGTGCATTCCCTGTTGGACCTGGAGGAAACGATCGCCTCGGAAGACGCTTGCGACGCGGTGGCCGTGGCCATCTGTCATGCCACCCACCAGTCCACCAAGAGACGATTGTTCAAGGTGATCTGATGGTGAAGCCCTTCCTGGTCCTGCTGGCCGCCGCCGCAACGGCGATGGCCGAGCCGCGCCTGTTCTTTTCCAAATCCTTCCCCGGGAGCGTCCCGGCCTACGTGGCGATCACGGTAGCCAAGGACGGCGCCTGCGAATACCGAGAGGCGCCCGACGACGACAGCCCGCTCAAGTTCCAGCTCGCCTCGGCCGAGGTGAGCGAAATGTTCGCGCTGGCCGACAAGCTGGACCGCTTCAAGCGCCCGCTGGAATCGCCGCTCAAAGTGGCCAAGATGGGGATGAAGACCTTCCGCTTCGAAGACGGCGCTGCCCGCGGCGAGGTCCAGTTCAACTTCACCGAGGACCTGGACGGGCGCAGCCTCACCGACTGGTTCGAGAAGATCTCCGAGACCAGCCAGTACTACATCGGGCTGGAGCGCACCGTGAAATACGACAAGCTGGGCGTCAACCGGGCGGTGCTCCTGCTGCAAGCGGCCATCGAACGCAAGCGCGTGGTGTCGCTGCCGTCGTTTCTTCCCCTGCTGGACCGCATCGTCAAGAACGATGCCTACCTGAACATGGCCCGGTCGCGCGCCGCCGGGCTGGCCGAGGGGATCCGGGCCTCCCAATGAAGCAGGCTCTGCTGATCCTGGCGCTGGCGTTCCGGGCGGTGGCCCAGGACATGCCGGAGGAAGAGCAGCGCCGCCTGAGCGAAGCGCTGGCCGAAGCCGGCTCCAGTCCGATCGAGTTCCTCCGCGCGCTGGAAAAACACCTGGAAGCCTTTCCCAAGACAACCAAGCGGGTGGAGATCGAGCGGGCGCTGGTCAAAGCCGCCATCGAGGCCAAGGACGAGCGGCGCATCGTTCTGTACGGCGAGCGAGTCCTGGAGCGCGAGCAGGACGACTTGCAGGTGTTGGAACGCGTGGCCCGGGCGCTGCTGTCGGCCGACGATAAGGAAAGCGCCAAGCGCGCGCTCCCTTACGCGCGGCGCTATGGCGAAATGGTGTCGAAGATGCGCCTGCAACAAGAGACGCCGGGCCGCATGAGCAAGGGACAATGGCTGGAAGAAGTGGATCGCGGGGCGTCGCGCGCGCTGGCCCTGGAAGCCCGCGCCACGGGCAATCTGGGTCAAGCGGAGGAAGCGGCCGCGCTGGCGGCGCGAAGTTTCCAAGTCTATCCCTCGGGCGAAGCCGCTCGCGAAGCGGCGCGCTGGCTGATTCGAATGGGCAAGGAAGCCGAAGCCGTGCGGCGCCTGGCGGATGCGTTCACGGTGGCCGATCCCAAAACCACCGAGGCCGATCGCGCCCGCGACCGCCAGCGAATGGGCGAGCTCTATCGCAAGACCAGCGGCTCGGAGAAAGGCCTGGGCGATTTGATCCTGGAGTCCTACGACCGGACCGCCGCCGTCCTGATCGAGCGGCAGCAGCGCCTGGCCGAATCGGATCCCAATTCCAAGGCCATCAACGTGCTCGACTTCACGATCTCCGGATTGAGCGGGGAGAAGCTCAGGCTCTCCACGCTCAAAGGCAAAGCCGTGGTCTTCGATTTCTGGGCCACCTGGTGCGGACCCTGCCGGGCCCAGCATCCGTTGTACGATCAGGTGAAGCAGAAGTTCAAGGGCAATCCCCACGTGGTCTTTCTCTCGGTGAATACCGACGAGGACCGCTCGGTGGTCGAGCCCTTCCTGCGGGAAAACCGCTGGAGCAAGACCGTTTTCTTTGAGGACGGCCTGAGCCGGAATATGCAAATCTCCTCGATCCCCACCACTATCGTGCTCAACCGGCGGGGAGAGTTGATCAGCCGCATGAACGGCTTCCTCCCGGACCGCTTTGTCAAGATGCTCTCCGAGCGCATCGAGGAAGCCCTGAAATAGGTGAGGTTACAATAGAAGACCATGACGAAACGATCTCTTCTCTTGGTGGGAGCCTTCTTGGCCGCCGGTTCCGTTCTGCCGGCCGCCGACTGGGTCAAGATGTTCGACGGCAAGACGCTCGACGGCTGGAAGGCCGGCGAACGGCCGGGGAATTGGACCGTCGAAGACGGCAGCATCAGCGGCCACGGGGAGCGCAGCCACTTGTTCTGGATGAAAGAGGAGTGCGCCAACTGCGAGTTCAAGGCGCGGATCAAGCTGGCCCACGGCGCCAACTCCGGCATGTACTTCCGGGCCAAATTCATGGAAGGCTGGCCGGAAGGCTACGAAGCGCAGGTCAACAACAGCCATACGGATTGGAAGCGCACGGGCAGCCTCTACAACTTCGTCAACGTGAAGGAGCAACTGGTTCCGGACGACACCTGGTGGACCCAGCACATCATCGCCGATGGCAACCACATCGTCATCAAGGTGAATGACAAGGTGGTGGTCGACTACGTCGACGCGAAGAACACCTACATGAAAGGCCACCTGGCGCTCCAGCAGCACGATCCGGGCAGCCGGGTCTGGTACCAGGACCTCATGTACCGCATGCTGCCGGCCAAGAAGTGACTGCTGGCCGGATCGTCTGGCTCCTCTGCGCGGCGGCCGGAGCGGCGGAGTTGCCCGGCACGACGCCGTGGGGCTTCCCCAAGGACATCGTCGCCGAGCAGTACCTCGAGCTGCGCCAATACTACGAGCGCGAGCTGGCGCGGGCCGCTTCCAGGCGAGGACGCTACTGGCAGCGCGCCGAGTGGCAGTCGAACCGCGAGGAATTGCGCCGCCTCCTGGGCGTCGTCGATCCGCTGATCGCGCCCAAGCCGGATACCACGCCGCTCGAGGGCGGCGGCGCCTTCAGCGTATCGCTGGTCGAATGGCCTATCCTACGGCTGGGCAACAGCGGGTCTACCGGCGGATTCTCCGGCGCGATGGTGCGCGAATACGGACTGCTGCTGACGCCCAAGTCCCCGGGACGCCATCCCGCGACGATTGTCCTGGGAGACGCCGGCCAATCCGCGCAACTGGCGGAAGCGGGCCACGTGGTGTTCGCGCCGTTCCTGATTGAGCGCCGTACCTTCAGCCAGCCCTGGACCGAGGACCGAAGCTGGCTGTTCCGGCTCGGCTACCAGGTGGGGCGGCACCTGATCGGGAGCGAAGTTCAGCAGGTATCCTCCGCCTATGACTTCTTGGCCGGGCTGGCGGACGTGGATGCCGCGCGGATCGGAGTCGCCGGAGGATTGACCGCGCTTTACGCCGCGGCGCTCGACACGCGGCTCGCCGCGGCGCGGGTGTGGAACGACTTTGACAATCGTACCCGGGCCTTCGACGAGCCGGAGGACCGCGCAATCTGGAACATGGCCGAACGGTTCGGCGACGCCGAGATCGGAGCGCTGGTGGCGCCGCGGCGGCTGGCGATCGAGGGCGGCGGTCCGGGCGCGCGCGAGGAATTCGAACGGCTGCGCGCCCATTACCAGCGTCACGGCGCCGCCGGACAGGTGACCCTTAGCGCGGCTCCGAAGGCGGCCGCCGCAGCTCCGCCAAAGCTCGATCCCGAGCGGACGGCCCGAATCGCAAATGCCCAGTTCGCGCAATGGCAGGCGCGATTCCGCAACCTGGCGATGGAAGCCTACACGACGCGGGAAGCCGCCTGGCGGACCGAAGCGGCCTCGGCGGAGGAGTTCGAGCGCTGGGTGCAGCCGAAGCGCGAAGCCTATTTCGACCTCACCGGCCGGTATCCGGCGTCTTCCGGCCCGCTTGACGCGCGCAGTGTCCAGATCTACGATGAGCCGGACTTCACCGGCTACCGGCTGCGCGTGCGCGTCTACGATGGCGTGCACGCCTACGGCATTTTGCTCGTGCCGAAGCGGATCGCGCCGGGCGAGCGCCGCGGCGTGGTCTTCACGCAGCACGGCCTGGCCGGCACGCCCGAGGATGCGCTGGGCGTCGTTCCGAACGCCAAGGCCGACGACGTCTATCAGCGCTTCGGCATGCGCCTGGCTCGGCGCGGATACGTGGTCTTCGCGCCCATGATTTCCGTCCAGGTCGAGCCGGAGCGCTATGCCGTCGCGCGGCGGGCGCACCTGCTGGGCCTGACGCCCGTGGGGCTGGAGGCCCGCAAGTTTGCGCGCGTCCTCGATTACCTGGAGACGCTGCCCTTCGTCGATAAGCGGCGCTTTGGCTTCTACGGGCTCTCCTACGGGGGCTACACCGCTCTGTGGGCCGGTCCCGCCGAACCCCGGTTCAAAGTGGTGATCAACAGCGGCCACTACAACGACTGGAATCTGAAGACCACCGACCTGACCGAAGGCACCTCTTTCCTCTTCTACAAGAATGCTTTTGACATGTTTCAGTTCGGCGTGCTCCAGAGCTTGAGCCATTCCGAGCTGGCCATGCTGATCGCCCCGCGGGCCTGCCTGATTGAGATCGGCGACCGCGACGGCATCGTGATCGCCCCGCGCCGGTTCGCCGATCTGGAGATGCAGCGCGTGGAGGACCTGTACCGGCGCCTGGGCATTCCGGAGAAGGGCCGCGTGGCGCGTTTCGACGGGCCGCACCGCATCGACGGAAAGGAAGCGTTTGAGTTTTTGGACCGGTGGCTGAAGTAGAATAGTACCTTGGGGTTGCTTGAGCCATTGGATGCCTTTCCTACAGCACATCCCGGATTTTCTCCCCGGCCTGACGATCGTCGTTGACATCCTCATCGTCGCCTTCCTGATCTACGAGCTGATCAACATGGTGCGCGGGACGCGCGCCGCTCACATCCTGTTGGGGATCCTGACCATCGTCGTCATTTACAACGCCTCCATCTGGCTGGGGCTGAATCTGCTGCATTCGACGCTGGCCGTGATCATGCCGTTCATGCCGCTGGCAGTGGTGGTGCTGTTCCAGTCGGAGATCCGGCGGACGCTGGCCAGGATCGGGCGCAAGCGCCTTCTGTTCGGACGCGCGTTCCGGCGGCGCGAATCGACCGAGGAGATTCTGCTGGCCCTCAACCGCCTGTCGCAGGAGAAGACCGGCGCCCTGATCGTGCTGGAGCGGGATATCGGGCTGCGCACGTTCATCGAGAGCGGTGTGCGCCTGGACGCGCACATCTCGCGCGACCTGCTGCTCTCGGTCTTCCAAAAGGACACGGCGCTCCACGACGGCGCCGCGATCGTCCAGAAGGACCGGCTGAGCGCCGCGGCCTGCTTCCTGCCCCTGAGCATGAATCCGGCCATTTCCTCCAAGCTGGGGACGCGGCATCGCGCGGCCATCGGAATCACCGAAGAGACCGATTGCCTGGCGATCGTGGTGTCCGAAGAGACCGGCCGCATCTCCATTGCGGCCTTCGGCGAGATCGAGCCGGATCTCGGCATCGAGCAGGTCGCGGAACGGATCGTCCACCACTTCAGCGCCGACCGGCGGGAGTGGCGCAACACGCGCGAGGAGGCCGAGCTGCGGGTGCCCAATGAGTCGGTGCAGATCCAAAAGGTCAGCCGGCCATGATGCGTTTCCTGACCAAGAATCCAGGCACCAAGCTGTTCTCCCTGGTGGTCGCGGTGTTCCTCTGGATCACCTTCACGCGGGAGCCCGAGACGGGCGCGTTCGTCTCGGCGCCCGTCGAGTACAAGGGCATGCCGGACGATCTGGAGATCGGCTCGGACCTGGTCAGTTCGGTTTCGATTGACCTGCGGGGGTCGGCGAGCAACGTACGAAAGTTCGCGGCCGCTCCCTCGGCGGTGGTCCTGGATTTTTCCGGCATCCACAAGCCGGGCGAGATGACCTTCCACATCGACGAGCAGAATGTGAAGCTGCCGGCCGGCATGCGCCTGGTGCGCGCGGTGCCGGCTCAGCTCCGGTTGCAGTTTGAGCGGCGCACCTCGCGGGAGGTCCCGGTGCAGGCGCGGTTCGCGGGCAGTCCGCCGGCCGGCTATGTGCGGGTCCGCGAAGAGGTCAAGCCCCGTACCCTCACCGTGGTGGGCCCGGAGAGCCGCGTGCAGCGCATCGAATTCGCCGTCACCGACCCGATCGATCTGACCCCGGTGGTGGGCGAGTCGGAGTTCCGCGTGGAGGCCTATGTCGGCGATCCGCATGTGCGCTTTCACAAACCGCAGAAGGTGTCGGTCACGGTGGTTGTCGAGAAACAATAAGCGATTCCATGGGCAAACAGTTATTTGGAACGGACGGGATTCGCGGAGTCGCCGGACAGCCGCCGCTGGATCCGGCCACGGTGCACGCGTTCGGGATTTCGCTCGGCGCCGTGGCCAAGAAACTTTCTCCGGAGCCGGTGGTATTGATCGGCGCAGACACGCGCGAGTCTTCCTCCTGGATCGCGGCGCAAGTGGCGGGCGGGCTGGCGCGCGAAGGAGTGGGAGCGCGTTTCGCGGGCGTGATCACCACCCCCGGGGTGGCGTTTCTGACGCGCAGCGACTCGTTCGTCGCCGGCGTCATGATCTCGGCCTCGCACAATCCCTATCAGGACAACGGCATCAAAGTGTTCGGGCACTCCGGCTACAAGCTGCCCGACGACGAAGAGCACGCCATCGAAGAGCGGATCTTCCGCCTCCTGGAAACCGGCGTGAACGCCGAGCCGCGGGAGCTGGCCGCGGACGCGGGGCTCGACCAGCGTTACCAGGACGACCTCCTGGAAGGCCTGACCACGAGTTTCAGCGGCCTGAACATAGTCATGGACTGCGGCAACGGCGCGGCGTCGCACCTGGCGCCCGATCTGTTCCGGCGCGCCGGCGCCCAGGTTCGGGTGATCCACTGCTCCCCCAACGGGCGGAATATCAACCTCTATTGCGGCGCGTTGCATGTGGATGGCTTACGGCGGGTGACCGTGGAACGCGGCGCCGACCTGGGGGTGGCTTTCGATGGCGACGCCGACCGCGCCATCTTCGTCTCGCGCGGCGGCAAGATCGTGGATGGCGATCACGTCCTGCTGATTGCCGCGCGCGCCCTGCGCCAGGCCGGACAATTGCCGGGCGACACCGTGGTGGCGACCGTGATGTCCAATCTTGGACTGGAGAAGGCCCTGGAGCGCGAGGGCATCCGCCTGGTGCGCACTCCGGTCGGCGACAAGTACGTGCTGGAGGAGATGCTGCGCATCGGCGCAGCGCTGGGCGGCGAGCAGTCCGGCCATGTGATCTTTGGCGCGCGCTCGACCACCGGCGACGGAATGCTGACCGCGCTGCGTCTGGCCGAGATCGTCAAACGCAGCGGCCTGACGCTGGACGAGCTGGCGGCGGACCTGACGGTGTATCCGCAGCGGCTGGTGAATGTCCGGGTGCGCGAAACGAAGAGCCTGGACCAGTTGCCGTCGGTTATGGCCGAGATCCAGGCCTGCGAAGCGGCCCTGGCTGGCGCGGGGCGGATCCTGGTGCGCTTCTCCGGCACCGAGACGTTGGCGCGCGTCATGGTGGAAGCGTCCGACCTGGAGCAGGTGGAGGAGTGCGCGCGGCGGGTGGCGGAGGCGATCCGGCGGGAGATTGGGAGGTAGGGAAGAAAAAAGGCAAAAGGCAAAAGGCAAAAATCAAAAGGCAAAAGGATTTAGGAAGAACACCTGCGCTCCTGCGTCGAGCCCGAGGGCGCTCGGCTTGGCGGCCGCTGGCTGGGACGGTCCAGCCGGGAGCCCGAAGGAAGCAAGAAGGCAAACGTGATTAAAGAGTGTTCTTCCTAATTCCTTTTGCCTTTTGGTTTTTGCCTTTTGCCTTTTGCCTTTTTTCCTTCATCTTCCCAACTTCTTCCTCTTATACTCCTCATACTCCTGCTTCAGCGCGGGATCGCTAGGCGTCGGATACAGCTCGCTCGACTTGTACTTCCCGGTCATGAATTTAGCCTTGGTCCACTCGTCGTGAATGTGGGTCTCCTCGGCCTTGTTCACCACCTCCTCCACCAGGTGCGGGGGGATGAAGTACACGCCCTCGCGGTCGCCGAGCACGACGTCGCCGGGCATCACCGTGGCGTTGCCGATGCGGACCGGGATATTCACGCCCGTGAGCATCACGTTGCCGATAGCCGAGGGGTGTACGCCGCGGAAGTAGCCGGCCATCTCAATGGGGTAGATGCCTTCCAGGTCGCGGATAGAGCCGTCGATCACAAAGCCGGTCTTGCTGGCGGCGTAGATGGCGGTGGCGAGGTTGTCGCCGACGAACGTGCCGTTCTCCACCTTGCCGAACAGGTCGACCACGATGACATCGCCCGGCCGCAGCATGTCGATGACGCGTTGGTTGGGATTGCGGCCCAGCCCCTTGGCCTTGGCCGCGGCTTCGGCCACGTCGGCGACGTCGGGGCGAGCCGGCATGAACTGGGCCGTCACGGCGCGGCCCACCAGCTTGCGCCCCGGATGCAGCAGGCGGAAATTGCCCTCGTACTGATTGCGGTATCCGGCCCCGGGCAGCACGCCGAACACTTCTTCGGCCGACAGGCCCTTGACCTTCTCCAGCAGCCAATCCGGGACGATCGGGCGGCCCTCCTCGGAGCGCGGATGGGGGTTCTTGGCCGTGTACTGGATCATCTGATCCTTGGTGAGTGTGAAAACCTGGGCGTGCGCGCAAAGCCACGTCGCGGCCAGCAGGATCGCGGTATGTCTCATGTTCATCGATTGTAGCGGATTGGCCCTAGCGATTCCGCAACACCGCCACGCCCGGCAGATCGAGGCCGGCCAGGAACTCCAGCGACGCGCCCCCGCCGGTGGAAATGTGGGAGATCTTGCCGGCCACTCCCGCGGATTTCACCGCCTTCTCGGAATCGCCGCCGCCCACCACAGACGTGGCCCCGGAATCGGCCACTGCGCGGCCGATGGCCACCGTCCCGCGGTCGAAGGGCGGCTTTTCGAAGACCCCCATGGGTCCGTTCCAGACGATGGTTTTCGCGCCGGCGATCACCCGCGAGTAGGCTGCCACGGTCCGTGGACCGATATCCAGACCCATCATTCCGTCCGGAATAGTTTCGACCTCCCGGTATTCCGCCCCCTCCTTCAGCTCGGCCGCGACCACGTGGTCCAACGGCAGGACCAGCTTGCCGGCGGCGGTAGCCAGAAGCCTCTTGGCAAGTTCCACCTTATCGTCCTCGACCAGCGATGTGCCCGTGGGCAGCGACTGCGCTTTGAGGAAGGTGTAAGCCATGGCGCCGCCGATCAGAACGCGGTCCACGATCTTCATGAGGTTTTCGATCACTTCGATCTTGTCCGACACTTTGGCGCCGCCCAGGATGGCGACCGCCGGCCGGGCCGGATCCCGCGTGACCAGCGTCAGGTATTTCAGTTCCTGCTCCATGAGGAGCCCGGGCACGACCTGCGCTATGAACTCGACCATCCCGACGGTGGAAG
>JACOSH010000115.1 GCA_016178945.1 Acidobacteriota bacterium
CTCGCGCGTGTATATGGCCGGGCTGAAATCTCCGGTTCTTTCGATCGCCGACGCCAAGACCCACAAGGTGGCCGGCACGGTTGGGCCCTTCGCGAACTTCATCCGTCCCTTCACCGTCAACGGAGCCAACACGCTGTGTTTCGTCAACGTCAACGGTCTCCTGGGATTCGAAGTGGGCGATGTGGCAACGGGCAAGAAGCTCCATCGTGTTGAAGTTCAGGGGTACCAGCAGGGGCCCGTCAAGCGCCATGGGTGCCCCAGCCACGGCATCGCTCTGACTCCCGACGAACAGGAACTGTGGGTGGTCGACGGCGCCAATTACTTCGTGCACATTTTCTACGCGACGGTGATGCCTCCCAAGCAGACCACCAGCATCAAACTGCGCGACTCGCCCGGCTGGATCAGCTTCAGCATGGACGGGCGCTACGCCTACTCGTCCACCGGCGAGATTATCGATGCGGCCTCGAAGAAGGTCGTGGCGGCGTTGCAGGATGAAACCGGCCGCCAGGTGCAGAGCGAGAAGGTACTGGATCTGGTGATCGCGAACGGAAAAGTGGTTCGCGCGGGGAATCAATTCGGCGTCGGTACCAAGCGCCGGTGAAGCGGACCCTCTTTGGCCTGCTCGCCCTCTTGGGGGCAGCGTTCGCCGGGGATCCGGACAAAGCCGCGGCGCGCTACTTCGACTCCCGGGTCGCGCCCATCCTGACGAAGCGCTGTCTGGGGTGTCACAACCAGCAATTGAAGGACGGCGGCATCTCGTTTCTGGACCGCCATAGCCTCCTCAAGGGCGGCAGCCACGGTCCGGCGATAGCGCCGGGAAAACCCGAGGAAAGCATGTTGTTTCGGGCCGTCCGGCAGGATGGAGACGTCAAAATGCCGCCGGGGCCCAAGCTCTCGGCGCGCGAGATCGCGATTCTCCGCGAATGGATCCTTCGAGGCGCCATCTGGGGAACCAAGCTACGCCCCCGCCCGGAATGATCAGGCCGCCACAATCGCAAACGCGAAATGGTGCGCGATCTCCGGCTGGTAGAGCAACAACTCGAAGCGGCGTCCATAAGCGGACCGCGACTGCAGGAGCCGCACCAGCCGCTCGTACGAGAAATTCTGGAGGTGCGTCAGGGCCGGACAATAGGAGAACAGCGGCGCTTCGGTGTACAGTACGGCGCCCGGCTTGCCGCAGCGCAGAATCTCGTTGAGGCAGCGGTCCAGCGCTTCGTTGGTCAGGTGCTCCAGGATATCGAACGCCAGGAAGAAATCGAGGGATTGGTCGTCAAACGGCAGGGCCGTGATATCGCACCGGATGGCGGTGATCTTGTCGCCCAGCCCCGCCCTGCTGGCCAAAGCTTGCAGGCGGTCCAGGTTGGCGGGAGTGAAATCGCAACACAGCAGATGCCGATTGTGGTAATCGCGCAGCGTCAGGGAGGCGCGTCCCCAGCCGCAGGCCAGGTCGCAGCCGTTCAAGGGTTGGGCCGTGGCGCCTGCCAAGAAAGGTTCCAGATAGAACTCCGGAAAATTCTGATAGAGGGTGTATTGCCAGTAAGAGTCCCCGGCCAGGCTGGGCAGCGTTCGCGCCGCCTGGTCCGCCAGATCGCGGCAGGGCGGGGGAATTTCCCGGGTCAGATCCACCGGCGCCGGAGGGTAGAAGAGCAGCCCGTCCTCGAGCACCACCTTGAAGAACGGACTGTCCCAGATCGCGGCCACCTGGGAGTCCGTTTCCACCTGGAACCGGGGGAAGATTCCCGCAGCTCTCCATTTGCGGCAGGCCTGCAGAGCGGTCTCCAGTCCGATCCGGTCCAGGCCGGCGGCCACGCGCTGCCGCAGCAGGGAGGGTGGGAAGGCGAGGGCAAAAGCGATAATCTGAAGATAATCACCCAGCTCCGGGTACTCCGCCTCCACGCGTTCGATTGTGGGGACTGGCTCCATATGGGGGGTCGCTAACACACGGTTGGAGTATACTCCGGAGCCTCTCAGCCGCACAAATGGCGCTAAGGTAGAATAGCGGCTCCAAGGACACCATGATCGGACAGACACTGGGCCCCTACCGGATCGAATCGAAGTTGGGCGAAGGGGGAATGGGCGTGGTCTATCGCGCGCACGACTCCCGCCTGGGCCGCGATGTCGCGATCAAGGTGCTGCCCGCCGCCTTCGCCCACGATGAGGAGCGGATGGCGCGCTTCGATCGGGAAGCGCGCACGCTGGCTTCCCTCAACCATCCCCACATCGCGGCGATCTACGGGCTGGAAGAATCCGGCGGGGTGCGCGCCCTGGTCATGGAATACGTGGAAGGCGCGACTCTGGGCGAGCGCCTGGCGCGCGGGCCGATGCCGGTGGACGAAGCCCTGCCGGCCGCTCGCCAGATCGCCGAGGCGCTGGAGGCGGCGCACGAGCGCGGCATCATCCACCGCGACCTGAAACCGGCCAACATCAAGATCACTCCGGATGGCGCGGTCAAGCTGCTGGATTTCGGCCTGGCCAAAGCGCTGGAAGGCGAGGCCCAGCCCGCGAATCCGGAGAACTCGCCGACGCTCAGCCTGGGCGCGACGCGACTGGGCGTGGTTCTGGGCACGGCCGCGTACATGAGTCCGGAACAAGCGCGCGGCCAGCGGGTCGACCGCCGGGCCGACATCTGGGCCTTCGGCGTCGTGCTCTACGAGATGCTGGCCGGCCGGCGGATGTTTCCCGGCGAGACCACGGCCGACACGCTGGCCGCGGTGCTGACCTCCGCGCCGGGCGCTGCTGGGTGGTGCCAGTTTCGCCTTGGGGCCGCGCATCTCTCCCGATGGCAAGACGCTGGCCTTTCAAGCCCTGGTGAACGGGCTGACCCAGGTCGCCGTGATGAAGCCGGATAGCGGCAATTGGACGGTCCTGACTCGGGATCGGCGGCGCGGCTACGTGCAGGAGATCTCCTGGTCCCCGGATGGGGCCAAGCTGTATTTCGGCCGCGCGCGCAGCGGTCCGTCGGGCGTTTTCAGCGTGCCGGTTTTGGGCGGCGAAGAGCGGCTGATGCTGGAAGACGCCTCCAGCCCCACGGCCTTGCCGGATGGCAGCCTGCTGGTGGTCCGGATCAACAGCGAGCGGCAATGGCAGATCCACCGTTTCTGGCCCCAGACGGGCCGTCTCCAGGCGCTTCCGGCGACGGTCGGCCAGAGCGACTACGACAGTTGGATCCGTGCGTTTCCGGACGGCAAAGAAGGAGTGTACATCGGCACTCCCATCGAGGGGGCCGCCCCGGAGGGGAGAAGCGAACTGTACGCGCTCGATCTCGACTCTGGCCGTTCGCGCCGGCTGGCGCCCGGGCTTCCACTGCCCATCAGTGCGAATCATCCGATTGCGGTAGGCGTGACTCCGGACGGACGCTCCGTATTGGCGAATGTGCCGTCGGGCAATCTGCACCGCATCGTGTCTGTGCCGCGAAGTGGGGGCGCCTGGACGGAACTTCCGCTGAGCTTGACACAGGAGCCCTGGTCTCTCAGCATGGCCGCCGATGGGGGCCTGTACCTCGATCAGATGTACCGGAGCCGGGAGGTCCTGCGCTTGCCGGTGAGCGGCAGCCGGCCGGAACGGATCACGCTGGGCGCGGGTGCGCCGTTTGCCGCGGTCTTGGAGTATCCGGGCGGCGGTCTGCTGCTGTCGGTCACGCTGGCCGGGAGAAACCGAATCGCGGTAGCAAAACCCGGCGAGGAACCGGCCCCCCTGATCGAGAGCGGCGAGGAAGAAGGGCTCTCGTTCACCAAGGTCGGAGAAAGCCAGGTCGCGATCCTGCTGGGGCCGGATGGGCGGCGGGAGATCGCCATCGCCTCTCTGAGCGACGGCCGGATTGTCCGGCGTTTGAAGGAACCCGTGGGAGATATGGATTCGCTGGCTGCTTCGCCGGACGGAAAGAACCTGTACTACGTATCCGGGAAGACGGTCTGGTCAGTCGCCACCGAGGGTGGGGCTCCGAAGAAGATCGGCCCCGGCGACAGCGTGGCTGTGGACGCGAAGGCGCGGGAGCTGATCGTGAAGCTACATGAAAGGGATCGGTACCGGTTGATGCAAACGCCTCTGGACGGCGGCGCTGGGAGGGAAATTCCCCTGCAAGGCGATGCCCTGCTGACGAATAATCACTTCTCCCCGGCCGCGGTCGGGCCGGACGGAAGGATTCTGGTGCAGGTGATCCTGCCGGATTCCTGGTTCTTTCAGTGCGCCGTGGTCGACCCCAAGAGCGGACGGATGACCCGAATTCCCCTGGAGTTCAGCGGGGACATTGCCTCTCCCGGCTGGACCCGGGACGGCCGCGTGCTGGCGGCGGGAATCGAATACCATTCGACTATCTGGCGCTTCGCGAAGCGGTAAGGCTGCCAAAGAAGTTCAGGAGTGCTTTCCAGCCGCTCCTCGATCCAGCAACAACTGCGCTACTTTGTCCTGGCGACAATTCACCGCGCGCTGCAGTGGGGTCTCCCCCTTGCGATCGCGGGCGTCAATCGCGGCGCCGCAATCGAGCAACGCCCCGGCAATGCCGGAGAACCCCCGCCGGGCCGCCATATGGAGAGGGGTTGCCCGTGTCACCCCGCCACCAGCATTCACGCCGGCGCCTGCCCGCACCAAGGCTCGCACGATTTCAGGTCCCCGGTCTGACTGGCATTGGTTCGCCACCCGGTACAGCGGCGTATGGCCTCCCGAATCCAGGATGTCGGGATCGGCGCCCTGCCGAAGCAATGTCGTAATCACCGCCAGGCAACCCGCCCCCGACGCGTAATGCATCAGGCTCCGTCCCCCCGAGCGCAGTGCGGCGAGCGAAGGATCTCGCCCCAACTCCTCCACTACGAAGCCGATCAGAGCCGCTCGGCCGGATTCAACCATCCGCGCCAACAGTCCAATGAATACCGCCGGCCGCACCCGAAAGCTCGGAGCCAGAGCAAGTGCCGCAGGATCGCTTCCAGCCGCAATGGCAGCTATGGCGGCGTCCAAGTCTCGCTGCCCGGCCCACCGCTGCGCCAACTCTCCGTGCTCCAGCGGGCCAGCCTGCTCGCTTGAAATCAGGTATGCCGAGCTATGCTCAAAGAATTGCCGAAGAGCTGTTCGCGTGGCCTCCTGGAACGGGCTCGCGTCCAGCGTGGCCGCCATATTCTTCAGCCAGGCGCGCCGTTCGGTGGGGCCAATTCGAAACCGCGCATGCGATTCCCGCAAGCTTAGCCACCAGCGGCGCTGGGTTTGGGCTTCATCCCCGCCCAGGAACTGAATGAGGAACGCGGCGAATTCCTCGATGGCGCATTTGAGGCTCTTGCCAGGGAACAGAGGACGTAAGACTGGGTCCTTGCCAACCCGCGCATAAAATTCGGTCGACAGGCGCCTGCAGCCAAGCTCGCCACCTAACTGCTCCAGCAATCTGGTGCGATTCGTCATCCCGAATATTTTCCCACCTCCCGGCTGGACCCGGGACGGCCGCGTGGACCTCGGGTATCGAATACCCCGGAATCGGAGCGCGTGGAGCTGGTCGCATTCGCGATGAAAAGGCACCCTAGGCGACAATAGGAGGCAGGAATGAAAACGAGGTCCAAAGTGAAGAAGGCGGCAAAGGGTCGACTGGCCAGAAAGCGGCCAACCGTTGGTGAGCGGATCATCGAGGGATTGGAGCAGGCGGTTGCGTGGACCCGCGGCGAGAATGATCGCATTCGCGTGACGATAGTCCACGTGTCGGCGGTAGATGTGCGGGACGTGCGGCAGGGGATCAGGTGAGTTGACGCCCACGCACTGGACCCTGCCGGAGTCCCAAGTGCGTGTCGGATCGGAGGGCGGTCTCAAAGATCTGGATCCGGCAGCTTTGGCGGTCCTCACCGAAAGTTCCGGACGATTTGCAGGTCTACCTCTTCCGGACCAGCGATCGCGTAGACAATGACGGAGTCATCGGACGAAACCGTCATTCCCAATACGCCGGGAGGGTCCGGATTCGCGCCAGCCAAGCCGGGCAGGACTCCCAGCCGGCGCGCGGGCCCTCCGGACAAGGGCATCCGGTAGAGTGCACGGTCGAGATTCGAAACGAAGTAGACGGCCTTCTTCGACAGGGCGAAGCTCGGCGTAAACAGCCCATCCTTCACCACCTCGTCCCGTCCCCCCTCGACGGGAACCCTGCACAGGGCCCGCGGATTCGCGGGACGGCTATAAAAAACGCTGTTCCCGTCCGGACTCTCCGAAGCGAAGGAGGGCCCCAAGGGAGACGTGAGCAGCAACACGCGGTCGCTCCCATCGTGGCGTACGCGCCAGAGTTGGCGGCCGGTACTATAGTAAAGCCAACGCCCGTCCCCGGACCACGACGGACCGGCCGCCAGCTCACCGGCCGGAATCTGCACGGGGTTGCCGCCGCCAATCGGAACGGTGAACACGCGCCCCCCGGAAGAGTAGGCAATTCGGCTTCCATCGGGAGACCAGCGGGGTGCGCCTCGAATGTCGGCATTCTCTGTGATCCGCCTCGGTTCCTTGCCGTCAGGGCGGGCCACCCAAACCTCGGGAGAGCCGCTGCGATTGGAACAGAAAGCGATCAAACTACCGTCTGGCGAAAAGTTTGGCAGGGAGTCATGCCGGGTGGACGGCGCGAACGGAGACGGACGGTCCAGCGCGGTCAGGGTGGATTGCCAGAGTTTTGAATTCGCGGATCCGAAACTCCCAAACACAAGCATGGCGCGGCCCGCGGCGTCTGGCCGGGACACGGCCACGCTGTCGCA
>JACOSH010000116.1 GCA_016178945.1 Acidobacteriota bacterium
GGCCAGGATGCATTTGTTCCAGTTCTTCGCGGGTCGGGCGCTCGACTTTGACCAACAGCTCGGAGCGGTCCATCACCTCGTCCGCCGAAAAAGCGATCTGCCCGCCTGCCGCCGTGTAGCCGGCATCCGGGAAGTGGCCGCGTTCCCCGGATCCATGCTCGACCCGGACCCGATGCCCGCTTTCCTTGAGCCTTCGGACCGAGGCGGGAGTGAGCGCGACGCGCCGCTCACACAGGCTGGTCTCTTTGAGGACTCCGATGTCCATGCCGACTCCCACAAGCTGGAGAAGCATCGCGCATGCCAGATGAGTAAACTGCTGTAAAAAAGAGGCTTACTTATCCGGAACCCCGAAACCCCACCGTTCAGTGGGGCTTTATGCCAAAAGGACTGTAGAACCTGGGTGCTATGACCCCATTCACTGGGGGAACGTCGTTTACCGGCGCTCCTCCGCCGTCCGCCGAAAACTGCTACCATCCGGGTTCTGATTCCGCGACAATCAGGCCATGAACAACGATGAGCTGGGAACCGGAATCGCACTGGTCGCCATCGGCGGCGTCTGGCTGCTCCATAACCTGGGCCTTCTGGAATGGTACGACCTGGTTCGCCTCTGGCCGCTCGGCCTGATCGCCGCAGGCGTGTATCAACTGCTGCGGCCCGAGGTGCAGTCGTGAGGAGACCGTTCCTCACCCCGGGTATCATTTTCGGCGTAGCCATTCTGGTCACCGGGACGGTGCTGCTGCTTAAGAACTTCGGCCTCCTTCAGGTGGACCTGGGCCACCTGTGGTTGCCCATACTCTTGGCCGGGTTTGGGCTCTCTCAACTGCTCCAGGCGCGGTCCGCCGCGGGCGGGTTCTGGGGGGGGCTCCTGCTGGCCGCCGGCGTGTACATCGGTCTGGAAAACCTGGGATACGTGGACGCCCCGTTCCGCAAGATCGCCTTTCCGCTGTTCCTGATGGGCGTCGGAGGTCTGCTGCTGTGGCGGGCCTTGCAACGATCGGCTCCGCGGCCTGGAGACACGGCCTCGGCCCTGAACGAAGTGGTCGTCTTCGGCGGCGCCAACCGCCGGATCGTGGCCCAGGATTTCCGGGGCGGAGAGCTGTACGCCGCGTTCGGCGGCCACGAGATCGACCTGACCGGAGCCGCTCCAGCCGGCGAAGGCGCGGTGATCGACGCCAACGTAATGTTCGGCGGCATCGAGATCAAGGTGCCGGCCGACTGGTCGGTCAACATCCAGGGGATCCCGATCTTCGGCGGCTTCGAGGACTCCACGGTGCAGCCCAAGCTGGAAGGCCAGACGCCGTCCAAGCGGCTGACCGTGCGCGGGTTCGCGATCTTCGGCGGCGTGGAAGTGAAGAACTAAGGCCGTGCACCCCGTTCTGGCCCGCAAAGGACGGCTGGGGCTGTACCTGCTGGCCTGGATTCCGCCGGCTGGTATCCTGTATGCGGTCCTGTCGGCGGCGGCCAGTCTGGGCAGGCTGGAAACGGCCGCGGTGGTGGCGCCGCTGGCGCTGGCGGCGGCCTTCCTCAGCCTGTCCACCTGGTATCTGTGCCGCGTGTTCCCACTGCGTTCGCCGCGTGTGGCGAGCCTGCTGGCGGCACACTTGGCCGCGGCATTGGTCAGCGGCGCGCTGTGGGTATTTCTGGCCCGCGCCATCAGCGCCGCTTATGCGCCGCTGTTCGCGGGATTGGAGGAGCGGCTGGCGCCTCAGCGGCCGCTGGTTTTCGCCATCGGAGTTCTGGTATCCCTGCTGGCGGCGGCGATGCATTATGTCCTGCTGGCCATGGAGGCCTCCCGCGACGCGGAGGCCCGGGAAATGGCCGTGCGCATCACGGCGCGGGACGCGGAGTTGCGCGCGCTCAAGGCCCAGGTGAATCCGCATTTCCTGTTCAACAGCCTGCACTCCATCAGCGCGCTGGCCGGCTCGGACCCGGCGCGCGCCCGGCAGATGTGCGTCCTGCTTTCCGATTTCCTGCGCAGCACGCTGGGACTGGGCGAGAAGGCCAGCATCCCGCTGGCCGAAGAGCTCTCGCTGGTGCGCAGCTACCTTGCGGTGGAATCGGTGCGGTTCTCGGGCAAGCTCACCGTGCAAGAGGAGATCGAGCCGGACTGCGAAGCCTGCCCCGTCCCTCCTCTGGTATTGCAGCCGCTGGTGGAGAACGCCGTCCGGCACGGGATCGCCAATCTGCTGGAGGGCGGGCTGATCAAGCTGGAAGCGCGGCGATCGGCCCGCACCTTGCAGCTCACGGTGGAAAACACCTTTGACCCGGAAGCGCCGCCGCGCCGGTCGACCGGCCGTGGGCTGCGCAACGTCCAGGACCGGCTGCGGGCGCACTATGGGAATGAGGCCCGCCTGGAGGCCGGCGCCCGCGGCGATTGCTATCGCGCGCAGATGCTGCTGCCCGTGGGAGGGGAGGAGCCATGAAGGTGATCCTGGTCGACGACGAGGAGTTGTCGCGGCAAGTCCTGAGGGAGTTCCTCGGCGGCCATGAGGAGATCGAGGTGGCGGCGGAGTGCTCCAACGGATTCGAGGCTGTCAAAGCCGTCGCCGAGCACAAGCCCGACCTGCTTCTGCTGGATATCCAGATGCCCAAGCTGGACGGCTTCGAAGTGCTGGAACTGATCGAGGAGCCGCTCGCCGTGATCTTCGTGACCGCCTATGATACGTACGCCCTGCGGGCCTTCGAGGTCCACGCCGTGGATTACCTGCTGAAGCCGTTCAGCAAGGAGCGCTTCGACGCGGCGCTGGAGCGCGCGCGGCGCAGGCTGGGCGAGAAGCTGCCTCCGGCGGCCGAGCTGGCTGCGGCGGCGCGCCCCCCGTCGCAGCACCTGGAGCGGATCGTGGTGAAGGACGGGGCCCGCGTCCAGGTGATCCCGTGCGACAAGCTCGATTACGCCGAAGCGCAGGACGACTACGTTTCCCTCCACACCGGGGGCAAGACCCATCTGAAGCAGCAGACCATCTCGAGCCTGGAGTCGTACCTGGACCCGGCGCGGTTCATCCGCATCCACCGCTCCTACCTGGTGAACCTGGAGCGGGTGGCGCGGATCGAGCCTTACACCAAGGACAGCCGGATGGCGGTCCTGAGCGACGGCACGCGCCTGCCTGTCAGCCGGACCGGCTATGCGCGCTTGCAGGCGCTGCTGGAAGGAAGAGGCTGACCCTACCGGGCGCGGCTCACCGGAACTTCCACGGGACCTTGATCCAGACCCTCGATGCGGATGGTCTGGCGGACGGGCTGCGCCGGGCGTTTGGCCGCGGCCAGGCTCTTTTCCAGCTCGACCGGGTCGAGCGAGAGCGAGAGCCTCACCGTCGCGCCGTCGGAGGAAACCAGCACCTTGTTCAGAGCCTGGGCGGCTTCGGGGTGATCCTTTGCCTGGCTCATTAGAGCGAGCTGGATCATCGACTGGACACTGGTGGCGAGCGTCTTGGCGGCCCCGTCGGACTGGGTCAGCAGGTGGATCCGCGTGCTCAGGCCATTGGCGAAAGAGGTCTCCGACTCGACCCGGGTCACCCCGGCCAGCATCTGGGACGCCATGGGAGGTCCGCCCGCCAGGAGGCCCGGCGGCGTGTCCAGGATCATCCAGAAGTCATTCTCGGCCGCCAGCTCGAGAGCGCGCGGCGGGAGTCCCGTGGCTGCCTGCGCTCGCTGCCGGTCCAGCGCGGCCGTCAGTTGCCTGCGTTCGCCGAACACCAGCGTCTGGCTGTCGAACTGCGCCAGGCGTGGGGCCTTCGGATCGGCCTTATCCGGCGCCCACACCTCCACGCCCTGGTACATCTCCGGCGGGCCGCCGCGTTGGAACAACGGACGAAGCTGGGCGGCTTCGAAGCGGCCCTTGACCACCACCAGGAAGGCCGGATCCTTGAGCTTGCCCGCGCCGGGCGCCGATCCGGCGATGAC
>JACOSH010000117.1 GCA_016178945.1 Acidobacteriota bacterium
AGCCGCCGCCAGCCCCAGCGCGGCATCACGGCGGCGGCCAGCACCGCGGCCAGGATGTAGCCGATGGCCCAGCCCGATTGCATCAGGCCGATGGCCTTGCCGCGATGCTCCGCGGGCCAGGACTCGGCCACCAGCACCGAGCCCGCCGACCATTCGCCGCCCAACCCCAGCCCGACGAGCGACCGCCACAGGATCAGCTCACCCACCGAGTTCGAGGTCGCCGTGACCGCCGTGAACAGCGAGTAGGTGAGGATGGAGAAGATCAGGGCCCGCGCCCGGCCGAAGCGGTCGGCGAGCCAGCCGAACAGCGCGCCTCCCAGCGCCGAGGTGATCAAGGGCGCCGCGGCCAGCGCTCCGGCTTCGGCCGAGGTCAAGCCGAACTCGTCGCGGATGGCGGTGAGCGCGAAGGCGTAGAGCATCACGTCCATGGCGTCCAGCATCCAGCCCAGTTGCGCAGCGCCAAGCGTGCGCCACTGCGCGGGTGTGATGGTGCGGTACCACGGCATTCTCGTGATGGTAGCGCAAAGCGGTCAGCACACAGCGGTCAGCGGTCAGCGGAACACAGGGCCGCGGTGGGGCAAGCTCGCGGCCGATTGAAAGCGGTCAGCACACAGCGGTCAGCGGTCAGCGGAACATAGGGCCGCAGTGGGGCAAGCTCGAGGCTGATTCGCTGTCGTTGCAAAGCGGTCAGCACCAAAGCGGTCAGCATACAGCGGTCAGCGGTCAGCGGAACACAGGCCGCGGTGGGCAAGCTCTCTGCTGATCGCTGCTGATCGCTGACGGCTGACGGCTGACCGCTCTCTCTGTGCTACGCTGGGCTTTCCGCCGCATGCCGCTGGTCCCCCATTACATCGAGGCGCTGCGCCCCTATGAAGCCGGGCGCCGGGCCGAAGACATCCAGCGCGAGTACGGGCTGGCGCGCGTCGTCAAGCTGGCCTCCAACGAGAATCCGCTGGGCAGCTCTCCGCTGGCCATGGAAGCTCTGCGTGCGAGCCTCGGCAACCTGCATTTGTACCCCAACGGCGGTCTCGATCTGCGGGCGGTGCTGGCCGAGCGCTACGAGGTCAAAGTCGAGAACGTGATCGCCGGCAGCGGGTCGGAAGGGATCATGTCCAACATCATCCGCACGTTGCTCTGCGACGAGGATGAAGTTCTGACCACCGAATCCGCCTTCATCGGCTTTCAGGTGCTGGCCCGCTCGCGCGGCGTCGCCTACCGCACCGTGCCCTATCGCGACTGGCGCTATGACCTGCCCGCGCTGGCCCAAGCCATCACCGAGCGAACCAAGATCATCTACCTGGCCAACCCCAACAACCCCACGGGCTCCATCTTCAGCCGGCAGGAGTTCGACCAGTTCTACAAGCACGTGCCCGAGCGGGTCCTGATCATCCTGGACGAAGCCTACTTCGAGTACGCCAAGGACAACACCCGCTACCCGGACTCGATGCACTACCGCTACGACAACGTCATCACGCTGCGGACCTTCTCCAAGATTTACGGGCTGGCCGGCATTCGCATCGGCTACGGCTTCGCGCATGAGGAGCTGATCGCCAACCTTCTCAAGGTGAAGCTGCCCTTCGAGCCCTCCACCCCGGCGCAAGCGGCCGGAATCGGCGCCCTGGCCGACCGGGAGTTTGTGCATCGCTCCCTGGAGCTCAATGCCAAGGGCATTCGCTTCCTCACCACGTCATTGACAGAGCTGGGACTGGAGCCGGTCCCTTCCGAAGGCAATTTCGTGATGGTCCCGCTGCCGGATGAGGCCGAGGCCGCGCGGTTGTTCCAGGGGCTGCTCCGCCAGGGGGTGATCGTCCGGCCATTGAGAGCCTTCGGCCTGGCCCGCGCCCTGCGGATCTCCACCGGCTTGATGGAGCAGAACGAGCAGTGTGTCGAGGCCCTGGCCAAGATGCTGCGGGGTTGACATCCGCTCGGGCCCCGTGGCACGTATCTATATTTCGTGCTACCGTAAGAGCGATTCCATGCATATCCCGGATGGATTCCTGTCGACTCCGGTCTGGGCGGCGCTGGACGTGGCCGCCGCGCCCGCCGCCGCCGCGATGACCCGGCTGGCGCAGCGCGGATTCGACGAGAAGCGCGTGCCGCTGCTGGGCGTGATGGGGGCGTTTGTCTTTGCGGCCCAGATGATCAACTTCCCGGTGGGGGCGGGCACCAGCGGCCACCTGGTGGGCGGCGCTCTGCTGGCGATGAGCCTGGGACCGGCGGCGGCCTCGGTGGTCATGACCGCCATTCTGGCCATTCAGGCGCTGGTGTTCCAGGACGGCGGCATCCTGGCGCTGGGCGCCAACGTGTTCAACATGGCGATTGGCGGGGTGCTGGCCGGCTACCTCCCCTATCATCTCTGGGGCGCGGGCCGAGGGCGGCGCGTGGCGGTGTTTCTGGGGGGATTCCTGTCCGTACTGGTGGCGGCGGTGCTGGCCCTTGCCGAGCTGCAACTGTCGGGGATCGCGATGCCGGCGGCTCTCCTGGGCGTGTCCCTGGGATTGTTTGTGGTCTCGGCGGTGCTGGAAGGGGCCATCACGCTGGCCGTCTTTCAGGCCATGGAAACGCTCCACCCGGATTTCGTACGCCAACCGGCGGGAAACCGCAGCCGGACGCTGGGAGGACTGGGGCTGGCCGCGGTGCTGCTGGCGGTGGTGGGGGTGTGGTTCGCTTCGGCCTCCCCGGACGGCCTGGAACGGCTGGCGGAAAACCTGGGGATCGCCGGGCGGGCCAAGGCCTTCCTTCCAACGCCGCTGGCCGGCTACCAGGCGGGATTCATCCAGGCGGCTTGGCTGCGCAAGGCCGCGGCCGGACTCACCGGCCTGGCCCTGATCTACGCGGCCTGTGCCCTGTTCGGACGCTGGCTCGCGCCCTCCCGGCAAAGGAGCGCGTAGTTGCATCACGTGGTCCTGGAGCAGTGGAGCCGCGGGCAGAGCTTTCTGCACGCGCGGGACGCGCGGGCCAAGATTCCGGCGGTCCTGGGTTTCCTGATCCTGGTTGCCACCGCCCCCGCCCATTTCGAGCCGCTGGCCCTGATCTGCTTCCTGCTGCTGATCGCCGGACTGGCCGCAGCGCGCCTGCCGGTGATGGCGGCCCTGCGGCGAGCGGGCGTAGTACTGCCGTTTTGCGCCGCGTTCGCGGCCATCAGTTTCCTGGCCGGAGAACCGCGCCGAGCCCTCTCGCTGCTCGAAAAAAGCTACCTCTCAGCGTTGGCGGTGCTGCTGCTGGTGGGCACCACGCCGATGCCGCAACTGCTGCGCGGGCTGGACTCGCTGGGAGCGCCGCGCTTTCTCCTGATGGTCGCGCAGTTCCTCTACCGCTACCTGTTCGTGATCTCCGAGCAGGCCCAACACATGCGCATGGCCGGGCGCTGCCGCGGGGGCCTGGCCGGCCGGCGGGCGCGTTTCCGGGCCGCGGCCGGAGCGCTGGCGGTCCTGTTCTCCCGTTCTTACGAGCGGGCGGAGAAGATCCACCGCTCGATGCTGTCGCGGGGCTTCGATGGCCGCATCCCCGTGCTGGCGGCCGCCGGCTTCCAGGCGCTGGACGCGGCCTTTCTGGCCGCCTGGCTCAGCGTCTGCCTGCTGCTGCGGAGCGCCGCATGAATCCGGTGATCGAAGCTCGCGATCTGCGCTTCCAGTACGACGACGGAACCGTGGCGCTGCGAGGCGTCGACTTCCGGCTCTACCCCGGCGAAACCGTGGCGGTGTTCGGCGCCAATGGATCGGGAAAGACCACCTTCGTGCTGCACCTGAACGGGCTGCTGGAGGGGCAGGGATCGGTCGAGGTTTGCGGCCTGCCAGTGGCGAAGCAGAACCTGGCGAAGATCCGCCAGAAGGTGGGGATCGTCTTCCAGGACTCCGACGACCAGCTCTTCATGCCCACCGTGCTCGAAGACGTCACCTTCGGCCCGCTCAATCTCGGCCTGACGCCCGAAGCGGCGTTCGAACGCGCGCACCGGGCGCTGCATCAAGTGGGCATCGACGAGGCCGCGGCCAAGGCGCCGTACCACTTGAGCGCGGGACAGAAGAAGCGCGTGGCCATCGCCGGCATCCTGGCGATGGAGCCCGAGATCCTGGTCCTGGACGAGCCGACCACTTTCCTCGATCCGCCCGGTCAGCACGCCCTGGCGGAGCTGCTGCGCGGCCTGCCGCAAGCCAAGCTGCTGGTGACCCACGACGTGGAATTCGCCGCCGCGCTGGCGGACCGCGCCGTGTTCTTCGAGAAGGGCCGGATTGCCGGCGAGGGGACGGTCGCGCAGGTGATCGAGCGTTTCGGCTGGAGCCGAGCTGTGATACCTTCTACGGGATGAATAAAAAACTGCTGCTCGCCGGAGTCCTGGCGCTGAGCGCCGGGGCTCTGTTGCTGACAGGTCCGGCCTCCTCGCAAGAGAATCTGGATCCCCTCAAAGTCGCCCCCGGCACCCACAAGCTGGTTTTCGAGAACAAGTTCGTCCGGGTGATCTCGGCCAAGGTGCCGGCCGGGAGCCTGGAGCCCAAGCACAGCCATCCTCACGGCGTGACGGTCTACCTGGCCGACTACACCGTCGAGCAGAAAAGCTTCCCGGACGGCAAGGTGTCGCGCGCGGAACGCAAGTTCGGAACCGCCACCTGGAGCGAGGCGGTGGTGCACGAAGTGAAGAACGTTGGCAAGACGCCGTCGGACGCCCTGCGGATCGAGCTAAAGTACTGAGTCAGGCCGCGTTCAGCTCGCGCATCGCCACCTCCATCCCGTGGAGGATGGCGCGGGCGCGATTGGCGCCCGGATCGCGGCCGTCCGGGGCCAGGGCCAGCGCGCGTTGGAACTCCGCGGAGGCCTCCTCGAAGCGGGCCAGCCGCAGCAGCACCTCGCCCAGATTGGCGCGGATCGAGGCGTCGTCCGGCTTGCGCGCGGCGGCCAGAGCCGGTTGGGGCCGGTCGAGCCATTGACGGGCGCACCGGCCTGGAGCAGGTGGCGGCAGAGCGCCGCGCTCCACGAGCAGCCTGGCCGTGGCGATATCCCGAGCAAAGTGAAGCGGCTTGCAACCGTCGACACCCTTTGCGTCGATCAAAGACGGATCGGCGGACAGCGCTCAGCCAGGCGATCCACCAGCCCGAGCCCAGCCGCCGCGTGGGGCGTAAGGGCCGCGCCGCGTTCGGCCAGAAACCTTCCCACGTCCCGCGCCACGCTGTTTGTGTCTATGCCTCCCGCCCACCACGCGCCAACAGCTTGGACATCGGCGCCATGGCTCAAGAGCCATTCCGCCGTGGCGACGCTGCGCGCCGCGGTCACCGCCGGACGTTGGTTGGGAGCGTTCAGGAGATCCGGATGATCGCGGATCAGCGTGTCGATCGCGGCGATGTCGTCGGATTCCAGCGCGCGAATTAAGAGGGCGCGAGGTTGGGCGGGCATGGCCGGATCACTTCCCAGCCGGAATACGCCGCCGCACTTCGTCGAAGAAGTTCAGCAGGAAGGTGATGTGAACCGAACTTTCCCTTCGCCCGCCGAATCGGCTCGTGGCAGGATCTCAAAGCGCTTCCCGTCCGGCGCCAGGTCCAGATTTCATTCTCCGTTGTTCAAGAGCTGCCCGTTGGGCCAGGGGCGCGGTTTCCCGGCCGCAAGAGAATCACGCTTCGCGACCGGCAACGGGCCGGAAAGGGTCTCGCCCTCGACCAATTCCATGATCAGAGCGTTTTCTTCGAGTCCGTAGATCGGGGCGATTATGAGGGTGATTCAGCGCCGCCAGCACTTCGGCCTCGCGTTGGACGAGCCATACGTTCCGGGTCGCGGGCAAAGGCTTCCGGTAGCACCTTCAGCGCGACCTCGCGTTTCAGCTTCGTGTCTTTGGGCATAGGAGTTAACCGATTGTGTCCTAGCAGGGTCTTTGTGGCTCAGCCCGTGACAGCTCACGCTTCGCGATGGGCTACTGCATCAACCAAATATTCGCAGTCGCCTCTCTGACCGCGAACACAATGCGGTCGCGCGCCAACCCTCGATCCTTCCATGGCAACGCGTACAGCAACGACTTGTCCCCGTGAAAGTGCGCGACGGCGATGGTTTCGCCGGCAGGCCGGCCCGCCACGGGTTCGAATCGCCGGCGAAACAAGCAGCGAAACCCATCATGATCCTTATCGAAATACAGCCATTCCCCGTTTGGCGACCAGAGCGGGGTCGATCCCTTTCCAATCTCAACCCAATCCCGGCGTCCCAATCGCGCATTCCGCCGGAACGGAGCCGCGTAGATTGTGAAGTCGTCATCGCCGGGTTTGGATGCAACGAATGCGATCCAACGGTTGGCGCCATCCAGGCCTGCGTGCGCGAGGCGGTAGGATTCGTCGTGGACCGGCTCGGTGACAGCGCCTCCGGAAAAGTCCTTCACAAAGATGTGTTTCCAGTCCAGCTCGCCATAGAGAAACGACTTGCCATCCGCGGTCTGATCCATGAAAGCACACAGCTCACAGACGGGCTGAATCAATCCCGACGCGAGATGCATGCGCCGGCTTATCTGTTTCCCAGATACCGGAAACCAGTTATAGACCACGGAAGTTCCATCCGGGCTCATTCTCGGGAATGTCTCGACCTCCGCGGTTGCGGTCAGTTGACGTTCGACTCCTGTCCTTCGGTCGAGCAGATAGAGGTCGCCCTGGTCGCCTGTGCGGAACGAGGTGTATGCCACCAGCGTCCCGTCACCCGAGACACTGGGAAAATTCTCCATCGTCTTGGCCCAGGTGAGGCGATTCTGCTCGCCCTGGACCACGCCCGTATTGGCGTCCAGCGGGAGATCATAGACGTCGATGTTCCGGCTCATCACCTCGGCCGCGATGCGCCCATTTGCCGAGGCGGATGCCCACCGGACACTATCGTTCATCATGGTGACACGCTCTGGAGGGAGCCTGAGCGTCCAGTCGGCGGAAAAGCGGATTCTCCAAAGATTGGCTCCGTCCCTTTTCCTGGCGCTGAACACCACGCTGCCGTTCTCGAAGTAGGCGGGAGTCATCCTCCACCAGTCTATCCAGGCCCTTGCAAAGTTTTCGGGAATCTTGCGTAATGCGTCAAACACGCCCAGTTGTTTCACCCAGGTTCCATCGCGAGGCGTCACCCACCAATCCTGGTCTCCGTTTGGCTTCCGCTTTCCAGTCAGGATCAGGAAATCGTTCCCCGCCCAAATAGGACTCCCGGCATCTAATTCCGTACGAAGCGCCATCGGCTCACCGCCTGAAGCGGGCATCACCCACGAGGTCGCGACATGGGCGCCGGTGTCGAAGGTAAAGTAAGCGATCCAGGCGCCGTCGGGAGAATAGCGCGGACGGGCGCCGCCTTTGACCAGAAGCCGGGCTTCGCCTCCCAGCAAGGGCACGACGTAAATGCCGGGCGGCTCGCGCAGCGATTCAAACGCGACTTGGTCGCCTTTCGGCGAAATCACCGGAGTGACGTCTCCGGCTGGATGATCGGTGAGGCGGATTGGTTTGCTTCCTTCCCCCGCCTGGAGGTAGATGTCGAAATTGTCCGCATCGGCCCGGTTTGAGGCGTAGACCAGCATCTTGCCGTCGGGTGAAATGTCGGGCCAACCGGTGTAGCCCGAGTCTGACGTGAGCCGGACCAGACTAACGAACGGCGCGGGCGCCGTGGATTTTTGCCGGCGAAACGTGAGCCAGCCCGCCAAGGCGCTCAGAAGGACCGCCCCTGCCACCAGGACTCGCAGCCGCGACAAGCGCCACCGGTCCGGGCGTTCGGCGGCTGGCGTCTCGACGGGCTCCAGCCCGCCCTTCACGTCCCCGATGAACTGATATCCGCGCCCGATGACGGTGCGGACATAGCGGGGCTCGTCGGCGTTGTCATCAATAGCACGGCGGACTTTCCTTATCGCGGTGTTGATCCCGTCCGCGGCCTCGACGTACTTGTCCCTCCCCCAGACCTTGTCGGCGATCTCTTCGCGGGACACGACGCGGTCTCGCTCCCGGATCAACATCATCAGGATCTCCAGCGGGATCTTCTCAATTTTCAGTGACTGTTTGCCAAGCAGCAGTTGGTGTTGCCGCTCGTCGATGCGGTAGGGACCAAAGAGGATCATACGGCCTCATCTACCTTGGAACGAAAGACTTAATCCTTCTTCATACGAATCTGAAGATCAATTCAGCCGGGCTCCATTGTAACAGACAGCCAATCAGCGAACACTGGCCGCGAAACCCATTGCGACGCTACGTTACAGCCAGAACACTCCTCCCATTCCTGCTCGGGATTACCATCATGATAACCGAGACGAGAGCGGCGGACTGGGTGGCGCAATACCAGTCCGGGGAAGAAAAGCTGCGGCTGGGAATGATCGAGGAGGCCTGTCGCGAGCTGCAATCGGCGCTGGCGGCGGCGGAGTCTTCGAAGGCCGAACGCGAGGGATTGGGAGCCATCCACGATGCGCTGGGGCGCGCGCAGTTCCAGGCCGGCCGATACCAAAAATCCGCACACTATTTCGAACGCGCATTGCGGCTCTGGGATCGGCCGGCAGACCGCGCCGCCACCCTCTGCAACGCGGGACAGGCCTATCGGGAACTGGGCGAGCACGGTCGCGCCGAGAGATACGTCCGCGAAGCCGTGGAGATCGCCCCCACCGAGCCCCG
>JACOSH010000118.1 GCA_016178945.1 Acidobacteriota bacterium
CCTTGCGGGAGGCGGGGCGCTTGCCCGCCGCGGAGGAAACGCCTCCCGGCCCCGAGGAGTGAGCCATGAATCCCCGAGATTGGATGCCCCCCGCCGGCCTGAGCCTTTCGCGGCCGCGGCCGGTTCGCTTGACCCGCGACGGCAAGGCCCCGTTTATCCTGGCGGTCGCCCTGTGGGTGGGCGCCTGGGCCGGCGCAATCGTACTGGGAGCGAAAGCTGGACGGCAGGCGGACCAGCAGCGTCTGCTTCGGGACGAGGGGACCGACACGGACGCCGCGATCACTGCGCTCTGGCAAGACAGGGGCGAATCCAGACAACCTTGGGTGGCCTACAGGTTCACTGCCCAGGGACGCACGCAGGAACGCCAGGTGAAAGCCCCGCTCCGGACGTGAGCAAGCTTCAGGCGGGATCTCCCCTTCCGGTGCGCTATCGGCCGTCCAACCCGGACCTCAGTCACCCGCGCGACTGGACCGGGACGTCCCTGCCGGGGTGGATACCCTTCCCGGTCGCAGCCGGGCTGGCTCTGATGGGCTGGCTGGCGACGCTCCCGATCCGCCGCGAACGGCGGCTGCTGGTCGAAGGCCGTGCGGCGCCGGGCCGGGTGACGCATTACACCAAGACGGATAAAGGAGTGAAGTTTCACTACCAGTTCACCCTGCTCACCGGCGTCATCGCAAAGGGCGTGAGCGGTCCCAGAAGGAAGCCGCTCAGCGGCGAAATTGCGTCCTCTACGACCCCGAAAACCCGCGCAGGAACGCACCGTATCCCTGCTCGTTCGTGAGGCCCGAGGCGGCGCGCCCTGCGAGCGCCGTTGCGCCAGCCCGGAGCGTTCGATAACATGGCCGCGTCACATGATCCTGACGATTAGAACCTCATCCCATCCCGCCATTCTCCTGCTGGCATGCGCAGCGCCCTTCTTCGCCGCGCCCAGCCAGACTGTGCCCGCTCCAAAGAACTGGACCACCGCAGAGGACCATCGCAACATGCTGGAGCAACTGGGCATCAAAGCTCTTCGTCCGGGCCCCAGCGGCAATGAAGCGGCTCCCAATCACGCCAACTACGACGAGGCCGCCGCCAACCCGTTTCCCGATTACCCGGAGATCCTCAGACTGAAGGATGGCCGCCCCGTCACCACCTCGGAAATATGGTGGAATGAGCGCCGGCCCGAGATCATAGAAGATTTCGAGCGCGAAGTGCTGGGTCGTGTTCCACCGGACCCGCCCAGAGTCACGTGGACGGTCAATAAGACCGTGAACGACCAGGTCGGCCCCTATCCCGTCATCGCCAGGGAGCTCACCGGACACGCGGATAACACGGCCTGCCCGGAAATCCAGGTCGATATCCAGATGGTTGTCGTCACGCCGGCTTGGGCCCGGAAACCCGTTCCTCTCATGATGATGTTCGGGCGCCCGGCCCTGCCCTCCGCCCCAGTGCCGCAAGCCTTCGCGCGCTTTGCGGCCCTGGCCGGAACCGATCCGCCGGCGCCCCTGCAACTCGTCGCCGCCGGATGGGGCTACGCCTTGCTGAATCCCGGCAGCGTTCAAGCCGATAACGGTGCGGGACTCACCAAAGGCATCATCGGCCTCTCGAACAAAGGACAGCCGCGCAAGCCGGAAGATTGGGGCGCTTTGCGCGCTTGGGCGTGGGGCGCATCGCGCGCCCTCGACTACCTCGAGACCGATCCGGCCGTCGATGCGAAACACGTCGGCATAGAGGGCGTCTCGCGATTCGGAAAAGCCGCCCTGGTCACGATGGCCTTCGATACCCGTTTCGCGCTCGTGCTGGTCGGCTCCTCCGGCGAAGGCGGCGCCAAGCCGCATCGCCGGAACTTTGGCGAGTCTGTCGAGAACCTGACCGGCTCGGGCGAGTACCACTGGATGGCCGGAACCTTCCTGAAATACGGGGCCTCCGAAGCCTCCTTTGGCGGCAAGAACGCCGGCGACATTCCAGTGGATTCGCACCAATTGATCGCGTTGTGCGCGCCGCGCCTCACCTTCGTCAGCTACGGCATACCGGAAAAGGGGGATGCCAGATGGCTCGACCAGCAAGGCAGCTTTATGGCCACCGTCGCCGCCGGATCCGTGTTTCGGCTCCTGGCCGTCAAGGACATCGGCGTGGCTGGCGACTATCGCACCGCTAAGATGCCGCCCGTCAACACCAGCCTGCTCGAGGGCCACCTCGCGTGGCGCCAGCATGACGGGGGTCACACCGACGGTCCCAATTGGAAATACTTCATCCCGTGGGCCACCCGGGCCATCCGATACACCGCTCCGCCGCCCCCGCCCATGGCTGCCGATGTCGACACTCCCAGAACCGACGCGAACTCACTGATCGCCCACGCTCAACTGATTGAAAAGGCCAGGAAGGGCCGCATCGACATCTACTTCGAGGGCGATTCCATCACCCGGCGATGGGGCGCCACCGACTACCCTCAGCTCCTCGCCAACTGGAATCGGAACTTCTTCGGCTGGAATGCCGCCAATTTCGGTTGGGGGGCGGATCGAATTCAGAATATCCTCTGGCGAGTCAACCACGGCGAGTTGGAGAACGTGAACCCGAAAATCGTGGTTCTGCTGGCGGGCACGAACAACGTCGGCACGGTCGTTCCAGGCAGCACGGAAGATGCCGTGGTCGCGGACATCAGCAAAGGAATGCAGGCTCTGGTAACGGCGATTCGAAACAAGGCGCCCGGGGCCACCGTGATCGTCACCGGCATTTTTCCGCGCAACGATAATCCGGCCCTCCTGCCCGTCATCAGCCGAATCAACGGCAATCTCGCGAAGATGGCGGACGATCGGCACGTGCGCTATCTCGACATCAACGGCAAACTGGCCGGCGCTCGTGGCCGGCTCTTCGATGGCATGATGACCGCCGACCAACTCCATCCGGCCGAAAAGGCGTATCAGGTCTGGGCGGACGCTCTGAAGCCGGTCTTCCGGGAATTGCTCGGTCCGCCCGGCGCGGAAGACCCTAGGAACAGAGGCTGTTTCGGCGGCGCGATGCCGTCAACAAACTGCTGAGGAATCGTTGCGGGGAAAGAGTTGGGCTCCCGTTGTGGACGCGTTTCGAACTTCTTAAGGATAACACCACGTGGTACGATTATGGTCGTGCGATTGATTGAAGCCCATTACGAGAATGGCGTGCTCCGGCCCGCCGAGCGGTTGGGCCTTCGCCCAGGTGAGCGTGTGAAGTTAATCGTAGTCCGGCGCCCGGACCCCGGTCGCTGGGATTCGGCGAGGCTTGCGAAGATCGGGAACGAGGATGAGCTTGCACTTGCTGAGCAGGGCCTCGGGGACTGGGCGAGCGCACTCGAAGCAGCGGAGCGGAGTTGAAGCGAGGAGAGGTCTGGTGGGCTGACCTGGGTGCGTATCGACCTCGAGAACAGACGGGGCGCAGGCCAGTCGTGATTTGGCAAAGTGATACGTTGACGCGGGTGCTCCAATCGGTGCTGGTGGTTCCGCTCACCACGAACCTTGACCGCGCAAACCTGGCTGGAACCGCGTTGATTGGCTCCTCCTCAAGCGGCGGGCCACCCCAGGACTCCGTTGCGCTGGCATTCCAGATGAGAGCCATCCCCAAATCGGCGTTGCAGGCCAAGATCCGGGATCTCGACGAGAGGGAGCTCGAAGAGTTGGAGTTGGCAACCGATGAGGCCCTGGGACGCGTCGAGCCGAAATAACGGTACCATCCTTGAGGGCCTGCATTTGGCAGGCCCGTGCCCAGCGAGGATTCGAAACTGGAAGCAAGACGTCTTGACCACACGGGGCCCATGTTTTCACCGGAGCGGAGCTCTCGCAGCATAATTCCCACTCCGCTCGAACCGAGACAACGGCTTTGCTCACATGACCATCGCTGTCGAACACCTCCTGATCCTCAAGATCATCTCGCTTGAACCCAAACACGGCTGGGCCATCGCGAAGCGCACCCAACAGGTTTCACAGGAAGCCCTGCAAATCCAGCAGGGGTCGCTCTATCCGGCGCTACGCCGCCTGGAGCAACAGGCCTGGATCAAGGCCGAGTGGCGAACAACCGGGACGGGGCGCGTGGCCCTGGACAAAGCCCGTTTGCGCTTCCACTCGCTGTTCCGCTACCGCCGCACCGCCGGCGCAGAGCTCGAAGCGTGTTGGCGCTACGGTAAATGGGGGGCGTTACCCAGTTTCAGGAGGCGTGCCGGGATATGCGGCGGATGAACGTTATCGAAGACCTATGGAGGGATCTCCGGCACGCCGTACGCGTGCTGCAACGGAGTCCGGGCTTCGCGGCCATCGCGGTGCTGACATTGGCGCTGGGGATAGGCGCCAACACGGCCATCTTCAGCGTCGTAAAGGCCGTTCTGCTCGAGCCGCTGGCCTACCGGGAGCCCGGCCGGATCGTGGCCGTCCAGACCCTGTGGACCAAAACGAATCGCGCCGGAAACGTCTCCGGCGGAGACTACTCCGATCTGGCCGCCGAGCCCTCGCCCTTCACTGCCGCGACACGCTACGCCGGCGGCGAGCTGCCGGTCGAGACCGGCGGTCAGGCCGAGTTCGTGGCGGCGTACGGCACGGATGCCGGCTTCGCGGACGTCTTCCAACTGAAGCCCGTCGCGGGCCGGCTGATCACACCCGAGGAGTTCAAGACGAAGGCCACCGTGGCGGTGGTGAGTGAAGGCTTCGCCGTGCGGCGCTTCGGCGAGGCGAATCGCGCGGTCGGCCAAGTGATGCACCTGGAAGATAGCGCGATGACCATCGTGGGCGTGCTACCCGCGGGATTCCATTTCCCGCTAAAGGCCGAATTGTGGTTCCCTATGCCCTGGGAGAACGCGAATCGCACTTCGGGCAACTATCGCGCTGTTGCTCTGCTCAAGCCGGGCGTCACGGCGGAGGCGGCGCGCGCCCACCTTTCTACGGTTGGAGCCCGTCTTCAGCAGGCCTTTCCGTCGACACACAAGGACAAGTCATTTACTGCGACGCCGCTAAGAGACCTCTTCGTGGAGCGCAGCCGCATGACCCTCTGGCTGCTGATGGGATCGGTAGGCCTGGTGCTGCTGGTCGCCTGCGCCAACGTCGCGAACCTGCTCTTGGCCCGCGCGACGGCGCGGTCGCGCGAGATGGCGCTGCGCGCGGCGCTGGGAGCGGGCCGTCGGCGCCTGGTGGGCCAGTTGCTGGTCGAGAGCGCGCTGCTGGGCCTGGCCGGCGGTGGGATCGGACTCGTGCTCGCATTCGCGGGCGTGGATGCGCTGCTGCGCCTGGCGCCACCGAATCTGCCGCGGCTCGAAGAGATCCGCGTCGACACAGCGGCGTTGCTCTTCAACCTGGCGGTCTCGCTCGGCGCGGCCGCGTTGTTCGGGCTATGGCCGGCGCTGCGCGCCGCGCGCGTCGATTTGCACGACGCGCTGAAGCAGGGCGGCGCGCGGGGCGTGTTGGGCGGCGGCCGCGGCGAGTGGGTGCGCGGAGCGCTGGTCTCGGCCGAAGTGGCGCTGGCGCTGGTGCTGGCGCTTGGCGCCGGCCTGCTCTTCCGCGGCTTTCTCGCCCTGAATGCGGTGGAGTTGGGATATCACACCGAGGGCCGCCTGGTGCTGACCGCCAGCATTCCGGCCAAAACGGAGGCCCAGCACCTCCAGGCCGGCGCGACCTTCGAACGCATCTTCGCCGCGCTGCGCGAGCTGCCGGGCGTCAGCGCGGCGGCGGGCGTCATGGGACTTCCAAGCGGGCCATACGGCTCGGATGGACTCTATGCCGTCGAGGGCATGCACGACTTCAGCAGCGGCCAGTTTGACAAGCTCCCGCACGCCGGATTCCGGGTCACCAGCCCCGGATATTTCGCGGCGATGGACGTTCCGCTGATCGCCGGCCGCGACTTCAATGAGCGCGACCGGTACGAGGCCGAGCCGGTCGCGATCGTCAGCGCGACCCTCGTGCGCCTGGTGTTCCAGGGGCGGAGCCCACTGGGGCGACGCATCAAGTGCGGCCTCGACCGCGACGTGTGGATGCGGGTGGTGGGCGTCGTTGGGGATATGCGCAACGACAACCCGGCCACGCCGCCCGGTCCCGAACTCTACATGGCCTATCGTCAGCACCCGTATCACGCGAACGACTTGCACTCCTCCGCCGCGCGCAAGACGATTGCCCGGATCGATCCCGGCATCCCCGTGAAGGCCGGCACGCTGGAACAGTTCCATAGCGACGCCGTCGCGCTGCCGCGCTTCCGCACGCTGCTGCTGATCGTCTTCGCGGGGCTGGCCGCCGCGCTCGCCACGGCGGGTGTCTATGGCGTCATGAGCTACGCGGCCGCCCAGCGCCAGGCCGAGATAGGTGTGCGCATCGCGCTGGGCGCGACCGGCGGCGATGTCGTCTCGCTCCTGGTCGGGAGCGCGGCGAGGCTGGCCGCGATCGGTCTGGCCTGCGGGCTCTCGATTGCGCTCGTGGCGGGCCGCTGGATTGAGTCGATGCTGTACGGCATCCGGCCGCACGACCCGCTCGCAATTGGCGGCGCCCTGCTGCTGCTGAGCGGGGCGGCGCTACTCGCGGCGCTCATTCCCGCGCTGCGCGCGTCGCGGGTCGATCCGGCCCTGGCCCTGCGCGAAGAGTAGCGCGGGAATGCGGCATGAGCCGTCGTTTTTTTAAAGCACATCCTCTCGGCCTGCCGCAAGATTGGAGCGATTGTCGCGGCAAGCTCCGAAGATTCATTCCTCAAAGACGAGGTCTTTCCCGCTGCGATACTGCATCACCCGACCGTGATCGGCGAGGCGATCAGCCGGTTGTCCGTTCCCGGACTCTGATTCCGCCTGGAGCTTCGAATCGGTCGATTGCCTGAGTCATGGGATAGCATTCATCGCCATCCAAACCTTACTTGCCCGAGCGTTGCGCCGGCCCGCATCGTTCGATAACATGGCCGCGTGACCGGCGAACGCGATCTCAACCGGCGGGGGTTCCTGACGGCCGCCGGCTTGGCAGCCACGCGGGGCGCCGCCGCCACCCGGGGCGTGGCCCTGGTGATCGATCCCGCGGACGCGGTGGCGGGCGCGCCGCCGCCCCAATGGGCCGCCCAGGAACTGGAGGACTCGCTGGCCGCGCGGGGCGTCGCCGTCCACAGGTGCGCGCGCGTCGCCCAGGCCCCGGCCGGCGATCTCTGCGTAGTGGCCGCGGGCCGCACTGCCGGCGTTGCCCAGGACATCTTGAAAGGCGCCGGCATCCGTGTCGCCGCCATTCCGGAAGCCCTGGGCCTGGCGCAAGGTACGGTGTCCGGCAGGCCCGTGCTGCTGGCCTGCGGCCACGATCCGGCGGGACTGGTCTACGCCCTGCTGGACCTGGCGGACCGGGTACAAAACGCCGCCGATCCGCTTACGGCGCTGTCCCTCCGGAAACCCTTTACGGAACGGCCCGCCAATGCCATCCGCGGCGTGGCCCGGCTGTTCACCAGCGACGTGGAGGACAAGCCCTGGTTCAACGACCGCCAGATGTGGCCCCCCTATCTGACCCTGCTGGCCGCCCAGCGGTTCAACCGTTTTCACCTGGCCTTCGGCATCGGCTACGACTTCCTCCGCAACGTCACCGACGGCTATTTCCTGTTCGCCTACCCGTTTCTGCTTCCGGTCCCAGGCTACAACGTGCGCGTTCCCCAGTTGCCGGATTCCGAGCGCGACCACAACCTCGCCATGCTGAAGTTCGTCAGCGAGCAGACCGTGGTCCGCGGCCTCCGATTCCAGTTGGGCTTGTGGATGCAC
>JACOSH010000119.1 GCA_016178945.1 Acidobacteriota bacterium
GTGCTGATCGGCCGCCGGCAGGGCCGCGAATCGTTGGGCCGAGCCCAGCGCCTCGACCTGATGGGCGCGCAGGGCGTCCAGCGGCGTCGCCGCGCTGCCGTCGTGCAACAGCGGCCGCCGGAAGGGGAGGCCCCACAGGGCCGGCGTGCGCATCTCATTCCCGTGGGCATCCGCCTGCTCGATGCCATCGCCGGTGCCGATGTCGTGGAGCAGCAGGTCCGAATACAGGTTTACCGTCTTCCGGTCGAACACAGGATTCGGGCTAGGACCGGTCGTCATCCGCGGCACATGGCAGGCGGCGCAGCCCACGTCCGAGAAGATCCTCTCTCCATCCAGGCCGTCCTGGCTGATCGGCCCGCGCGAAAGCGGCGCCAGAAACTTCATGAAGTTTTCGAAGTTATCGATCCCGCGCAGCCCGGTCAGCCGGTCGCGAACATCCTCCGGATCCGGCCTCGGATCGCAGAGCTTCAACTGCCGGGGATCGATTCCCGGCGCCAGTTCGTCCGGGAACAGATCGTTGGTAATCCCCATCTCGTTGCGATAGGCGTCGCCGGAGAAGGCCAGCAGCGTGGCCTGCTGGGCCTTCCAGCCGAACCGCCCGATCCGCTGCTGCCCGGTAGCCACGTCCACGATCCGCGCGGCGCGGCCCCGGATGCCGTCCTGGTTCGAATCAGTGGGATCCTCCAGGGCCAGAATCGCCGAATCCGGGATCGCTTCCACCAGGCCCGCGCCAAACACCGGAATCGGCGCGCGCCGGGCAATCACGTTGGCTTCCGCCGGGATCTGAACCTGGCAGGAATGCGTGCCGGTCGAGAACACCGTGTACAGCGTCTCTCCGTTCAACGCGGTGAACTTGCCTTCCGCGTCCCGATAGCCCGCCCGCACCTCCGACATCGCCGCGATCCCTCCGATGGCCGGAACGGCGTGACACTGCCCGCAACTGGTCCCATTGAACGCGGGCCCCAGCCCGTCGTCGGGACTCTCGACTTCGTTGAAATCATCCAGCCCCAGGCGGAACAACTCGAATTCGCGGGGCGTGACGCCCGGCAGCGGCGCTCCGGGCACGACCGGACGATCGGTCTGGCTGAGCAGGCCAAGTCCGGCTGCAACAGCACAAAGGATGGTTTTTTTCATTTCTTACTTCACCACAATCTCGCCGCGCATCAGGTTGTGTCCCGCCCCACAGGCGCGAGAGCATTCGAAGGGGTACTTCCCCTTCCTGGCAGCCACGAACCGCACCCGCAACTCGCCCTTGCCCTGCTGAGGAATGGCGGCGTCGATCCCGGCGGCGGGGATCCGAAATCCGTGATCGGTGTCTTCGCTGGCGACCACGAACTCGACGAGTGCCCCCTCTTTCACCACGATCCGGGACGGCGAGAAGTAGAACCGCTCGGCGACGATCGAGATCGTCCGGTCCGGCTTCCGCTCCTCCCCAAGGAGCGCACTGGCCAGCGCCAAGAGGGCCACGAGTCTCATTAGAACCACCATCCAATCCCCAGATTCAAGGTGTCCGCCACGCGAATCACCGAACTGGCGTTGCGGTTGAAGTTGTAATCGAACTTGATGGCGACATCCGCGTTCGGCTTGTAGGTCGCGCCCGCCACCCAGGACCAGCGGTCAAACTGCGGCAGCGAGACAAATCCTTTCGGCATACGATGTTGTGTGTTGTATTTCTCGTAACGGGTGAATACGATCAAGTCCTGCCGCAGGCGGCGCGGAAACAGGTGCACGGCCGGCTCGAAGTAGGCGCCGCGCAGTTGGCTGCCGATGTTGGGATTCCGGCCCAGGGTCCGCTCCAGGGATGCGTTCAGCTCCCCGGACCGGCTGATCCAGGTATTCGCGAACAGCCCGCGGAACTCCAGGCGGCGGTAGCCGTACCGCCCGTCCACCGAGAAGATGTTGATCCGCGGGTTGATGCGATGGAGATCGAAACCGGCGTGTCCCGAATAGAAGCTCGTCCCCAAGGCCAAGCGCCGCAGCCCAACATACTCCAGCCGCCCCACCTTGGCCGGGTTGCGAAACGAGGCCTCAAAGCCGTTGGTCTTGCCTCCGCCGATGCCTTGGCGGGCGTCGAAACGGGCGGCATTGAGCGACGACATCAGGTAGGCCCGGTAGCGAAATCCTCGCCCCAGATCCCCAGTCGCGCCGAAGCCCATCTCCCGCCAGGTGGTTGGAATGATGACGGTCTCGACAAAGGGGCGCTCGACACCGTTGAAAGAGGGCGGCTCGTGCCGCTCGTTGACCAGCCCCACGGGCGTGAGCAGCATGCCCGCCCGCAAGTTAAAGTAAGGCTTGATCAGAAAGTCCAGATAGGCTTGCTCTAAAGCCACTTCTCCCTTCTCCTCGCCGCCTTCGACCAAGGCATGCTCCAGCTCCAGCTCGCTCCAGAACTTGATCCGGTCCGAGAAGCTGTGGCCGAACAGCAGCACGAACCTGTGGAAATCGAACTGGCCGGGATCACCCCGGTTCTTGTTGAAGTGGAAATCCATGTAGCCGGAGACCGGCAGGCGGGTCTCGGCGTCCTTTGACGCCTGGTAGTCGCCGCTTACCGAAACCGGCTGAAGGGGGCTTACGGCCGGCGGGGCCGGCTCGGCGGGCGCCTGGAGCAGCCGCTCCATCTTCCGTTCCAGCGCCTCCAGGCGGCTCAGCAGATCCACGGGAGCGTCCCGCCCAAAAGCCGGATCCAGCTTCCGCATCTTCTCTTCCAGTTGCAATACGCGCCGCTCCAGGTCGGAAGACTGCGCCCCGCCCAGCGCGGGCGCAAGCAGCCCCAGGGCGACCACTATCACCGGGCATGCAAAGACGTTTACCATAGCGTTACGAACGGAGCTACTCTTAGTGAAGATACTATAGTTTACTATACTTAAGTCAATTGTCAATACTCCTGTTCGCAATAGGTGAGGGTGGCCGCACCGCCGAATGTTCTTGACTCGGCAGTGACGTTCACATAATATTCTTTCGGTTGCAGACACAAATCAGGTTACGAGAGGAGCTTTCGCAATGACGACGTGGAAAATCGCTGGAATATTCTGTGCGGCATCGGTATCAGTACTGCTAGCCGATACCGGCCTGGGAAAAGTAAACAAGAAGGGAATCGACCTGGATCTGCGCTCCAATGGCCGCGCGGCAGCCGATGAGATGGTGGCGACGGGTGGGATTGTGACGCTGGATGAAGTGAGCCCGGTCCCAGGGGAATCGGTAGTCCCGCAGATCCAACTGCGCGGCGGGAACGTGCAGGCCAACGACGGCGGTCTGGACAACATCCAGGTATTCACGGGATTCCGCCCCTACGTGAAGTTCACCCAAAGCGAAACCACGGTGGCGGCGTACGGCAAGAACATCGTGGCCACTTACAACACCTCGGCCAATCAGCCGTTGGTCCAAGTGTCACCGACGTCGTTGGCATTCGTCCGCCGCTTTTTCTCGGGTTTCTCGACCTCGAACGATGGCGGAGAAACCTGGACCAGCGGGTTCATCCCGCCGGTTCCGGGAAGCATCTTCACCTTTGGCGATGGGGTTGTCGCGGCCGGCCGCCACGGGGACTTTTACTTCTCCGGATTGGGGACCGACGCTCTGGGAGGGTTCACTATCCAGGTGAACAAGTCCAACGACGGCGGCCGCACGTGGAGCGACGCGGTTGTCGTGCAACAGGATAACGGCGGCGACAAGGAGTGGATTGCCGTGGGGCCGGATCCGGGCACCAAGAATCGCGACAATCTGTACGTGACCTGGACCAGCTTTCAGTCCACGGGCGCACAACTGCGGTTCGGGCGCTCCACCGACGGCGGGGCTACCTGGGTCACTAAGACTCTGTTGGCTCCACCAACCAACCCGAATCCCGCGATGCCCACGAACGCGCTCCAGTTCTCGGCTCCCTACGTGGATCCGATCACGGGCCGACTGTACGTACCCTTCCTCCATTTCAGCAACGCCGACGCGGACTTCATCCGCGTCCTGGTCTCCGACGACGCCGGGGAGACCTTTTCGTTTCTCAACTTCAACGTTCCCGGCGCGCCGATCGCCAGCGGCGTGCCGGCCGTGCAGCCCGGTGAGCTGTGCGATTGCGGGGGGGGGCCCACCGGCGGCGGTTTCCGCCTGATCATCCACGCCGGCGCCAATATCGGCGGAGGGCGGTTCGGACTGCGGAGATTCGTCCGCTCCGCTCGCATGGTGATGCAGCCCGCCTTCGCCGCCCGTAACGGGATGCTGTACCTGGCGTGGCCCAACTCCACCAGCCCGGTCTTCGGAGATCCGGCGGGCCAGTCCAACATCCTGTTCATGCGGTCCGAGGACGGCGGCGTCACCTGGAGCGCGCCCATGCAGGCGAATCCGAGCGTGGCCACGGACATTCACCACGTGCTACCCGCGCTGGCCATCGACACGGATCCGAACGACGTTCACATCGCCTACTACACCCAGCACAGCGACGGAACCATTGACGTGGATCTGGCCAACTCTCACGATCGCGGCCAGTCCTTCCCGGCGGATCGCACCGTCCGGCTGAGCAGCACCGCCTCCGCCCTGGCGCCGACCAACATCCCGCTGACGGGTTTCAACACCACCAACTACGACCGAACGGTCAGGCCCTGCTACAATCTGGGCGAATACCTCGGGCTGACCGCCGCCAACGGGTCGGTTTACGCCGTGTGGGGCGATGGCCGCAACTCCGTGACCGAGCCGGTGAACTCCTTGGATCCCATCTCCGGCCAGACGCATCCGCAACAGGACGTGTTCTTCCAGAAGGTCAAGGCGCAGTAGGGCAAGCTGTCAGCGGACAGCGGTCAGCGCTCAGCCGCCGGGCCTTGCGGCTGTGGAGTCCTTGGCGGGCTCAGGATCTATCTCGCCAAGAACGCCAGGTTCGCCAAGAAGAACAACACCGGGGCCGCACGCCCAGCAGATCGCTGGCCTGCCAAGGTCAAAGGGCCGCGTCCTTGTGCGCGAAGACCGCCGCCGCGGTCACCAGCAGGAGGCCGCCGGCCACATAGACCACGGCGGCCAGCGAGATGGCGAAGCTCAGGCTGGATTGCTGCGAGATGTAGCCGATGACCAGGGGCGCGGTGCCGCCGCCGCCCAGCCATCCGACCATGTTCATGAAGCCGGCGGCGGTGCCGCGCGCCTCCGGGCGGATGACGTCGAAGACCGAAGCGAAGATGTTGGCGTCGTAGATCCCCTTGAACAGGCCCCAGGCCGCCAGGGCGACGATGAGCCACGCTGCCGACTGGGTCTGGCCGCATAGGGCCACGAATGGTGCGCCGCAAAACAGACCCAGGGCCTGGACGAAGATGCGTCCGCCAGGGGTGCGCGCGCGCAGCCGGTCCGCCATCCAGCCGCCCAGCGGCGAACCGCACATGCTGGCCAGTTGCACGTAGATGGTGGCGGTGAAGCCGGCCATGGCCAGGCTGAGGTGGAACTTGTCGTAGAGGAACTTGGGCATCCAGGAGAGCAGCACCACGGCCACGAAGTTTGAGCACAGGAACGCGCCCATCAGCAAGAGCGCGGTGGGGGTGCCCCAGATGATCCGCAGGAACTCGGCCAGCGGCATCCGGATCTCCCGCACCAGACCCTCGGCGCGGTCCGCCGCGCCGCGCTCCGGCTCGACCAGGAAGCGCTGGAGAAAGAAACCGAGCACGATCCCCAGCCCTCCGAACACCACAAACGACCATCGCCATCCGTAGTGCTGCCCGATCAGGCCGGCGAAGAAGCCGCCGGCGATGGTCCCAATGTAGACGCTGGTCTGGTGGAATCCCATGGCGCGCGAGCGCGTGGCCTTGCCGTGGTAATCGCTGACCAGGGACATCGAGGCCGGAAAGTAGAAGGTCTCCCCCAGTCCCTCGGCGGCGCGGAAGAACAGCAGATGGCGGAAATTGCGCGACAGCGCCGTGGCCATGCAGATCACGCTCCAGATATGCAGCCCGCCCAAAATGGCCGATTTGCGCCGGATGCGATCGATGATGTTCCCGGCCAGCGGAGCGGCCAGCCCATAGGTCCAGGCGAAGGACGATCCCAGCAATCCCAGCTCCACGGGGCTCAAATGCATTTCCTTTTCGAGCAGCGGGAAGACGGAAAAGATGGCCTGACGGTCGGCGTAGTTGAAGAAGGCGATCCACCACAACATCGCAACCACTTGCCATTTATAGGGGAATGTCATCGAAGGGAGTGGACTTGCCGAGAGGCTCCAGCCAGGCGCGGGCGCCGGTGGCCATCAGGCCCAGATCCGTGTCGGCCTGGAAGAAGAGGAAGCCCTGGCTCACGTAATCGGCGATGCGCTCGCGGGGGAAGGCCGGGCGTCCGGCGAACTTGCCGTGGCGTTTGGCCGCGTCCACGACGCGTTCGATCGCGCGCTGGAGCTCGGGGTGATCCTGCTTCCCCCGCAGGCCCATCGAGAAGGACAGATCGCTGGTGCCGATGAAGATCACGTCCAGACCCGGCGTGGCGGCGATCTCCTCGATCGATTCCACGGCGCGCGCCTCCTCCACCACCGCGACCACCAGAAAATTGCGGTCGGCGAAGTCATAGTAATCGTCGCCCACGGGCCAGCGAAACCGGGCCAGGCCCGCGCCCGAGCCGCGCCGTCCGGCCGGGGGATATTTGCAGGCCGCGACCGCCTGGCGCGCCAGATCGGGCGTGGAGGTGAACGGAAAGATCACGCCGCTGACTCCGGCGTCGAGCACGCGCTTGGCCTGCCAGATCTCGTTGACGGGCACCCGCGCCAGAGGCATGGCCTTCAGGCCGCGGGTCGCCAGCACCATGTCGCGCAGGCTTTCCAGCGTAATCGGGGAGTGCTCCATCTCGATCCAGATGAAGTCGAATCCCATGGCCGCGGCCTGGGCCGCTACGTCGACATTCGCCACCGTGATGGTCGCGCCGATCACGGGATAGCCGGACTGCATTTGCTTGAGGACAGGATGGGACCAGGACATAGGTAAGGTGTCAGGTGTTGGGTGTTAGTTGGGGCGGTTGAAAAGGCAAAAGGCAAAAATCAAAAGGCAAAAGGCAAAAGGGATTAGGTACAAACGCTTTTTTCCTAATTCCTTTTGCCTTTTGATTTTTGCCTTTTGCCTTTTGCCTTTTCACCGCCCTTCCTCCCGCTTCAGATTCTGCTCCAGCCAGCCGACGGTCCGCCGCATCAGATCCCGCTGGTGCTCCACGCTGCGAAAGGCATGGCCTTCGCCCGGGTAGACCACCAGTTGGGTGGACACTCCCAGGGTTTTCAGCGCGTGCCAGAACTCGAAGGACTGGGCCGGGGGACATTCGCCGTCGCGCTCGCCCACCACCACCAGGGTGGGCGTCTTCACCTGTTTGATGAATCGGATGGGGGAGCTCTTCGCGTACACGGCCGGGTCGTCGTACACCGATTTGCCGAAGAAGGGCAGCATCCACTGGTCGATCGAGTTCTGCCCGTAGTAGCTCTCCCAATTGGCGATGCCCGCGCCCGCCACCGCCGCCCGGAACCGGTTGGTCTGGGTGACCGCCCACATGGTCATGTAGCCGCCGTAACTCCAGCCGCCGATGCCGAGGCGCTGTTCATCCACGGGCGTGGAGCGGAGCACGTGATCGACACCGGCCAGGATGTCGCGCAGATCGCCGCCGCCGATGTCCTTGACGTTGGCGCGGGTGAAATCTTCGCCCCGCCCGTAGCTGCCGCGCGGATTGGGAAAGAATACGAAGAAGCCATGACCGGCCAGGACGGACAGATCGAAGCCCTCGACCGGCCAGGACGGTTTCTTCACATTGGAGGGGCCGCCGTGGACCGACACCACCATGGGATAGCGGCGTCCCGGCGCAAAATCGCTCGGGTAGAGCAGCCAGCCCTGGATCTGGTGACCTTCGTTGGACCACTGGAGACTGACGGCCTTGCCCGAGGCGGGCTTCCGCGCGCGATTGAAGTGGGTGAGCTGCCGCCATTGACCCGCCGTTCCCGCCCACACCTCCGGGGCCAGTTGCCAGGATTGCCGGACCACGGCGCTGGTCTCGCCGTCGCGCGCCAGGGCGAAGTTGGCGCGATGCCCGCCGGCGTGGAGATCCTCATCGCCCTTCCAGATGGTTTCGATGCGGCCGCCGGCCAATTCCAGGGTCGAAATGGCGCTGCCGCCATCCACATGCTCGGTGAGCAGGATCTTGCCCGGCGACAGCCAAGTCATCCAGTTGGGCGAGCTCTTGCGGCCCGCAGTGTGATTCCGGGCCTCGCCGCCGGCCGCGGGAATGGTCCGCAGATCGCCGCCATGGAAGCCTTCATCGCTCATGATCCCCTCGATGAAAGAGATGACGCCACCGTCCGGGGACCAACGCGGAATCGCCAGTTGCAGCGACGGCCGGTAGATCGACTGGGCCTTGCCCGAATCAATGGCCACCGTGTAGAGCTGGGCGATCCACCAGTTGTTGTCGCCAGGGCCCGGCGCGGCGATGGCGGCAAAGCTGCGGCCATCGGGCGACCAATCGTAGTCGTAGACGTGCAGTTCGGGCGGCGACACCTGGCGAACCTTGCCACTGGCCGACTCTACCGTGGCCAGCCGCTGATTGAAGACCTGCTCTTCGATGACACCGGTAGGGGCCGGGATGGCTTCGAGCGGGCCGCCGCCGCTGGGCGCGTTTTCCGCAAACAGAACCGCCAGGCGCGCGCCGTCCGGGGACCATCTCGGGCGGGTGAGGAATCCGGTGAGGCCGGTCAGCTTGCGCGGCGTCCCCGCCAGGGGCGCCACGTACACCTGCGGCTGCTTCTTGGACTCGGCGTTGGAGAGAAACGCCAGGCGCCTGGAGTCCGGCGCCCAGGCCAGGTTGGTTTCCCGCGGGCCCCCGGCCGTGATGCGGCGCGGCGCGGCGGCGGCCGCCCGCCATTCCAGAACAAAGATCGCCGAGCCCTCGGCGGATTCCGACGCCTTTTCAACCCAGGCGATGCGGTTGCCGTCGGGCGAGATGGCGACCTCTTCGAACTGACGGACTTTGGTCTGGGCGTCGAGCGACGCTAGAACCAACCAGGCGAGGAATAGCCGTCTCATATGCGAATGGCCCGCCCTTCCGCGAGGCTCTCGTACGCCGCCTCCACCGCGCGCACGGTCTTCAGATACTCCTGTGCGCCGCTCTCGAAGGGCAGGCCGGAGCGCAGGCATTCGATGAAATGCCGCTGGGTGGCGCGCACGCTGTCGCCGCGATAGCCCGCCGAAACATCGTTCTTCCACAACAGCCGGTCGTCCAGAAAAAGATCGCCCGAGGCGCGCACCCATAGGGCCGCCGACTCGCCTTCAAAGCAAGCGTCTCCCATGGCCGGGGCATTCGGCGGATCGGTATCGAGAAAGCGGTGCCCGTCGATGACGCCGCAAGTGGTATCGGCGTGAGTGAGGGTGAGGATGGCTTGGTCTTCGCCCCGGATCGCCGGATTCCAGCGGCGGGCATGGGCGTAGATGGTGGCGATGTCGCCGAAGAGGAAACGCGCGGTGTCGATGTGATGGACCAGCGTCTCGTAGATCAGATAGCGCGGGTAATTCACGAAGTACGGTTGGGTGGGATAGGGCGCGGGGCCCAGCCCATCGCGGCGGCGAGTGCGAAACCAGTAGCCGACGGGCCGTCCTATATCGCCCCGCGCGATGGACTCCTTGGCCTTTCGATACCACGGCTGCCAGCGCCAGTTCTCGTGAATCATGAGGGGCGTTGCGGCGGTCTCGGAGGCAAAGGCCATGGCCAGGCAGTCGGGCCAAGTCGGCGCCATGGGCTTTTGGCAGATGGCCGGGACCCGGCGTTCCGCGGCCAGCCGGACCAGCGGCAGGTGCCACTCCGGACGCGTTGCGATGTCGACGAAGTCGAGCTGCTCATGGTCGAGCATCTCCTCGGCCGAGGCGTATCCGGATCGGCGGACGCCACCAGTTCCACTTCCGGCATCCGCCTCCAACCCTCGATCTGGAACTGGGCAAAATACCCGCACCCGATGATGCCGCCCTTCAATGTCCCGGGAGAGTGCATCCGTGACACTATACCATCGCCCGTGGTAACATTGCCGCCTGGAGATTCGCCTAGTCGCTATGCAATGGAAACGTGTCTTCTGTCTGGCCGCAACGGCCGTCTTGTTCACGCTGGGGGCTTTGGCCGCCGACGTCAATGGAAAGTGGGTCGCCCAGGTTCCCGGCCGCGACGGCCAGACCATGGACACCACCTTCAATTTCAAGGCCGACGGCGAGAAGCCCAGCGGCAGCATGTCGACTCAGATGGGCGAGGCGGCGCTGAAGGAAGGCAAGGTTTCCGGCGACTCGATTTCGTTTAAGATCAACCTGGAGTTCGGCGGCAACGCCATCACCCTGCTGTACGACGGCAAAGTGTCGGGCAGCGAGATCAAATTTACCCGCAAGCGCGAGGGCAGCGAGCAGAGCCGGGAGTTCACGGCCAAGCGCGCCGCTTCGTAGCCGGCGTAATGAGAGAGTGGAGACTATGCAAAGAAAACGTGTAATCTGTCTGGCCGCGATGGCCGTTCTGTTCGCGATGGGGGCCCTGGCCGCCGACGTGGGCGGAAAGTGGGTGGCGCAGGTTCCCGGTCGGGGAGGCCAGACTCGCGAGACCACCTTCAACTTCAAAGCCGATGGCGACAAGCTCACCGGAACGATGTCGGCCATGGCGGGCGACGTGGAGATCAAGGACGGCAAGATCTCCGGCGACTCCCTTTCGTTCAAGGTCAACCTGGAGTTCGGCGGCAACGCGGTCACGCTGCTGTTTGAAGGCAAGGTGTCGGGCGGCGAGATCAAGTTCACCCGCAAACGCGAGGGCGCCGAGCAGGTCCAGGAGTTCACGGCCAAGCGAGGGGCGTCTTAGTTCATCGCGCAAACAACTCCCGCGGCAAGGGCGCCGGATCACCCGAAAGGATGACCGGCGCCCAGTGCAAGAAACTCGCAGTCCGGGGAGTCGTGAGCAACCGCAGTTGGGCCTGGCGCAAGGCTTCCGCACGCCCCTTCCCGGCGCTGAGTTCCTTATAGAACTGGCGCATGAACTCCTGCTGGGCGGCATCGGCGACCTTCCAGAGGGGCGCCACGAATGTCTTCACTCCCGCAATGGCGGCGGCCCGGCGCATACCATACACACCTTCTCCGGACGAGGGCACGCCATCCGCCATCCGGCACTGCGAGAGAACCAGCATCTCCGTGCCCCGGAGGTCAAGCGTTTGCAGTTCGAGAGCCGTTAGCAGGCCGTCCTCGGAGGAGTCACCGCCCCGTCCGTAGGCTTCCTCGAGCACGATGGCCGAGAGACTCATGACGCGGGCGGCCGGATCGATGCCCGCCAGCTCGCATCCCGGGCTCCCCGGCGCGCCCCGGCAGTCCTCAGTGCCCCTGACAATCCCGTGGCCGACGATGTGGAGCAGCGCGGGACGATGCAAGTCCTTGATCCGTTGCTCTGTGGCTTCCCATTCGCCGAGCAATTGCGCCCTGGGTATCCGTCTTCGTACATCCTGCGCCTCCAGGGGCGCATCTTCCAGTCTCTCCAGGCGATCGGCCCGAAATGTGCCGGCGACCGGACTGCCGGAGAAGGCCCGTTTGGCGCCGGCTCCCGGACTCACGGCGATGATCATGGCACTCGCCAGGAGCGCCGTGCGCCGGCCTGGAGGCTCAGGGACGGCGAGATCGCGGCCCGCGGAAAGGTAGCTGATCGAAAAGCGCTCGATCAAGAAGTGTCCCCTCTCGCCGGAAAGGGCCGCGAAAGGGATCAGATTGAGAATTCCGTCGGGCGCGACGCGCAGGCGCCGCACGCCGTTCCTCCGCGCCAGCTCAACGGTCACCGGTCTCAGTTTCTCCGACAGGGTTTGCAACGCATCCCGCGCCGTCTCTTCCGACGACTCCGCGCTCCGTTTTTCCTGACGGGCGAGGGCGACGCTCTCGCCGTAGGCGACGAACTCGATGAGCAGCTCGTCGGCCTGGAGGCGCGACCGAATGTCTCCCAGTCGCGTGGGCCGGAGGACGGAAGTGAAGCGCGGATTGTCGCGGCTCAGGCCGGCTTCCAGAGTATCGATGCGCTGCTTGAGATCCCCCACGGCGTGGAGGGCCTGGCGCCCCAGGGCCTCCGTCCAGTTGTTCCGGAGATCGTGGAGCAGGCGCTCGTAGCGGCCTTCGATCACCGTGCCGGGGAGCGCGCACGTCCCCACCATGGAGCGTTTCAAGTCCCGATAACCGAGCGCAATCGTCAGCGAGGCTTCACACCCCAGCATGGCCTGCCGCTGATTGAAGCGCGTGCGGATGCCGCTATCGGGATTCTCGCTCAGGCTCTGACCCCAGTCGTGCACCTGGTCGAGCACCCGCCCCTTGCGGCTGGCGACGGCCTCAAAGGCCAGGGCGCGAGCCGCCGGTAGCCGATCGCCCGCCTTGCGCTGAAAGGAGAGAAGCGCGGGAACCGGGTCCTCCAGATTCGCCACGACCGCGAGTTTGTTGCTTTCCGACCCGACCGTCAGCATGTCCGCCAAGACTCCGCCGGAGATATCCAGGCTGCGCCGATAGAGCGGCTCGGCGGCGCGATAATCGCCGGTCTCCTCGTAAACAGCCGCCAAGCGGTGCAAGTACCGCACGAGGTCCGGATGATTGTCTCCTTGCGTCTCCTGGACGAGAGCAACGGCTTGCGCCAACCGCCGCATCGCTTCGGGATACTCCCGCGCCGCTTGATGAACCAGCCCGAGATCCCGTAGCACGGCGGCATACAGGGGATGTTTCATGCCCAGTCCATTCGCCGCCACATCAGATGCATGGCGCAGTATTTCGCGGGCCGCTCTCAGGTCTCCGCGATTCCGCTGGGCTTCCGCGAGACCGAGCAGCGCGCTGGAATAGTCGAACGCGGGAGCCTTGGGATTCTGGCGGTAGAGATCGACCGCCTGCTGAAAGAGCTTCTCGCCTTCCGAGGGATTTCTGCCGTAGACGAGGCGGGCCAGGTTCCTGAGCGATGCGCCAATGGTGAGGGCGCCGCCGCCATAGATCCTTCTTTTCAATTCCAGCGCCTTCCGGTAATCGGACTCGGCCACGGTCAAATTGCCTAGCGCGGTATAAAGCGCCGCGCGATTATTCAAGAATGTCGCGTAAACGGGATGCTGTTCACCAAGCTGCTCCCGCAGGAGCCTTCCGCTCTCGTCATAGAGCTTCTCGGCCGCGGAATAGTGGCCGAGATCCGCCTGCAGGTAGGCAAAGGCAACCAGGCTGGCCGGATAGGCCGGATGATTGACCCCCGGCTTCACGCGCAGTACGGCCAGGCCCTTCGCAAAAAGAAGCTCGGCCTTTGCATACTTCCCAACGCGCTGATAGGTGCCCGCCAGGTTGATACACAGGGTTCCATACTCCTCGCTGGCATCCTTGGGACCTGATTGTGAATCGTGGATGGCAAGGGCCGCCTCGAATCGAGAGATCGCGAGGTCGTACTCGCCCTGCAGGGCACAGGTGCTGCCCAAGGTGTTCAGGCTCTCGGCGCGCGGATGGGCGGCGCCGAGCACGCGCGACCGTATCGCCACGGCCTCCCCGGCCAACTCGCGCGCTTCCGGCAGCTTGCCGGAGTCGCGGCACAACAGCGCGAGATCATTGGCGCTCTCCGCGTAATCGGCGGTATCGATCCCCGGCGTGTTCTTGCGAAGTTCTAGAGCCCGCCGGAGGAGCGATTCGGCCTCCTTCAGATTTCCGGATGTGTACTCGAAGAATCCCAGGCGATCCAGGCTGCGCCCTGACTGTCTCGGCCCGGATGCCGCACCGGCAGCCAGCCTGGCGATTCGAATCGCCTCCTTCAGGTCGCCCTTGTCATAGAGATCCTCAGCTTGGCGGTCCAGGGACGCCCAGTCTCGCGGGTGTGAGTCCTGGGCGAGCAACAGCGGGGCGGAGGCCCCGGCCAGGAGCACGATGCCAACCAGCGCTGGGACAGCACCGTTCAAGGCACGCCTCTTAGCCGGGCCAGATTGGTTTCCACGGCGCGGCGTTCCCGTGCGTGCGCATCCGCGAATGCGCGCAGCGCATCCGCATACAGGGCCTCCGCCTTCCGCCAGTCTCCACGCAGTTCGGCCAACACGCCGAGGTTGTTCACGCTTCGTCCGTAGTCAATACCGGTACGCGGCGATCTTGAAGCCGCCTGGGTCAGAGGCGCCTCGGCGCCGTCGTAGTCGCCGCGCAGCATGTGAAGGACGGCAAGATTGTTCAGAGCGACAGACTGATTGCCTGCAGACGCCTGGGGCTTCGCGTTCAGGCTGTCTACCGCGGACCGGTAGCGCGTCTCCGCGGCCTGAAGCGAGCCGGCTCGATATTCCAGCGCGGCCAGCCGCTCCAGAACTCTCCACATCGTTCCCGGCGCAACCTTCGCGGTTTCCGCCCATCGGACCGCGTCCTCGGCTGTCTTTCGCGCTGCGGCCGAATCGCCCCGGTTCGCAAGCGCGTCCACGCGCTCCAATAGAGCGCCCACGTGGGCCGCGCCCGAGACCCGGACCTGGCTGTGAACCTGAATCTCCGGTCCGGCAACAATTCGGCCCCTCGCACGTTCACGAAAAACCATGGTCGCGATCCAGCGGCCGACCGGCTGCGCAGACCGCGCATCGCGAAAAACCTGCAGCTCGCTTCCCTTCGCAAGACCATCCAGCGAACCCAAGCTTACCGTCGCCAGGCCGTCCTCGATCGAAACGATCTCACCGGCCGGCTGAGGGGCCCGGCTGGGTGGCTCCGGACCCCGGAAGACCTCGTCCCGGCCCGCCGGCCCGGATTGGAGACCGCTCGCAAGAAGAAGGGGTTGGCCAGGGTTTGCTGAATCCGCCAGCGCCGGCTTGAGGCGAGAAGATTCGCGAGACTGATCGTGCGCCAGCGAGGGCGGGCGTTGCCGTAAGAAAGACGACCCCAGCGAATAGAGGGAGATCGCAGCCAGGGCCGCGGCCGCAGCGGCGCCGGCGACGACGAATCGGGCCTTTCGGGGAAATCGAACCATCTTGGGGGCCGGGACGGGTTTGGCCGCAAGAGCCGATTTCGCAAGAGCCGAGAAAGTAAGCTCCTCAAACAGCTCAGGCGCGTCGAGGGACCCTTGAGCCAGCTCTCGAGCTTCGGCGGCAGTCAACTCGCCCCGCACATAGCGATCGATTCGATCTTCGCTGTTTGGCCTGGTGGAATCGGTCATGGTCCCGCTCCTCGAGGCAGACTGGCGAGGCGCTCCGTGCGTCCGCGGACGCACCGGGCCAATTCCCTGATGCCGCGGCTGACCCACGTAGCGACCGTGTTTTCACTTACGCCGAGGCGGATGGCGATTTCGCCGTATTTCAGCCCATGCATACGCATCTTCAGCACCGATTGGTACTCGCGGTCCAGCATCGGCAGGCAATCCAACACGATCCTCCGCAGCTCACTCTGAAGCAAGGCGTCGAGCTGGTCTGGCGCGGGATCCGCTGGATCCAGGCGATCATTCCCGTCCGGCCGCCCCGATCCAATCACGCTGATAGACACCTCGCGCCCATAAGCAACCCGATCGCGTTCTTCTCGAACGACATTCTGAAGCACGGCGTGCAGCCAGGCAAAGAGCCGATCGAGCGGCCACGCCGGAGGCGTCGAGCCGGCCGGCGGATCCTGACTGAAATAATACTCGACCGCCGGTTGCGACTTGGCGTTTTCCAATGAGCGCTTCAAGGCCTCCTGCGCGGCGCCTTCCGGATCCCGCGACCCAAAGCGCTTCGCTCTTGGAGCCAGCGCTGCCAGCAGGCGACGGTAGTTGCTTGCGGCATCCCGCGCGGACGGCACGGAGGGCCGTTCTCCCGCGAAGGGATAGCCGTCCTGAAAGCTAATGCGACGCGTTCATTCTCTCCCAGTCCTTCCTTGAATTGCAAATCATCGGTAAGTAGTGGCCACGGAGAAAGTGGCGTCTCCGAGCGCCAGGCCGATATCCAGACCGGTCGCGCAAGCGACGAGTAAATGTTGTTCTGTAACAACGTGCCTCCGTTGCCGGCAGGCAGGCCGAGCAGAATGTAGGAGGGCACCGTAAACTGCCCGGCTTCCACCGGAGCCAGGCACGTGTAGCCCGCAACCAATCCCAAACCGGTTGAGGTCGAGGTTCCGGTGATGGCGACGTAGGCGCCCGGATTTCCGCCGGTCCAGGTAACGAGTAGTCCCTGCGTCTTGTCGACCGTTGCGGCCGCGCTTGGATTGGTCCAGGTCAGCAGCGGATTCGAGAACTCCACGGTGGCGGTGAAGGGACCCACGTCGGCGCCGCCGGAGCCCTTGAACGTGAATCTTCCGCCCGAAGACGGAATGGCGCCGGCGGCCAGAGTCGCGAAAAAGGCGCCCTTAATGCCAGCCTGCGAACGCAACGTTACCGAAAGCCCAGCCGGCCCGGCAAGAGTAATGACGCCCACGTCCAGACCAGTGAGGCCGGGAAAGGGCACCGGGGTAAGATCGTTCAGGATGCAGCCGCCCGGCGAGACGGAATTGGTGGGGGCGTAGAGTCCCGTGTACTTGATAAAGGCCGCGTTGGCGCTGCTGGTGATGTTGCGAGAGCCGGACCTGCCCGGCGAATTCGTGTGGATGAGGGATACCAACCCAGTCCTGAGGACCGGTCCGCTGCCTAAGACTTGGTCGCCCGTGAGCCCAGACTGCACGTCGATGCAGGCGCCGCCGCCCGGGTTGATCGGTAGAGTCACGACATTGCTGATGACGTCTCCGGTCACCGCCGCCACGGGAACCCAGCAGCCTGGGGGGACCGAATCCGGTATGGTCAAACTGATCTGATTCACCCCAGGGTCTGGCGACGTGCCCTGAAAGAGGATGACCGCCAGAACGCCGCCGATGTAAATCTGCAAGGGGGTGTCCACACTATGCGGGTTAGTATCGGTCTCGTCCGGATCGGCGCCCAGTCCGGTGGCCCGCAGTACGATGGTCTGACCGGGCGAGCCGGAGTTGGTGTAGGTGATCGGATCGCCGGTAGCGGCGTCGGCGGCCACTCCCGAGCGGTTATAGGCGTCGATTCCGGGCGCGCTGGGCACGATCTGAATCGGCGCTGGAGCGCTGGTAGCGCCTTGATAGGTCACGGTGAGGGCGCCGGTTCCGGCCGGAGTGGCCGCGGGCAGCACGGCGGCGAGTTGTCGTGGACTGGCGGAGTACAGCGCAGGGTACACCGTTACGCCGTTGACGACCACGGTAATGCTGGCCCCGTTCAGCGTCAGTGGGAGGCTGGGCAAACCACCTGGCTGGGGGGCTGGATCGCCCGGATCGGCGAGACCGCTTCCGACGACCACGAACAGACTGCTCGGCGCGATGCCATAGTTTGGGAGGCCCGGCTGAATGCGGCTGAAGGAGTTCAGAGTCTCCGCAATGGCCGGAACACCGGGCGCGGCGGACACGCCGAAGGTGGTGAATCGAAGCGAAATCAAGCCGCCACTGTTGGCGATGACCAGGACTTTCGCGGTGTGCCCGCGGTTCGTCAGCACCACAAATACATCTCCGGGAACGAGCAGGTTGGCGGCAATGGGAGCCGACTTGGCGGCCGCCGCGAGCGGCGCAAGGTAGGTCAGGGGCAGGAAACCGAAACCGCTCGCACCCACGTTGCCGAGGCTACTCGCCTTCGCGCTGCCCTGCGGGGCGATGGCGCTGCCGTTCCACAGAATGTCGCCGCCGGAACTGGCGATCGCGCCGGTGTCCAGGTTTAGGGTCGTATCAGCCTGAAGAATCGTGGTTTCATTCAGGTCAGCCAGGGCCGCGGGGACGAAAGCCAGAACCACAATGGCAACCCGCCGGCACAACGCTTGCTTCATGGTTGATTCGCCCTCCAGTACCGGGGCCGGAAAGCCCCCCTACAAAGTGAATGGGGATAGTAAGGGGGTTCTTTCAAGAATTTCTGGCGGCGCTTCACCGTCGAAACAAGTTCCAGTTCTCGGAGTACGCCGAGGGTACGTACTCCATCACGGCGCCCTGGCTACGCAGGCGCGCGGTGAGAGCGCGCGTGTCGATGTCCTGGACCCGGATACCGGCGGCGATGGCCATCTTTGCGGCGGCGCCGGCGGCCTGCCCGAGGATCATGTACTGCGGCTCCATGCGGACAGACGAATAGGCCACGTGGCTGGCCGAAAAGCAAACGGGTACCAGCAGGTTTTCCACTTCGCCGCGCTTGGGGACCAGAATGCGGTAGGGGATCTGGTAGGGCTGCACCGCTACTTGCATGTCGCCTTCGTTGCGAACCCATCCCTCGGGCGTCACGATGCGCTGGATGTTGTGCGAATCGCTGTTGTAGGAGCCCATGCCGATCGGGTCGGGCTTGGCGCGGTCGGTTTGCAGATCTTTCTGCACGATGACATATTCGCCGACCATGCGGCGCGCTTCCCGCACATACAACTGGTGCGGCCAGTGGGCGGTGTCGGTGAACTCATCCTTGGCCAGGCCAAATCCCCGGATCTCTTTCTGCAGAGACGGCGGCGCCTGAGGGTCGGTGGCAAGGAAGTAGAGCAGCCCGGCAATGTAATCGATGTGAGCCCGCCAGATCTGGTCGCGGCGGGCGTAACCGGATTCCGGGTACTCCCAGCTTCCGCCGATGTAGTCGGTGGAGAAGGCGCCCTGGTTGTTCACATCCACCTTGCGGTTAGGGATGGGGTCGGGCTTCAACACTTCGTTCATGCGCGGGGCGCGACCGTTCTGCGCGACAAATGCCTGGAGCAGACGGGCCATCAGCTCGTAGCGCCGCGGCGAGTAGCCCGGCGGCTGAGGATACGGAACCTGGTTGGCGGGGTCGGAGGACAGACACAGGCGGAAGTTGTAGGCCTGCACTTTCTTGTCGGGGTCGCCGGGCCGGCCGTACGGGCCGGGTTGGATCTCCGGCAGCAGCTTGCCGGCGGCGTCGTAGGGCGAAAGGTTGAACTTGAACTGGTGGTAGGGGGTCTCGTCGCGAACCCCGGCGAGCGACTCGCCATATTGCGCCGCGCCCTCCCGTCCCCAAGTGTAGGAGACGCCGGCCTGAGCCATGAGGTCCCCTTCGTAGGTGGAATCGGAGAAGACCTTGGCTTCAAAGGATTCGCCGTTCTCCATGAGGATGCCGGTAATGCGGCGGCCGGACTTGAGGACGCCGTCCTTCTCGCGCAGACGGTGGCGAAACAGGACCGTGACGCCGGCTTCGCGCAGCATCTCGCGGAAAATCTGCTCGGCGACGCGCGGCTCAAAATTCCAGGCGGCTTCCTGGCCGTACTGCCGGATGTTGTAGTAACGCCCGGCGCGGAAGAAAAACTCCAGCGCGTAGCCGCCGATGACTTCCTTCTTGCCGTAGTCGGTCCAGCTCAGACCTCCGGACATCATGCCGCCGATGTGATCGCGAGGCTCGAGCAGGGCCGTACGGAGGCCGTCGCGCGCGGCGGCGACCGCGGCGATGGCGCCGCCGGCCGTGCCGCCGTAGACGACCAGGTCGTATTGGGCGGCTAGGAGGGGGCAGATGGTGCACCAGAGAAACGTGCGCATACTAGTCACAATGGGACGACCAACCCCGATTCGCAGTCGCGCGGGTTACGCTGGGAGTCGGTAGAAACCGCGGCGCAGAGCCGCATACGAAAGGAGTTGGTCGCATGTCTAAAGTACGATTTATTGGTCTGGATGT
>JACOSH010000066.1 GCA_016178945.1 Acidobacteriota bacterium
CGGGCGATGCGCCGCCGCTCTTCGTCCTGCACGTTGAGCAGCCGGCCGGAAAGCTCGCCCAGGGTCTCCTCCGCGCGCGTCCGGTCGATGGCCGTGGCCAGCAGGTTGGCCACAACCTGGAGGAAGTTGACGTCGTCCGGAGTAAAGGTCTTTCTGCGAACCGTGTGCACTCCCAGGACCCCGAAGGGTCGCTCCTGACTTCCGATGATGACGCTCATCCCGCTGACGACGCCGTGTTCACTCAGGAGCGGCGGCCCATGGAAACGGGATTCGACGCGCAGGTCTTCGACCACTACCGGGTCTTTGGACTGCAAGGTGTAGCCGGCCTGAGAGTCCAGCCCCGCTCCCACGGCGCCCCGCCCCACCAGACCGTCCTTCCAGCCGACGCCCGCGCGCAGCAGCAAGGCGTCGCCGGCGGGGAGCAGCTCCAGAATCTTGGTGAGCTCGACGTCCAGGCTTTCGGCCAGAACCACCACGACGCGGTTGAAGAACGACGGGAGATCGAGGCCGGCCAGGGCGATGCGGCCCAATTCCGCTACGGCCGCCTGCTGGCGCTCGAAGCGCTTGCGCTCGCTAATGTCCAGGACCCAGGCGATCACCTGGTCGTGCGATCCTTCCAGAAAGGCCCCGCCGAGCTGGACCCAGACGCGGCTGCCGTCCTTGCGAACCAACTCCTTTTCGTAAGGGGCGTAAACACCGGAGGCTCGCAGTTGCTCAAGTGCCCGTTCATCCAGGTGACGGTATTCGGGCGGCGTGTGGTCCACCCAACTCAGCCGGCCCGCGCGCAGATCCTCCCGGCTGTATCCCAGTAGATTCAGGTACACGTCGTTGGCCGTCACGATCCCGCCGTGGATATCCACGAGGATGACGCCGATGATGTTGGAGTCCGCCAGACGCCGGAACCGCGCTTCACTGGCCGCGATCTCGCGAGCATGCCGGACTCGCCTGGCGATGAGAAGGCCCGCCAGTCCAGCTAAGGCCAGGAGCAAGATCAGACCGGGGATGGCCACTTGCGGACGCCGATAGAGGGGAGGGAGTACCTGGAAGGAGACGGTCGCGCCGTTGGCATCGAGTTGTCCGAACAGCCCCGCGGCTTGAACCTGAAAGGAGTGGGCGCCGGCGGGCAAGTTCGCAAGACTTGCCGATCGGTCCACGGTCCATCGGGACCAAGGGCCGAGGTCGAGGCGGAAACGCGTTTCAATCTGGTCGGGCGGCGGATCGCCCCACCAAGCAAAGGCACTCCAGCGGAGGAGGGCCTGATCCGCGTCCACAAACGGGGGGCTGACCTCCACGCGTGGCGCAGGCAATTTCGCTTCCTTCCGATCCAATCCTTGCACGCCCGATCCGAGGGTTCCCACATAGATTCGATCCCGAGCCGGCAGCACCGGCCACAGGACCAAATTGGAGAGCCCGGAGCTGAGTTGAAACCGGGCCCAGTGGTCCTCCCGGTACGCGCCCAGACCCGCTTCGGTCGCCATCCACAGCGTGCCCTCGTGGTCGACGCGGAGCTCCCACACGCGGTCGTCGGGGATGCCGTCTGCCTGGGTCAAATAGTGAGGCTGCCCCCCTTGCTCATCCAGAAAGCCCACGCCGCTATTCTGTCTGCCAAACCAGAGGCGGTTCCGGTGGTCCACCGCCAGGGTGAAGACCGAAACGCCGGCGAGCCAGTGCCGCCACTCGCCGTCCTTCCAGCGGAAGATCCCAGTCACGGTTCCGAACCACAATGCGCCATCGGACCCTTCCGCCACAGCGTAGACCCGGTCGTTCGCCAGCCCCTTGCCGCGGTTCCATTTGACAAAGACGCCTCGGGAATATTGGACCGCGCCGGTCTCGGCGCCGGGCAGGTTGGAAGCGCCCAAAAACCACAACCGCCCCTGAGGGTCGAGTCGAATCTTGTGGATGGGAGCATCCAGCAGTCCCTCGCGAAGGCCGTAGTGGCGCCACTCGAAGCCATCGAAGCGGTAGGCGCCGTCGAATCTCGATCCGCTGGAGATCCAGATCGCTCCCTCCGCGTCTTCGGCCAAACCGGTGACGTCGATCAATCGCCGGTTGGCGATGGTCTGTGTCCAGCGGACCGCTCCGTCCGGAGAGCGCCTCACGACCCCGTCGCCGGTGGCCATCCAGTGCGAGCCGTCGCGGGCTTCCAGAATTTCATGGATTCGGTTTCTCAGGCTGGGAAGCGGTTCCCGCCAGGAGGTCCAGCGTTGGGAATAGAGTTTGTGAAGATACAGCCCGTTCCCGGTTCCCACCCAGAGGTCGCCGTTGGGCCGATAGCGAAGGCACAAGACTTGACGCATCTGAGCCGGGACCGGCTCCAGCGCCATCCACTTTCCGGCGCGGCGGAACCGAATCTCTCCCGACTGGTAGGCGGCGAGAGGTTCGCCCGTGGGGGAGATGTCCAGCGCCTGAATCACCTCCAGACCTTCGCTCGAGTTCCGGACGGGGGGCGTGGTGGAGGTCCACTCCCAGAGGCCAACGCCAGAGCCGGTGGGGTCCAGGAGCGAGACCAGTCCGAGGCCGGCCTGGTTTTCAGCCAGGCTGAAGACCGTCAGGTTGGAAGGGGGCGCACCCGGATTCCTCAACACCAGTTCCGGCTCCTCTTGGCGTAGCCGGTAAAGCCCTCTCTCGCCGTTCAGCCAGACGGCTCCGCCGCCGGCGCCAATCACGCGCGACAAGGAGATCTGTGGGCCGATGTGCAGCACCTTCAGCCGTCCGTTTTCATACAGGACCCAGCCGGCTTCGTGGACCAGCAGCACGAGCCGGTGGTCGGGATGGACCGCCATGGAGAGGACGTGGACCGGTTTCCCCTCGTGCTCCAGGGGGAGCCGGCGAAAACCGTCGCGGGTGCCCTGGTAGACGACCTGGTCCGCCAGCGCCACTACCGTACCGCTGCCCGGGATCTGGTCCAGCGCCTGAATCCTCGACTTGGGCAGGCCCCGGGCATCATGCCAGCGGAATCCGTCATACCAGGCCAGGCCCAGATCCGTAGCGGCCCACACGGCCTCCGAGGTTTCCAGGACCTGGTGGACTCGTCGGGAGGGAAGACCGCTTTCGACGCCGAAATGCGTCCAGCGCCAGGCGTCGTAGAGGGCGCTGCTCTGCGCCGACAGGATCCAGGAAGGCAACCCGCAGAACAGACCGAGTGTCACGACACTGGTGCGCATGTGCTCCGCCGCGCTACGGTCTCCTAACCTTAGCACAGCGCGTGGCGCCGGTCGATTTGGGCTAAACAAATCGGCGTTTCACACGATATGAGCGACAGGAGTGTCGGCTCTGTCAGGACGAACCGCGGGCATTATTCTTTGTTTTCTTACCGGCCTGGACAGCGCCAAGGCGCAGAAGATCTACACGGGGGCTTTCCAGAGCCATACGGTGAAGCTGACCTCCCGCACCAACTGCGCGACCGCGGTCACCAACGCCACCTATTATACGGCCACGGCCACCATCCCGGTGGTGTCCACCTGCGGCGGAGCGGCGACCACGGGCCAGTTCGTGCTGGCCTTTCCGGCCACTTTGCCGAAGGCGGTCCAGGAGTATCTGCTTACCTTCGAGACGCCCCTGACCACCAATATCGACATCAGCGTCCGGTGGACGGCGCCCAGCGCCAAGTTCACCGGGAGCGTTTTTGTCTACCGGAACGACGCCGACCAGCGCGGGGACCTGTGTCCCTCACTGAGCCTTCCGCGAGCCCTGCCCCAGGGAGATACCGCCTTTTCGGCGCAGCGCCCCTGCTCGGTGAAGACCATTACGCCTGGCTACTGGGCCTCTCCGGGGCAGGTGGTCTTTTCCTACTTCGTGGGCGCGCAGGTGAGCGACGGCTACAGCATCCCCTCCGTGGTGGCCCAAGTGCAAAGCATCTATCTGCTCGAAGTGACCCCGCCGCCGCCCGTCGATCTGGCCGGCGACCATCTGGAAGCCGTGCAAGTGGTGCAGGACGCGGCCAACACGGTCCCGCTGGTGGCCGACAAGTCCACGGTGGTGCGGGTGTTCGCCAAGATGCTCGGGGACACCGCGCAGCCGCTCAAAGGGGTCACCGCCCGGCTCCGCGCCCAGCGCTACGGCAACGAGCTGCCGGGCTCGCCGTTGTCGCCCGTGAACGGACCGATCACGGTTTCCAAGACCTTTGACCGATCCAAGGCCGATGAATCCTTCAACTTTCTGCTGCCCCGGGAATGGACCTACAGGGGACCGCTCAGCCTGCTGGCGGAAGTGGTAGCGCCGCCCGGCGTCACCGAGGACAACGTCAGCAACAACTTCGGTCAGTACGAGCTGGAGTTCACTGTGCCGAGCGGCTGGCCGGAGCTGTTCCGGGTGGCATACTGGCCAATCTGCGTGCAGTCGGCCGGCGGGCAGAAGAAGTGCCCCAGCGACAATATCGGGCGCTTCGACATCCTGATGCAGCAGCTTTTCCCGGTGGCCGACAACGGGATTGAGTATCGCCCCTGGACGGCGCCGCAAAAGATCTGGCGCCAGCCGCTGGCCACCCACGCGGACCGGTCCCGGCTGGTTGCGGCGCTGCGCAAGTTCTACGACATGATCGACCAGGACAGCTCCATCGACCAACTGGCGGCCTGGCTGCCTCAGGACCCGGCCGTGGGCACTCTCGGCCAGTCCGATCCGCATTGGGCCAACGAGGGCGGGCAGGGCCGCATCTCCATCAACGCGGACACCAGCGCCCAGAGCGGCCTGCTGGACGCCAACTTCACCCTGGCGCACGAAACCGGTCACAACCTGGGGCTGCGCCACGTTCCCACCGCCGATAGCTGCGACGCAAAAGACGATCAGAGCCCCTGGCCGTATCCGAACGCGAACATTCAAGAAGTGGGGTTCGCCCCGCTGGGGATGGAAGTAAAGCCGGCCACCAAGATGGATCTGATGACCTACTGCTCGCCGCCGGGCAGCAACATCTGGATCTCGCCGTTCAATTACCGGAATCTGCTGGCCACCAAGGTGCTGGAGCGGATCTCCTCGGCGGCCAAGCAGGGGCAGAGGGCCACCTCGGCGGCGGCCGAGTACCTGGTGATCAGCGGCTCGGCCCGGCGGGACGGCGCCTCGGGACAGCTCGACCCCGCCTATCGGCTGACCAGCGGCACTCCGGGAGCATCCGCCGCGGCCGCGGGCACGCATTGCATTCGTTTCTTCGGCGCGGGCGGCATGCTGGGCCAATCCTGTTTCACTCTCACCTTCGAAGAACATCGCAGCCACCAGCAAATGGACGAGGAGAGCTTTTCGCTGAAGGTTCCCTTTGTAGCCGGAACCACCCGCATCGCTCTCATGCAGGGCGAGCAGGAGCTGACGGCCCTGAACGTGGGGAGCGGCGATCCGGCGCTCAGCATTCTGTCTCCTCAGGCGGGCGATCGCTGGGACGGCTCGCGCGCGATCGCCTGGTCGGCCTCCGATCCGGACGGCGCGGCACTGGCCTTCTCGGTGCTCTACTCCTCGGATGGCGCCCGTACCTGGCTCCCGATCGAGGTGGACCTTCGCGAGCAGCAGTTCACCTTCGACACGGCCGAGGTGGCGGCCGGCTCGCAGGTGCACTTCCGCGTGCTGGCGAGCAATGGCTTGAACACCACCGAGGCCACGGTGGGTCCCCTCGAGATCGTGGCCGCCGCGCGGATCGAGGCGCAGCCGCAGTTGGACTTCGGCTCGGTGATGGCGGGCGGCTCGGCGAGCGGCTCTGTGTCGATCCGCAACCGCGGCAGCGGGCCGCTGACGGTCGCCTCGATCTCGAGCAGCAGCGCCTTGTTCCGCCTGCTATCGCCGGCCCTGCCGGTCACGATTCCGGCGGGCGAACGGCGAGAGCTGTCGCTGCTGTTCTCGCCGGCCGCGGCCGGCCGGCAAGCGGCCTCGCTGGCCCTTTCGAGCGACGACGACAGCCGCCCCTCGCTGAGCGTCGCCCTCAGCGGCCTGGGCGTGATGTCGCTGGGACCTGGCGCGGCGCTCTCTCCGGCGCGCCTCGATTTCGGCAGCGTGACGGCGGGGCAGAGCAAGGATCTGACGCTGGCGGTGCGCAACACCGGCGCCGCGCCCCTGACCGTGACCCTGGTGGCGTCCTCCAGCGGGCTCTTCCGGATCACCGCGCCGGCCGCGCCTTTCACCGTAGCGCCGGGAAGCGAACAGCCGGTCACGGTCCGCTTCAGCCCGGCGGCGCCGGGCGCCCAAAGCGCTACCCTGAGCCTGTCCTCGGATGGCGGCAATCTGAGCGCGCCGCTCACTGGCACGGGCGCGAGCTCCGGTACTCCACCGGCCGTGGTGCAGTTGTCCGACTCTTTCAATCGCGCCAACGCCGACCGCTGCGCGCTGGGGGTCATGGATCTGGCCCTGGGCGGCAGCGGGGTCCGCTACTATCTGCCGATCTTCTCAATGGGCGGCAATCCGGCCACGCCGGCGGGGGCCAACATCGTCTCGGGCACCCTGGAAAACAATGGCCTCGACTTCGGCGGCGTCCAGGTCACCTCCACGGCGGGGGCCTGCGCCAATACGTCCATCCACGGGGTGAGCCTGGGGCAGGATCTGAACCTACGCGCCGACCTGCGCGTCCCTACCGACGCTTCGGCGCGCATCTCCCAGGCCGGACCCTATCTGCGCAGCCGGGCCGCGGCACGGGGCGACGGCATCCTGGGCGGCGCATCGGCGGGCTATTGGGTACAGCTTCACAGCACCGGAGAAGTGAAGGTCAAGAACCTCAGCAGCGGACTGGTGATCGCGGCAAGCGGCAAGCCCGCGGCTTTCGATGCCACGGTCTTCCATAGCGTGGAAGTCGCCGCGCAGGGCGCCACGCTGCAAGTCTCGCTCGACGGCGAGCTACTGACCTTCATGCAAGGCTCGGCACAGGTGACGACGCTCGCGGCGCCGGCCACGGCCGGAAGCAACGACGGCGCGGGCGGCATCGCCTTCGCGGCCGAAAATAACCGCGGCCTGATCGGCGGCCAGCGCGCCCGGAACTTCGTCGTCACGGCCTACCGTCCGCTCACCGGGCTGCCGGTGCGGCCGGTGGGGAACTGAGGGCGGTAGTCCGGTGACAGTAAACCCGGCGTGGAGTGCTTAACCGTCTTGGGGAATCGCGTGCGTTGGTTTCACCTCCAACCGCTTGCTTACGCGCGCGGCTCTGAAAGTGCATTCGTTGCAACACGAATGGTGCAGAGCCGCGACCGTGAGGGAGCGGTCCGGTGCCTTTTCCCCAAAACCGCCAGCCAATCCGTTATCATAGATTGCCTCAGCGCACACAGTAGAAGCGAGCCATGCCATCCGCCGTGGGAAGTGATCCCGACGCCTGTTGGTTTTGCGGCGTGAACCAGTCGAACGCCGGGGACCCCGCCAGAGTTGTCATGTGGGGCAACGACCGTTTCGAGAACTCCGGTGGCAAGGTTCGGCGAAGCTGGGATCAGATCGAGGTTCCGGTCCCGCGATGCCCGCGGTGCCGCGGGATCCATGCGGTGGTGTACAGGGTCCGGTTGGCGGGAGTCTTGGGTTTGACCGCTGTTCTTTTGGCTGGTCTTGTCGTCCTGTTGGCTTTTCAGAAGGGGCTTCTGAGCGGCCTGATGCTTCTCGCCTTCTTCTGGTACTTTTTCTACTACAAAGCGGTGGCCTGGATCCTCGGCTACATCTTCGCTCCCTTTTTTTGGCTGCCCTGTCGTCTGGTAGTTCCCTGGAAGGTGAGGTTCAGCTCCCACGGAAAGAAACATCCCCTCGTCAAGGCGCGTATCGAGCAAGGATGGCGACTCGGTTCTCCGAGCTTGCGCTTCTTCCCCACCTTCCAAAAGCTGGCCGGAGGAGACGTCAGGTAGCCTCAGAACTCCTATAGCAGGGTAGCAGTCTTTTGGAAGTGTTTGATGTGGCAGGTAGTTGTTGGTTTAGGGCAGTTAGATAATTGTTGCTAAGTAGAACTGATTCGGCTATCCTGATTGCATGCCTGCCTCGACCC
>JACOSH010000022.1 GCA_016178945.1 Acidobacteriota bacterium
GCCGTCCCGGCCAATGGGACCTGGGGCAATGCCGGTCGCGCCATCGCCACGGGCCCGGGTTTGGTGCAGGTGGACTACGCCCTGCAGAAGAACAATCGGATCGCCGAGGGCAAGGCGCTCATCTTCCGCATTGAGGGGTTCAATCTGTTCAACCGCATCCAGGCGGGTAACCCCGGGACGACCTTCACCTCGCCGGCCAGCTTCGGCCTGGTCAGCAGCGGGCTGAACCGCACCATCGGCACGGGCACGTCCCGGCAGTTGCAGATCGCGATGCGCCTGACCTTCTGAGTTGGGGCGACGTTGCCGAGCCTCAAGTTGAGCCTGGTCCGATTTTGGTTATTGTCCTGGGGCTTGGCGGCCTGCACCTCGGTGCGACCCACGCCGGTCGACATCCAGCCGGTTGTCCGGACCGAACCCGTTGCCGACGACCCTGACGATCCCGCTATCTGGGTTCACGCGACCGATCCCATCCGCAGCCTGATCATCGGGACCAACAAGGTAAAGGCGCCACGTGGCGCGCTGGTGGTGTTTGGGCTGGATGGGCGGATTCGCCAGACCGTTGCGGGCCTCGACCGGCCGAACAACGTGGATGTCGAGTACGGGCTGAGTGTGGGCGGCCAGACCATCGACATTGCCGTGACCACCGAGCGCCTGAAGAACCAGTTGCGTGTTTTCCGGATCGCGCCGGACGGCGGCGGCATCCGCGACGCGACTTCTTCGGGGAACACCCGCGTGTTCTCCGATCGGGTTGGAGAGGAGGCGGCGCCGATGGGCATTTCTCTCTTCCGCCGCCCGCGCGACGGCGCTGTCTTCGCCGTCGTCTCGCCCAAGAGCGGTCCCCGCCAGGGTTACCTGGGCCAGTACCGGCTGGAGGAGGATGGCCAGGGGCTTGTGAAGGCCTCCTTCGTCCGCTACTTCGGGAGGTTTAGCGGCGTGGGCGAGATCGAAGCGGTGGCGGTCGACGACGCGCTCGGCTACATCTACTACGCCGACGAGGGCGACGGCTTTCACAAGTATCACGCCGACCCCGATCACCCCGAGGGCACGCATGAGCTCGCGCATTTTGGTCGCACCGGTTTCCGCGCCGACCGGGAAGGAATCGCAATCTATGATCGCGGCGACGGCGCCGGTTACATTGTCTGTACGGACCAGATTGCCGGGAACAGCGAGTACCATGTCTACCGGCGGGAGGGCGAGCCGGGGCGTCCCCACGATCACGGTACGCTGCTGAAACTCGTGCGTGGGGGCGCCGACGCGACGGACGGTCTCGAGATAGCTTCGCGACCGCTCGGGCCGCGGTTCCCCTGGGGGCTGATGGTGGCGATGAACAGCAGCGGCCGGAACTTCCTGCTCTACCGCTGGGAAGAGCTGGCCCGCGCCGGCCAGCCCAAGCTGGCGGTGGGCCGGTAGGCGAAACCCGAGGTTTGGCGGACGACGGCCCGCGACGAGATGCCCCGTTTCAGAGCCGCGACCGTAAGGGAGCGTTTGTTGAGGCGGCGCGAGGATTTGCGCCTTGTGCAAAATGCCCGTATAATGGTGGCAGACTGCCAAGGAGCCTTACGCATGGCTGAGGTGAACAGAGCGGCTGAGCCGATGCCGCCAGGAACCTTCTACTCGCTGATGGGCGGCAAGCTGGGTGTGTCCAGGATCCAATCCGGCGAAGATCTGGCTTCGCTCGTGGAGAAGCGGCTTCCGGCCGGCGCCATCAAGGCGCTGGTTCGTGGCGGGCTGTCCGACGCCGAGGTCTACCAGTTGATCGTGCCGCGCAGAACCCTGGCGCACCGGATCGCGAAGCATCAGCCGCTTTCCAGGGAAGAATCGGACAAAGCGGTACGGGTGGCCCGAATCACCGCCATGGCCGAGCAGGTGTTCGGAGAGCCGGAGCGCGCTTGGCGCTGGTTGCGCAAGCCCAAGCGGAACTTCAGTGGCAAGACGCCCATCGAGAAGCTGGCGACCGAAGCGGGCGCACGACTGGTCGAAGAGATGCTCGTGCAGATCGATCACGGCATGTTGGCGTGATCCTTTGGCGCATCAGCAACCATTCCACGCTGGACGGCGGCGGCGGTTTGAGCGCGCCTGGCCGCTGGCACACCGTTGGCCAGCGCATTGTGTATTGCGCTTCGAATCCAGCCACAGCGCTGCTAGAGGTACTGGTGCACGCGAAGATCGACATCGAGGATGTGCCTGTGAACTTTCGCTATCTGGAGATTGTGGCTCCGGATAGGCTGGCCATCGAAGATGTGGCTACCAGCGGGCTGGGCGAGTCGTGGCGGACGGATCTGGCGGCAACCCGCCGGACCGGGGATCGATGGCTACGGTCCGGCGGCACGGCACTGCTTCGCGTGCCGTCCATCATCGTGCCGGCCACCTGGAATGTTCTGATCAATCCTCGGCACCCGGCGAGCGCGCAGATCCGAATCATCCGCGACCATCGCCACGGCATCGACCCGCGCCTGCTGCGGTAATGCCGCTACGTGAGATCCAAGGGATTGGCGGGGACGACGGGGCTCGAACCCGCGACCTCCGACGTGACAGGCCGGCGTTCTAACCAACTGAACTACGTCCCCGCAATGGCGTCGGTACACCCATCATAGCAAAAAGCCAGGCGACGGGCAGAACGCCGCCTGGCTGGTCTTGGATCGAAAGGATTGCTGGCTAGCGGATCATGGTGCGGGCCAGGAGCTCCATGTTGTTCATCGCGGGAGCGCTGGCGATCGGCTTGGGCTCCGGGCCGCCGGGGCGGGGAACCGCCTTGAGGATGTCGCTCAACTTCGGGAAAAGCGACTTCACCAGGTCCGAGTTCGGGTCAATCAAAACGGGCTTCTTGAACGTCACCACCGGCTCCGCCGGTAGCGTCGGGGTCGCGGGATACAGCTTGGTCGGGATCGTCATTGTAGTTTCTCCTTTTTCTATCTTTTCTCCGGCGCCTCTTGTTGCGCCGTACAGTATGGTTATCGCGGCGGCGATTGAGACGTACTGTGCGGAGTGTTGACGGTCTGTCAAGCTTCTGTAAAAACCGCCGAAGGAGAACTGCCCGTCACTGCACCCGCTCGATGATGGTGGCCGTGGCCATGCCGAAGCCGATGCACATGGTCTGCAACCCGTAGCGCCCGCCCGTGCGCTCGAGAATGTTGACCAGCTTGGTCATCAACACCGCGCCGGTGGCGCCCAGAGGGTGGCCGTGCGCGATGGCGCCGCCCTGAATGTTCACCCGCTCCATGGGGGGCCGGAGTTCTTTGGCCCAGGCCAGCACCACGCTGGCGAAGGCCTCGTTGATCTCGATCGCGTCCAGGTCCCCGATCGCCAGGCCCGACCTGCGCAGCGCCAGGCGCGTGGCGTCGATAGGGCCGGTCAGCATCAGGACCGGGTCGCTGCCCACCACCGCGCGCGTCACGATGCGCGCTCGCTTGCGCAGTCCGAGTTCCTCCGCCTTGGCGCCGGAAGCCAGCAGCACCGCCGCGGCGCCGTCGGAAATCTGGCTCGAGTTCGCGGGCGTGATCACGCCGTCCGGCTTGAAGACCGGTTTCAACTGGCCCATGCGCGCCAGATCGATATTCGGCCGTACGCCTTCGTCCCGGTCCAGCCCGTTCACCGGGATCAGCTCGCCGCGCGTCCAGCCGTTGCGCATGGCCTGGGCGGCGCGGCAGTGGCTCTGCGCCGAGTATTCGTCGAGCGCATGGCGGCTCAACTCCCATTTTTCGGCCAGCAGCTCCGCCGAAATCCCCTGGTGCAGAAGCTCGCACGGGAAGGCGGCCCGAAACTCCGGCGTGAAGGCGCTGTCGCTGCCCATCGCGACGCGGCTCATCATCTCGACTCCGCTTCCAATGGCCATCTCCATGTCTCCGGCGGCGATGGCCTGCGCGGCGAAGTGGACCGCCTGCTGACCCGAGCCGCAGAAGCGGTTTAACTGCACGCCCGCGGTTTCGATCGGGAAACCCGCCTTGAGCGTAGCCAGCCGCGCGATGTCCGCGCCCTGCTCGTGGATGGGCGTCACGCACCCGGTCACCACATCCTCCACCTGGCTCTTTTCGACGCCGGCGCGCTCCACCACCGCGCTCAACGCCGTCGCCAGCAGATCCACGGGATGGATGCCGTGCAGCGCGCCGTCCTCCTTGCCGCGCCCGATCGGCGTGCGCACGGCCTCAACAATGTAAACGTCCCTCATCCCGCCTCCTGCTATATACTGGCTAATTCCTATGGCTGAAGGCAAGGGCATTCTCTCCGGAATCCGTGTGATCGACGCCGCCACCTACATCGCCGCGCCCGCCGCCGCGGCAGTCCTGGCGGACTTCGGCGCCGAGGTGATCAAGGTCGAGCGCCCGCCGCACGGCGATCCCCACCGCTATCTATCGCTGGTGCCCGGCAACCCCGTGTCGGATCAACCCTACTGTTGGATTCTCGACGGCCGCAACAAGCGCAGCATCGCTCTCAATCTGGCCGTGCCCCAAGGCCGCGACGTGCTGCTCAAGCTGGTGGCCACCGCCGACGTCTTCATCACCAACTACCAGCCGCAGCTCCTGGACAAGTTCCGCCTCACCTACGAGGAGTTGCGTCCGCTCAACGAGCGGCTCATTTACGCCCAGGTGTCCGGCTACGGCGAGACCGGCGAGGAGATGCACAAGCCCGGCTACGATATGACCGGCTACTGGGCCCGCTCCGGCCTCATGGACTACATCCACAACGCCGATGCCGATCCCGCCCAGTCGCCGGCCGGCTTCGGCGACCATCCCACCTCCATGGCCGTGTTCGGCGCCATCATGCTGGCTCTCTACCATCGCCAGCGCACGGGGCAGGGAATCAAGGTTTCCACTTCGCTGATGGCCAATGGCGCCTGGTCCAATAGCTGCCTCCTCCAGGCGGCTCTGTGCGGGGCCGAATGGACGGTCAAGCGGACTCGCAGGCAACCCCACAATCCCCTGGTGAACCATTACCTGTCCGCCGACGGCAAGCGCTTCATCCTCTGCCTGCTGGATCCTCTCAAGGATTGGAAGGCCCTGTGCGACGCCGTCGGGCGGCCGGAACTGATCGGCGACCCGCGCTTTGATACTCCGTACCAGCGCCGCGCCAACGGCGGGGCGCTGGTGGAAATCCTGGACGCGGAGTTCGCCAGCCACGACATGGAGTACTGGACCAACCAGTTTCGCCGCCATGAAGTGATCTGGGGACCGGTGCCCAGCACCCAGCAGGTGGCCCGAGATCCGCAGATGGCGGCCACCGGGGTCTTCCCGGAGTTGGCCGGCGGCGACGGGCTGCGCACCGTTGCCAATCCCGTCAACGTCCACGGAATCGAAAAGGAAGCCCCGCGCATGGCCCCCGCTGTTGGCCAGCATACGGTGGAGATCCTCGAGAGCCTCGGGTTCACCGGGGACCAGATCCGTCAATTGCGCGACCGGGGCGTGGCCATGCAGGGCCCGGAGTCCTCACAGCTTCAATAGCCGCGACGCATTACCGCCCAGGATGGCCGTTTTGTCCGGCCCGGAAATGTTGAGACTGGCAATGGTGTCGAGCATCCTGGGAATGCTGCCGATTTGATGGGGGTAGTCGCTGCCTGCCAGGATGCGGCCGGCCCCGGCGAAGGCGATGGCCAACTCCACTGCACGCGGGTCGAAATTGACCGTGTCGTAGTAGAACTGCTTGAGGTATTCGCTCGGAGGATGCTGGATCTGCGCGCGGCACTCGCTGAAGGCGTGGAAGCCGCGGTCCAGCCGCTCGGCCAGATAGGGGATGGCGCCTCCCAGGTGGCACAGGACCCACTGGATTCGCGGGAAACGCTCCACGACGCCGCTGAAGACCAGCTTGGCGGCGGCCAACGTGGTATCGAACAGAAAGCCGGCCAGCGGCATCAGCCAGAAGTCGGTCATCGTCTCCACGCCCACTGGAGTCGTGGGATGAATGTAGAGGATGGCGCCCAAGTCGTCGGCGGCCTCGTACAGCGGCCAGAGACTCGGGTCGCTCAACGCAATGCCGTTCACGTTGCTGAACAGCATCGCGCCTCGGAAGCAGAGGCCGCGGCAGGCCCGCTCCAGCTCCCTGACCGATGCGCGCGGATCGTTGTCATTCACCAGGCTGGCGAAGCGGGCGGCGACGGCGGGAGTCTCCACGTGGACGCCCGGCGTGGTCAGCGTCAAGACCTGGGTATCCACGCCCTGCTCCTCCAGCACGCGCTCGCGATATTCGATGTCGCGATGCCCCGGCACGGCGATGTTGTAGTCGCCCGGATAATGCAGGCGCGGATTCCCTTCCGTGTCAATGGTCACCTCGACGGCGCTCGGGCCCGAGCGCAGCGCGTCCAGGTAGGCCGGCGGATAGTAGTGGTTGTGAAAATCAATGATCGGCATGAGCGGTGAATCTTTGGGATGCCTCGCGGCGTACCCAGAAATAGTAAACCGGCAGGCCCAGCGCCACCAGGAACAGTCCTGAAGCGGCCTGCCATGGGTCGGCCGCGATCTGGCAGGATGCGACCACCACCGAGGCCACGATGAACAACAGCGGGACAATCGGGTAGCCCCAGGCGCGGAAGGCCGGCCGATAGCCCGTCCGGCGGCGCAGCCGGACCAATCCGACCGTCATGAGCGCGAAGAAGAGCCACTCGGTATAAATCACCCGCGTGAACAACTCGCGATACGTGCCGGTGGCCACCAGGAAGGACGACCAGAGCGCCTGAGCCAGGATCGCCAGATGGGGTGTGTGAAAGCGGGGGTGGATCGCCCCCATCCAGCGAAAGGCCAGGCCTTGTTCGGCCATGGCGAGGTAGATGCGTGCCCCGGCCAGGATGACTCCGTTGAGTACGCCGAACGCCGAGAGAATCACCAGACCCGATACGGCGGCTGCGCCTCGCGGTCCGGCCAGCGCTTGGGCGGCGTCGGCGGCCACGCGGGTCGAGGCGATCACCCGGTCCAGCGGCAGCAGGTACAGGTAGGCGCCATTCAACGCCAGGTAGCAGGCCGTCACCGTGAGAGTGCCGATCAGCAGCGCTCTGGGGATGGTCTTCTCCGGGTCACGTGTTTCGCCTGCGGCGTATGCCACCATGTGCCAGCCGCCAAAGGCGAATAATCCCGCGCTGATCGCTAACACGACTTCGCGCCAGGACGCGGAAGGAGGCGCGGAAGCGGAGGCCGCCGGCGCGGCGGACGTGCCGAAGGCGAACACCATCGCCAGGATCAGGACCAGGGCCACCAGCTTGGCCGAGGTGACCAGGGTCTGCAGCATGCTGGCCTGCCGCACCCCCACGTAATTGACGGCGGACAGAAGCAGAATCCCGGCCAACGCCGCCAGGCGGATTCCCCGATCGTCGAGCGGCAGGAAGAACTGGACGTAGCGGGCGAAGATGACCGACGTCGCCGCGATGATGCCGGAGTGAACGCTCCAGAACATGGCCCATCCCCACAGAAACCCGCAGGCCGGCGAAAGCGTTTCCGTCAGGAAAACGTAAACGCCCCCAGTGCGGGGAAAGGCCGCCGAGAGTTCCGCGCACACCATCGCCCCGGACAGCGTCAGGAGCCCCGCCATGAGCCAGACCACCAGCACCCCGGGGACGCTGGGCACGAGCCGGTTAATTTCTGAGGGCTGAACGAAGATGGAAGCGCCGATGATGATGCCGGCCACCATCGCCGTCGCGTGCAGCAAGCCGATGGGGCGATCGAGGGGGGGCGGGGCGGCGGAGCCGGTCAAGGCAGCTATTTCATCCTCTTGATCATCTCGACCACAAACTCCGCGCAATACTCTCCGGCGATGCGCTCAAAGGCGGGATGATTGTACTCCGAGTCCGAGACGATGCGGATGGCCAGGAACGGCACCTTCATGGCCGCGGCGACGCCGGCCACGTAGGCGCTTTCCATGTCCTCGGTGTCGGTGCCAAAAGTCTGGCGCGTCCAGACGATCTTGTCTAACTCGCGGTTGAACTGGTGTGCGGTGCCGATGGTCCCTTTCAGCACTTTGCCGCGGCTGTAAGGAACCGCGAGCGCCGCGGCCATCAGGGCGGCGTCGCCGGTGAAGCTGTCGAACTCGGTGAGTTGCCGTCCATCCATCCGTAGCTTGTGCCTCATCCGTGTCCAGCGCTTCAGGTCGACGCCGGCCCCCAGGGGGGCGGGCATGGACTTAACCGGGCCGTAGTCCACGGTGCGCTCCCCGACCACGATGTCGAACACGTTCAGATCCGGGTTGTGCGCGCCGGCTGTGCCCTGATTCAGAATCGCTCCCGGACGGAATCGCTGGATCCCCAGCACCGTGGAGGCGGCCGCATTGAGCGGGCCGATGTCGGTCCGGGAGATCACCACCGACTTCTTTCCGATCGTTCCCGCCCAATAGCTCCAGGCGGCCAGAGACACCCGCTTTCGGCCCTCCAGCGCGGCCAGCAACGGTCGCAGCTCGGAGTTCTCCGCCCCTTGTACCAGGAGGTCGTACTTCTGGCCCTGGCCCTGGACTACGCTGCAAACCAGGAGCGCCAGAATCGCGAACTTCTTCATTCAACCCTTCCCCATGTAGAAGAATCTCAGAATAAACAGAGCTGTCAAGACGTAGACGAACAGGTTCACTTTGCGGAATTCGCCGCGCAGCACCTTGAGGAGCGTAAACGCGGTGAATCCGAAGGCCAGGCCGTTGGCGATGCTGAACGTGAGGGGGATGGCCATCATGGTGAGGAAGGCCGGCGCCGCGACCATGGGGTCGGACCAGGAGATCTCGCTCACCGTGGAGATCATCAGGCTGCCGACCAGGATCAGAGCCGGGGCGGTGGCCGCGGCGGGAATGGCGCCGATCAGGGGGGCGATGAACAGCGCCAGAATGAACAGCAGGCCGGTGACGATGGCGGTGACGCCCGTACGCCCGCCCGCGGCCACGCCGGCCGAGCTTTCGATATAGCTGACCACTGTCGAAGTCCCCGTCAAGGCTCCGACCATGGTGGCCGAAGCATCGGAAATCAATATACGGTTGAGGCGGGGGATCTGGTTTTCTTTGGTGAACAGCCGGGCCTTTTTTCCCACGGCGACCAGGGTGCCGACGTTGTCGAACAGGTCGACGAACAGGAAGACGAAGACGATCTCGAGCAGCCCGATGTGAAGCGTGGCGGCCAGGTCCAGGCGGAAGGCGGTGGCCGCCAGATCGGCGAGCGAATAGGCGCCAGGCTGCCATCGCACCAGCCCGAAGATGGCGCCGAGCAGGGTGGTGGCCAGGATGCCCACCAGCATCGCCGCCCGAACGCGCCAGGCCATTAGCGCGGCGATGACCAGCAGGCCGAACAGGGCCAGCGCGGTGTGCGGGTCCCTCAGATTGCCCAGCGTCACTGTGGTCGCCGGGTCGGGCACAATTATGCCGGCGTTGCGGAATCCGATCCAGGCGATGAACAGGCCGACCCCGGCGGCGACGGCGTTGTACAACTCGTGCGGGATCGCCTCGACGATAAGCTGGCGCACGCCGACTAGCGTCAACAGCAGGAAGATCACGCCGGAGAGAAACACCGCGCCCAGCGCCGCCTGCCACGACACACCCATCCCTTTGACGACCGTGTAGGTGAAGTAGGCATTCAGCCCCATGCCGGGCGCCAGTGCGATGGGATAGCGCGCATAGATCCCCATCAGAAGACTGCCGAAGGCCGCCGACAGGCAGGTAGCGGCGACGATGGCGGGCAGCGGCATGCCGGTTTCGGCCAGGATTGAAGGATTGACGAACACGATGTAGGCCATCGTGATGAAGGTGGTGAAGCCGGCCAGAATCTCGGTCTTCAAGTCCGCGCCGAGCGCCTGGAATTCGAAATAGCGCTCGAGGCGCTCGCGCATGGGCATGGTTTTGACTGGAAACAGAACTGCTACAATGCCCCTTTTACGGGGGAACCTCATGATCGTACCACTGACGCCGATTCGCTTCTTGCACCGGGCGGTCGACTTGTACGGGCGCAAGGTCGGTGTGGTCTGTGGCCAACGCCGCTTCACCTACGCCGAATTCGGCGAACGGTGCGAACGGCTGGCCACGGCCCTGGCGGCCGAGGGCATCCGTCCGGGCGACCGCGTGGCTTACCTCAGCTTCAACAATCACCAGCTCCTGGAGGGCTACTACGGAGTGGTCCAGGCGCATGCCATTGTGATGCCGCTCAATGTGCGGCTGACGCCGGGCGAGCTGGTAGGGATCCTGAATCATTCCGAAGCGCGCATGCTGTTCTATGAATCTGAGTTCTCCGGGCTGGTCGAGCACCTGCACGGAGACTGCCCGGCCATCGAGAAGTACGTCATGCTGGATGGCGACTATGAGGCCTTCCTGGCCCAGGGCCACCCCGAGCGCGCCGACATCTTCTCTATTGATGAGACTTCCATCGCGGAGCTGTTTTACACCAGCGGCAGCACCGGCACGCCCAAAGGAGTGACGCTGTCGCACCGGACCTTGTACCTTCACGGCTTGTCGGTGGCCGGGACCTTCAACCACGACGACACCGCGGTGGAATTGCACACCATCCCGCTGTTTCACGCCAACGGTTGGGGACGTCCGCAGGCGGCCACCATGGCCGGTATCAAGCATGTCATGGTGCGGCGCTTCGAGCCGTCCACGGTGTTCCGGCTGATCCAGGAGGAGCGGGCCACCGCCATGTCGGTGGTGCCGACCATGGCCAACGCCATCCTGAACGCGCCCGATCTCAAGCAGTGGGACTTCTCCACCCTGAAGACCATCCACGTGGGCGGCGCGGCGGCTTCCCCCGAGTTGATCGAGCGCCTGGAGAAGGCCTTTAGTTGCGAATGCGTGGCCGGTTACGGGCTCACCGAGACCGCGCCCGTGGCCACCGGCGCGAGGAAGAAGGGGACAGTCACCTACAAGGACGAGGCCGATCGCTACCACCGCCAGTCCATGGCCGGATGGCCTATCCCCGGCGTGGAAATCCGCGTGGTGGATTCCGAAATGAACGACGTGCCCCGGGATATGGAGTCGATTGGCGAGGTCGTCATCCGCGGCGATCACGTGATGGACGGCTATTTCAAAGAGCCGGAGGCGACCCGGGCGGTGATGTCCGGGGCCTGGTTCCACTCCGGCGACATGGCGGTGTGGGATGACGAAAGTTACATCCACATCGTCGACCGCAAGAAAGATATCATCATCAGCGGCGGTGAGAACATCTCGTCGATTGAGGTGGAGAAGACTATTTCCGCGCATCCGGCGGTGTTTGAGTGCGCGGTGGTGGCGGCGCCCGATCCGAAGTGGGGCGAGATTCCCGTGGCCATCGTGGTGTTGAAAGAGGGGCAGCAGGTGACGCAGGAAGAAATGCTCGCCTTCCTGCAGCCGCGCATCGCCAAGTTCAAGATGCCGCGCATGCTGGAGTTCACGAATCAGCCCCTTCCCAAGACCGGCACGGGCAAGATCGTCAAGCGCGCGCTGCGGATCGGAGCGCAGGGCATCCAGGTCTGGATGGACGCGGGCGTAGGCCAGCGTGCTGTCGCGCTCCTGGAAGGCCCGATCCAGCCACAGGAAGGCCTTGTTGTTCTCTCCGAGCGCGGCGTAGATCGCGGCAACCACATACGAGGGGTCCCGGCCGGGCTGGGGGTGGTTCAGCATCTTCTCCAGGCTGCCGCGCGAGATTCCTTTGATGCCGGCCACGGCGTGGGCGTTGCGCAGCGCGGCCAGCGTGTCCGGGTGCGGCGTGGCCACGGGCCGGCCCGTCTGCTCGTAGGCCGCGGCCAGATACTGGTGGGCCGGAAGGAAGTCCGGGTCCATCTCCAGCACCTTGCGGCAAACTTCGATGGTGCGGTCGTACTGGCGGGCGAAGTAGTAGATGCTGGCCGCGGCCACCTGGATGATGAGGGAGAACGGGTCGTGCTGCTGGGCCTGCTGGATCTCCACGATGGCTTCTTCATGTCGGCCCATGGTCGCCAGAAACTCGGCGTACCATTGGTGGGCGGTGGCGTATCCCGGATGGAGTGCGATGGCGCGGCGGTAGGACTGTTCCGCGCCGCGCCAGTCCCAATCGAACCGGGCGCGCACGCAGCCCAGCGAGGTGTGGGCTTCGGCCAAGGTCGGGTCCAGGGCCAGCGCTTTCTGGGCCGCCGCCCGGGCTTTGGGAAAGGCTTGGGTGGGCGGCAGGAAGTAGTATTCGCCTAACAGGTTGTAGCAGTCGGCCAGGCCGGCGTGGGCCGGCGCGTACCGCGCATCCTGCTCGATGGCGCGCTCGAAGTAGACGATGGCTCGCCGGAACCCCTCCTCATTCCGCTTATTCCAATAGAAGCGCCCGCGAAAGTAGTTCTCCACGGCGGGAGTGCGCGGCCCGGCCGTGGGCAACAGCTCCAGCGCCAGGGACTCGGCGATACGCCGGGCGACACGCGTCTGCACCGGCAGGACATCCGCGGAATCGCTCTCGCAGGTTTCCTCCCACAGCGCCGACTGGTCGCGCACCTCGACCAGCTTGGCGTTGACGCGCACCCGGTCCCCCGAGCGCCGGACGCTGCCCTCCAGAATGTAGCGAACCCCCAGCTCGCGGCCGATCTCGCCGGCGCCCTTGGCGGACTTCTTGTAGCGCATGGCCGAGGTGCGGGCGATCACGCCCAGCCGGCGCGGCTGCAGCCGTCCCAACTGGGTGATCATCTCTTCGGTGAGACCGTCGGCGAAATACTCCTGCTCGGGGTCGCCGCTCAGGTTGTGGAAGGGCAGCACCGCCAGCATCACTTTGCCGGTTGCGGGCCGGGGACGCCAGAAGAAAAGGGCCCCGCCCACCAACGCGATCAGGGCTGCCGCGAAAGCCGCCGGCAGCAGCCAGCGCCGGCGAGGGGATGGCGCCAGGAACCGGTAGCCGCGCCGTGGGAGCGTCTGGAGATAGCGCGGCTGGTCCGGATCGTCTTCCAGGGCGGCGCGGATCTGCAGCATCCCAGAGCATTATATCGCCCGCAGATCACGCCTCATCAGCAAAAAGCCAGGGAAGAATCAGCGTCCCATCCTTGCCTGTCCGCCGGGCGCGGGCTACGGTGGCGTATGGCTCACTGGCTGGCTCGCAAACCCATGGACGCTCTCCTCCAGGAGGCGGCCGAACAGGGGCAGCATACCCTGAAACGGACCCTCGGGACCCTCGACCTGATCGCCCTGGGGATCGGGGCAACCATCGGCGCCGGCATCTTCGTCATCACCGGATCGGCGGCTGCGCAATATGCTGGGCCCTCGATCGTGCTGTCCTTTGTCGCGGCCGGCATCGTGTGCGCACTGGCCGGGCTGTGCTACGCGGAGTTTGCGTCATTGGTTCCCATCGCCGGTTCCGCCTACACTTACAGCTACGCAGCCTTGGGCGAGATCTTCGCCTGGATCATCGGGTGGGACCTCGTGCTGGAATACGCCTTCAGCACTGCCACCGTGGCCTCGGGATGGAGCGCCAACGTGGTCAGCCTCCTGCAGGACTTCGGGGTCCCCGTTCCTCCCGCAATTGCCAATACTCCCGGCACCCGTCTGTTCTTCCACCAGGGCCGCTGGGAGGCCCGGGCTGTGCTGGAAGCCGCGGGCATTCCTCCCGATTCGCTGCCGCAGGCGACCGCCGTGTTCAACCTGCCGGGCTTCCTGGCAATCCTCGCCGTCACCACCATCCTGGTGTTGGGGATTCGCGAGTCCGCCAACCTGAACACCGCCATGGTGATCCTGAAGGTCGGCACCGTGCTGACGTTCATCGGCGTTGCGGCCGCTTTCTTGTGGGACCACCCCTCCATCGCCGCCGCCAACTGGCGTCCCTTTCTTCCGGACAACTCCGGAGAATTCGGCCGCTTCGGATGGTCGGGAGTGGGGCGCGGCGCGGCGGTGGTCTTTTTCGCCTTCATCGGATTCGACTCGGTCTCCACGGCGGCGCAGGAGGCCAAGCAGCCGCAGCGGGCGATGCCGGCCGGGCTGCTGGTCTCGCTGGCCATCTGCACCGTGCTGTACATTCTGGTCGCGCTGTTGCTGACCGGCGTGACGCACTACTCGCGGCTGAACGTGGCCGCGCCCGTAGCCCTGGCCATCGACGCCACCGGCGCGAAGTGGGGCAGCCTGCTGGTGAAGCTGGGAACGGTGATGGGGCTCAGCACCACCATGCTGGTGACGCTGCTGGGCCAGTCGCGCGTGTTCTACTCGATGTCGCGCGACGGCCTGCTGCCGCCCTGGGCGGGGAGAGTACATCCCCGGTTCCTGACCCCCTGGATTTCGTCGCTGGTGGTGGGACTGTGCGTGGCGCTTTGCGCGGCCCTGGTTCCGATCGAGACCCTGGGTCAATTGGTGAGCATCGGCACCCTGCTGGCCTTTACCATTGTTTGTGCCGCGGTATGGATCCTGCGCCGCACCCATCCGGGCCTGCCGCGTCCCTTCCGCGCGCCGCTCGTTCCCCTGGTCCCCATCCTGGGAATGATCTCGTCTCTAACCCTGATGGCCACCCTGCCCATCGAAACCTGGATGCGCCTCCTCGTGTGGCTGGCCATCGGCATGGTGATCTACCTCGCGTACGGGCGCCATCACAGTAGGCTAGGTGTCAGGTGTGAGGTGTGAGGGTGACACCCAACACCTAACACCTGACACCTGACACCTACTACCATAGTTCCGTGCGCGAACATCTCACCGCCCGGCGCTACTTCGTCCGGGGACGCGTCCAAGGCGTCGGCTTCCGCTACTTCGTCCAGCACGCCGCATCCGGCCTGGCGCTGACCGGCTACGCGCGCAACCTCGCCGACGGCCGCGTGGAGGTCTACGCGGTCGGACCGGCGGCGAAGCTGGACCAGTTGAACGGCCTCCTGTGGACCGGGCCGCGCTTCTCCGGCGTGCGCGGTGTTGAAGAGCAGGAGGCCGCCGTGCAACAATACGGATCGTTTCGCATTGAGTAGCCGAATCGAGGGGGAATGGAACATCTCAAGAAGCTGATCCGGGAGGTGCCGGACTTTCCCAAGCCCGGGATTCTGTTCTACGACATCACCACCCTGATCAAGGACCGCGACGGATTGAAGGGCGTCATCGACGCGCTCGGGTCGCGTTACCGCGGATCGGCCATCGACGCGGTGATCGGCATCGAGGCCCGCGGTTTCATCTTTGCTCCGGCCTTGGCCTACGCCCTCAGCGCGGGCTTCGTTCCCGTGCGCAAGCCCAAGAAGCTGCCGGGCGAGCGCGTCAGCATCACCTACGACCTGGAGTACGGCAGCGACACGCTGGAGATCCACAAGGGCGCGTTCGTCAATGGCGCGCGTGTCCTGATCGTCGACGATCTGCTGGCCACTGGCGGCACCGCCCGGGCCACGGCGCAGTTGGTGGAACAGGCCGGGGGCAGAGTGGTCGGGCTGGGCTTCGTGGTCGAGCTGACCTTCCTCGGGGGACGCCAGAAGCTGGCCGGCTACGACGTCTTCTCGCTGCTCCAGTACGACAAATGACGCGCCAGGCGCGCGTCCGCGCTCTCGCCAAGATCAACCTGGATCTGCAAGTGATCCATCGCCGTCCCGACGGCTACCACGAGCTGCGCACGGTTTTCCAGACCATCTCCGTGGCCGACACTCTCGATATCCGGCTCACTCCCGCGCGGCGCACCTCCCTCACGCTGCGCGGCAATGTCGACATCCCCGGTAACCTGGTCCTGCGGGCGGCGGAGGCCTGTCTGGATGAGATGAAGCTGGCCGCGCGCGTAGAGTTTGGGCTCCGCAAGGCGATCCCGATGGGCGCGGGTTTGGGCGGCGGCTCCAGCGACGCGGCGGCCGTGCTGCTGGCGCTGCCCGCGCTGGCGCTCCGCGTGGTGCCCTTGGAACGAATGCTGGAGCTGGCACGCGAATTAGGCAGCGATGTGCCGTTCTTTCTGCTGGGCGGAACCGCAGTCGGGTTGGGGCGCGGCGCGGAGCTCTATCCCTTGCCGGACCTTCCCCGCCACGCGGGCCTGGTGGTCGCGCCCGGCGTGCATGTATCGACCGTCGAAGCCTATCGCGCCCTGGGGCGGGGTTTGACTTCTGAACCCGCACAAAATACAATAGATAGTTTCCAGTCCCGTGTGTGGCAAGCGGGCGGGGGGTCCGGCTCCAACGACTTCGAGTCTGTAGTTTTCGCGCAGTATCCCAGGCTCGGGGAGATCAAACGGAAGCTGGAACGGTTGGGCGCGGATCGAGCCATGATGTCCGGCAGCGGATCGTCGGTGTTCGGTCTGTTTCGCACGAAGGCACAGGTTAATCGCGCACGGCAATCCTTTGAAGAAATGGTCTTCCCGATCTCTCTGGTGAGCCGTGTGCACTATCGATCGTTATGGCGGCGCTGGCTCCAACATCTGAACTTAACGAACGCGTGGCCTCCGAGGAGTCGGAGCGCGCGATGAACCGGGACCGTTTGAAGATCTTCACCGGCAACGCCAATCCCGCGCTGGCCCAGGAAATCTGCCAGAACCTGGGGGTGGCGCTGGGCCAGATCTCGGTGAAGAAGTTCTCCGACGGCGAGATCTATCTCCAGATCCTGGAGAATGTGCGCGGCGCCGACGTATTCGTGGTGCAGCCCACCTGCACGCCCGTCGACAAGCACCTGATGGAGCTGCTGCTGATGTGCGATGCCCTGAAGCGGGCCTCGGCGCGGCGCATCACGGCGGTGCTGCCCTACTATGGATACGCCCGCCAGGACCGCAAGGATAAGCCCCGCGTGCCCATCTCGGCCAAGCTGGTCGCCAGCCTGATCGAATGCGCCGGGGCGCACCGCATCCTGGCGCTGGACCTTCACGCCGCCCAGATCCAGGGGTTTTTCGACGCGCCGGTGGACCACCTGTTCGCCGCTCCCGTGATGATCGACTATTTCGCCCCGCGCCGCCCGCAGCACTTGACGGTGGTCTCGCCGGACGCCGGCGGCGTGGAGCGCGCCCGCGCCTTCGCCAAACGCCTCCGGGCGCCCTTGGCCATCATCGATAAACGGCGCGAGGAAGCCAATGTGGCCGAGGTGATGCATATCATCGGGCGGGTCAAGGACCGGAACTGCCTGATCGTGGACGACCTGATCGACACGGCGGGAACTCTGGTGAAGGCCGCCGAGGCGCTGCTCGATAAGGGCGCCACCAGCGTCTCGGCCTGCGCCACGCACGCGGTGCTGTCGGGTTCCGCCGTCGAGCGCATCGAGAGCTCGCAGTTGTTGGAAGTGGTGGTGTCCAATTCGATTCCCCTCTCGGAGGAGGCGCGCCGGTCAAGCAAAATGCGCGCGCTGTCGGTTGGATCGTTGCTGGCGACGGGTATCCAATCGATCCACGAGGAGACGTCGATTAGCGTGCTTTTTGTTTAGGAATGAATGGCCGGCGGCCAACCCACGAATAACCCGCGAGGGGGATCGGACTTGACTCAGCCGGCCAAGGAGATGAGATGAGGAAAGATGTTACGGTTGGCGCGGAGCCTCGGGTTCTGCGCGGCAAGAATGAAGCGCGGCGCTTGCGGGTGAAGGGAATGATCCCGGCGGTGCTGTATGGAGCTTACAAGGACTCGCAGGCTATCGGGGTGAGCCCGAAAGAGGTCAATGGCATCCTGCACAGCAAGTCGGGCCACAACACCATTTTTAACCTGGCGGTTGCGGGCGGCGAAACCACGCCGGCCATGGTGGTTGACACCCAGTACGATCCGGTCAGCAGCCGCCTGCTGCACGCGGATTTCAAACGGATCGACCTCGAGAAGCGCATCCGGGTGTCGGTGCCGGTGGCGACCACCGGTGAGGCCAAGGGCATCAAGCTCCAGGGCGGATTGCTCGAAGTGGTCACCCGCGAGGTGGACATCGAGTGCCTGCCGGACGAAATCCCGGAACATTTTGTCCTGGACGTGACCGAGCTGATGATCGGCCAGAGCGTGCGCGCATCGCACATCGCGCTGAGCGGGTCGATGAAGCTGTTGAGCCCGCCCGAAGCGGTGGTGGCGCATCTGGTCGTGCTGCGCGCCGAGGCCGTGGCCGAGCCGGCCCCGGCCGCCGAGGGCGTCGCGCCTGCCGAGCCCGCCGAGCCCGAAGTCATCAAGAAGGGCAAGAAGGAAGAGGAAGGTGCGGCCGAGCCCGCGCCGGAGAAGAAGAAGAAGTAAGACGCGCTTGGTTCGTCCACGAAAACTGACGAGCTGAGAAACTGACGAACTGAGAAACTAAATCACCATGTTTCTGGTCGTCGGCCTGGGCAACCCGGGCGAAGAGTATGCCGCCACGCCGCACAACGCCGGGTTCCGGGTGATCGACCGGCTGGCCGGGGCGCATGGCATCCGGGTCAGCCGCAAGGATTCGCAGGCGCTGGCCGGAGTCGGCCAGATCGCCGGTCAGCCGGTGATGCTGGCCAAGCCGCAAACGTTCATGAATCTGAGCGGGGCGGCGGTGGCCCGGCTGATGGAGAAACATCGGATCGCGGTCGGGGACCTGATCGTGATCTGGGACGAGTTGAATCTGCCCTGGGGCGGGTTGAGAGTCCTCGCCAAGGGTTCGGCTGGAGGCCATAACGGCGCTCAGTCGGTGATCCGGAGCGTGGGAACGCAGGAGTTTTGCCGGGTTCGCCTGGGAGTGAATCCAGGCCATCCGGTCCGCGATGGCGCGGAATACCTGCTGGCGCCGATGAGGCGCCCGCAGCAACAGGAATTGGAGGCGGCCGAGGAACGGGCAGCCGAAGCGGTGGCCTCCATTATTGCCGAAGGCGTCGAAAAGTCCATGACGAAATACAATCGTCGCGCCCAAGGCTCAAGAGAGGATGCATGAGAATCTACGAAGAGTTGTTCATCATCAAGCCTGACGCGACCGAAGAGGAGATCGATCAGGTCATCGAGCAATTGAGCGGCGTCGTCAAGAGCGGCGGCGGAACCGTGGACAAAGTCGAGAAGTGGGGCAAGCGCCGGCTGGCCTACCGCGTCGACAAGTACCGGGAGGGCTCTTACGTCCTGATTCAGCTCTCGGCCGGGCCGGAGCTGGTCAAGGAGCTGGAGCGCCGCCTGCGCGTCACCGACGCCGTGATCAAGTTCCTCACCGTGCGCATCGATGAGACCCTGAAGCGCCTGGAGAAGCGCAAGAAACAGCGCGATAAGCGGGCGCACCGGAAGTCCGTCGCGGCCCCGGCCACCCCGATGCCGTCGATGGCGCAGCAGATGATGACGGAGCCCGGCATCGAGAAGGAGAGCTTGTGATGGCCGAAACTAGAGGAAGACCAGGCAGCGCCTCCCAGCGTCCCACCGGGGGCGACAAGGCGGTGGCCACCCAGAAGAAGCAGTACTTCCGCCGCAAGAAAGTGTGCCGCTTCTGTGTCGAAAAGATCGACGACATCAATTACAAGGACATGAAGCTCCTGCACGCCTTCGTGGCGGAACGGGGCAAGATCGTGCCGCGGCGTATCTCCGGAGTGTGCGCGCCGCACCAGCGCCGGCTGACGGACGCCATCAAGAAGGCGCGCAACATCGCTCTATTGCCCTTCGCGGCGGCGATTTAGGCAGGGGGCAGCCCCCTGGCCTGGAGATTTCAATTATGGAACTGATTCTACGTGAAGATGTGGAGAAACTCGGGCACCGCGGCCAGGTGGTGAAGGTCGCCGCCGGTTACGCGCGCAATTACCTGCTGCCCAAGCGGCTGGCCGTGGCGGCCTCCGAGGCCAATAAGAAGATCGTGGAGCAGGAGCGCCAGGCGCACCTGCGCAAGGAAGCCAAGCTGCAATCGGAGGCCGAGGATCTCGGCAAGCTGATGACCGGAGTCGCGGTGACGATCGCTCAGAAGGCCGGCGAGAACGACCAGCTCTTCGGCTCGGTCACTTCCAAGGACATCGCCGAGGCGCTGGAAAAGATGAACTACACCATCGACCGGCGCAAGATTCAGCTCGACGAGCCCATCCGGCAGTTGGGCGAGCACACGGTCGCGGTTCGGCTCCACAGGAACGTGGCCGCCGACATCAAGGTGAACGTCGTCCGGGAAGAGTAGCGCCATGTTCTTTTCGCTCGCCGGCCAGACGGCGATCGTGACCGGCGCCGCGACTGGCATTGGCGAAGCCATCGCTCGCCGGCTGTCCCTGGCCGGAGCCGCGGTGGCGGTGGCCGATCTGAATCCGGAGGGCGCGGCGGAGGTAGCCGCGGCCATCGGCGGCGACGCCTTCGCCCTCCAGATCGATATCGCCCGTTCGGACTCGGTGAGCAACGCCGTAACGCAAGTCCTCGAGCGGCGCGGCCGGATCGATGTGCTGGTCAACAACGCGGGCATCGCCGGCAAAGCCGCCCCCCTGTGGGAGCAGAGCGACGAGGACTGGCAGCGCGTCATCGCCGTCAATCTCACCGGCGTCTTTCATTGCTGCCGCGCGGTGATGGCTCCCATGCGGTCGCGCCGCTACGGCCGGATCGTCAACGTCGCCTCGATTGCCGGCAAGGAGGGCAACCCCAACATGACCGGTTACTCGTCCTCCAAAGCGGGCGTGATCGCCTTCACCAAGTCGCTGGCCAAGGAGGTCGCCACCGAGGGGATCTGTGTGAACTCGGTGACTCCGGCCGTGATCCGCACCAAGATTCTCGACCAGCTCAGCCAGGCTCAGATCGACTACATGACCGAGAAAATCCCCATGCGCCGGACCGGAACGCCGGAAGAGATCGCCGCGGTGGTCCATTTCCTGGCCAGCCCGGATTGTTCCTTCGTCACCGGGCAATGCTATGACGCCAGCGGGGGTAGGGCGACGTACTAGGGAACCCTCCTCCGGAAGTACCGGACCTCTCGGGGAAATGACTGAGGGAGACCTGAAACCTTAGGTCTATTGTAGAACGCACGCACACTCTATATAAGTAGGGTATGCGAATGAATGCCCCTCTCAGGAATGTTCCGAATCGGGCCGAAACGTTGCCCTCGCGGGGCGAATGTCGCATTCCCTTGAACGATGCCCTGCCCTTGAGGCTCTTGCTGGATCTGCTGGTCAACGGCGCCCGTACCGGACCGCCCGTCAAGGAGCCGATCCGTGCGGCCTGAGGTCTCCAGCAGCCGGGATCCAGACCCCGACCTCCGGTTTACTCTCTACCGGCTGGAACGCGTCTCCGCCATGCCCGATAGTCCCAGGAAGGCGGCGCTGCTGGCCGCGATCCGGCAAAGACTCAACGGATTTCAAGCCTCCCCGCCGCGCCCAAGGCTGCCGGTGCCCATCCTCCTGCCTGTGGGGTACAGGGCGGCGTAGGACCTCGCGCCTCGGATGCGCCGTCGCGGGTAATGTGGTGCAATAAGTGCATCCATGACCCGACGCGACGCTGTCTGGAATCTCACCACGCTGTTTGCCGGTTCGCCTCTTCTGCTGAGAGGTCAGGATCGAGAGCGTATGCCGCCGATCGAGGATCTGGTCAATGTCTTCGATTTTGACGCCGCCTGCAAGCAGAAGATCCCGAAAGACGCCTACGACTACATTTCCGGCGGTGCGGAGGACGAATTCACTCTGCGGCGCAACCGCGAGGCGTTTGGAAGGGTTACGTTCCGCCCCAATATGCTGGTCGACGTGAGCCGGCTCGATCTGTCGGTGACCTTGTTCGGCCAGCGAATCGAGATGCCGATCCTGATCGCGCCCACTGGCGCCCATCGGCGCGCCCACGCGGACGGTGAGCTGGCCACCGCGCGAGCCGCCGGCGCGGCCAAGACCATCATGGCGGTCAGCACCAGCTCCAGTTATCCCATCGACCAGATCGGCAAGGCGGCTACCGGCCCGCTGTGGTTCCAGCTCTATGCCGGGCCCGACGCGGACGCCACGCGCGACAAAGTGGAGCGCGCCGTGGGCGCCGGCTGCAAGACCGTCTGCCTCACCGTGGACGCGCCTTACTTCCCCCACCGTGAGCGCGACATTCGCAATCGCATGGTGCGGGCCGAAATCCAGAACGAGATGGGCGCCAATGCCCGCCGCCGCGGCGCTCCGCCGCCCCGCTACGGCTTGCCGGTGCGCTATACGGCCCAGCTCACCTGGTCGATCCTCGACGATCTCAACGGGTATGCCAAGGTCCCGGTGTTGATCAAGGGCATTCTCACGCCCGGCGACGCGCACCGGGCCGTCGAACGCGGCGCCGCGGGCATCATTGTCTCCAACCACGGCGGCCGCTATCTGGACGGCGATCCAGCCACCATCGAAGTGCTGCCCGGCATCATCGACGCGGCGGCCGGCAAGATCCCCGTCCTCATCGACGGTGGCTTCCGCCGGGGCGCCGACGTCCTGAAGGCCCTGGCCATCGGCGCAAAGGCCGTGCTGCTCGGGCGGCCGCCGCTATGGGGTCTGGGCGCGTTCGGCCAGCAAGGCGTCGAGCGCGTGCTGCAACTGTTGCAGACGGAACTGGCGCTGGCCATGGGACTTGCGGGACGTCCGAACCTGGCGTCGATCGACCGCAGCCTGGTGGTGATCGACCGGTGATCGGCCTCCGCTCCGTTAACCGTCGCGGCTCTGAAGCCTCTTGTGGATTAGGCCAGCAGTTTCTGAATCACCCGGCCCCGGACATCCGTCAGCCGGAAGTCTCTTCCCTGGAACCGGAAGGTGAGTTTGGTGTGGTCCAGACCCATCAGGTGCAGGATGGTGGCTTGGATGTCGTGGATTTCATAGCCGTCGCCGGCCGGGGAGAATCCCAGCTCGTCGGTGCCGCCCACGGTCTGGCCCGGGCGGATGCCGCCGCCGGCCATCCACAGGGTATAGGCGTCGATGTGGTGATTGCGCCCGATCTTGCCGCCTTCCCGCACCTCGCCCATGGGGGTGCGGCCGAATTCGCCGCCCCACACCACCAGCGTGTGTTCCAGCAGGCCTCGCGCCTTCAGGTCGCGGACGAGCGCGGCCATTGGGCCATCCACTTCTTTGCAGACCTCGTCGAGCGGCTTGGTCAGATCGGCATGGTGGTCCCAGTCGGCGTGGTAGAGCTGGACGAAGCGCACGCCGCGCTCGACCAGGCGGCGGGCCAGCAGGCAGTTATTGGCGAAGGAGCTCTTGCCGGGCTCGGCGCCGTACATTTCCAGCGTTGCCGGACTCTCCTTGGAAAGGTCGATCAGCTCCGGACCGCTGGTCTGCATCCGGTAGGCCATTTCGTAGGCGGCGATGCGAGTCGAGATTTCCTCGTCGCCGGTCTCGGCCAGTTTCGACAGATTCAGGTCTCGGATCGCTTCCAGGGTCTGCTGTTGGGCGCGCGCCGTGACGCCTTTGGGCCGCGACAGATCCAGGATCGGGTCGCCGCCGGAGCGGAAGGGGACGCCCTGGTAGGCCGTCGGCAGGAAGCCGCTGCTCCACAGCGCGGCGCCCCCGCGCGGCCCGCGCGGCCCCGATTGCAGGACCACGAAGCCGGGCAGGTCCTGCGACTCGCTGCCGATCCCGTAGGTGAGCCAGGCCCCGATGCTGGGGCGGCCGAAGCGGGTCGAGCCCGTGTTGACGAAGCACTTTGCCGGGCCGTGATTGAAGTTCTCGGTCGAGACGCCCGAGACCACGGCGATGTTGTCCGCCACCGTTCCCATGTGCGGCAGGCACTCCGATATCCACGTGCCGCTGCGCCCATACTGCTTGAACTCGCGGCGCGTACCCAGCAGTTTGGGAACGTCCTTGGTGAAGCTGTCCATGAAGGCGAAACGCTTGCCCTTGAGGACGGATTCCGGCGTGGGCGTGGCGTCGTACTTCCGCAGCGCCGGTTTGTAGTCGAACAATTCGAACTGGCTCGGGCCGCCGGCCATGAACAGATAGATCACGCTCTGGGCGCGGGCGGCGAAGTGCGGGGCGCGCGGCGCGCTGGGGTTTGCGGACTTCGAGGCAGCGCCGGAAAGCCCGCTCTCCGCCGCCAGCGAGGCCAGCGCCATCTTGCCAAGGCCGATGCCGCAACGGCCGAAAAAGTGGCGGCGCGTTTCCAGTAGCAGCAGGCGATCGGACAGAGTCATGTTCACTCCCTCGTCAGGAATTCATCCACGTTCAGCAGCACCCGCGATAACGCGGTCCAGGCGGCCAGTTGCGCCAGGTCTTTGGCGTCCTCGGGCGGCTCCGGGATCAACTGCCGCGCCGCCTCCGGATGGGTGCGGAACTCATCGAGCTGCGTGGCCAGGAAGCGCTCCAGGCGATCCCGGTCAGCGGCCTTAGGCTCGCGCCCGATGGCCAGCAAGCATCCGTATTCCACGCGCTCGCGGTCGCCGGACGGTGCTTCCTTCAGGATGCGCCGGGCCAGGGCCTGCGCGAATTCCACGGACGCGTCGTCGTTGAGCAGCGTCAGGGCTTGCAGCGGCGTGTTGGAGCGGACGCGCCGGGTGCAGGCGGCGGTGCCGTCGGGCGCGTCGAAGACCACCAGCCCGGGATGCGGCGCCGAGCGCAAAAAGAAGGTGTACAGGCCGCGGCGATAGCGATCCGGCCCGGTGGCGGTGGGCCAGTCGCGCTTCACTTGCGTGACCGCCATGGCTCCTTCGGGAATCGGCGGGTAGACGCTGGGACCGCCCAAGGCCGGGTTGAGCAAGCCGCTCGAAGTCAGCGCCGAGTCGCGCACGATCTCGGCATCCAGGCGCAGGCGCGACTGCCGCCCCAGTAGCTTGTTCCGCGGGTCTTTCGCTTCGAGGTCCGAACGCTGGCGCGACGACTGGCGGTAAGTGGCCGAAGTGGCGATCAGCCGGTGCATCGCCTTCTGGCTCCAACCCTGGCGGACGAACTCGCCAGCCAGCCAGTCGAGCAATTCCGGATGCGATGGCGGAGCGCCTTGTGTACCAAAGTCGTTCTCCGTCTCGACGATGCCCTTGCCGAAGTAGGACTGCCACATGCGGTTCACCGTGACCCGCGGCGTCAGCGGATTCCGGGCGTCCACCAGCCACCGGGCCAGGTCCAGCCGCGTGGTGCGCTCCGGCGGCAATTGCGGCAGCACGGCCGGCACGCCGGGCTTGACCGCGGCGCCCTTGCGCAGGAAGTCGCCGCCCAGGTGGATATGGGTTTCGCGTGGCTGCGGCAGTTCGCGCATCACCAGGGTGGTGGTGATCTTGGGCTGGCGCTGGCGCAACGCGCGCAGGTTGCCCATGCGCTCGCGGAGTCCGGCATCCTGCTTCGGATCGGCGCCGGGACGCGCCGCCAGCGTGCGCACGTAGCCGATCAATTCCTTGCTCAGAGCCGAGACTTGCGCGCGATAAGCCTCCCGCCGGGCGATCTCTTCGGGCGTGGGGATCTCCAGGATCGGACGGTTGAAATCGTACCGCTCGGCTTCGCTGGCGATCTCGTCGGCGTTGTTCAGATAAGCGAAAAGCTGGTAGAACTCGCGCTGCGCGATCGGGTCGTACTTGTGGTCGTGGCAGCGCGCGCAGCCCAGCGTGAGACCCAGGAAGGCCGCGCCCGTCGTGGCCACCCGATCGACCACGGCTTCCACGCGGTACTGCTCGAAATCGATGCCCCCTTCGTAGTTGCTGGTGGTGTTGCGGTGAAAGCCGGTGGCGATCAACTGATCCACGGTCGGGTTAGGCAGCAGGTCGCCGGCCAACTGCTCGATCACGAACTGGTCAAACGGCAGGTCGCGGTTGAGGGCTTGAATCACCCAGTCCCGGTACTTCCAGATCTGGCGCGGCGCGTCAATGGTGTAGCCGTCGGAATCGGCGTAACGCGCCACATCCAGCCAGTGCCGTCCCCACCGCTCACCATAGTGGGGCGAGGTGAGCAGGCGGTCGACCAGCCGCTCGTAGGCGTCCGGGTGGGAGTCGGCTAGAAATTCCCGGACTTCCTGGGGGGAAGGAGGCAGCCCGATCAGATCCAGGCTGGCGCGGCGAATCAACGAATAGCGGTCGGCTTCCGGAGCCGGCTTCAAGCCTTCCCGTTCCAGCCGCTCCAGGATGAAGTTGTCGATGGGATTGCGGACGAAGGCCGCGTCTTTCACCACCGGCGCCGCGTGGCGCTTCACCGGCTGGAAAGCCCAGTGATCGGCTCCGGGATTGCGGCTGACCGGCTTCTCCTCGGGCCAGGGCAGGCCCAGATCCACCCAGCGCCTGAGGCTGGCCACTTGCTCGGGGCTGAGGCGGCCGGTCGGAGGCATCTTCAGATCGCCCTTCTGTTCGACGGCCTGGATCAGCAGGCTCTCCGCGGCATTCCTAGGCTTGACCACCGCGCCGCGATTGCCTCCGCTGAGGATGCCGTCGCGGGTGTCCAGCGCGAGGCCGCTGGTTCGGTTCTTCGCATTGTGGCAAGGCAGGCAGTTGTTCTTGAGGATCGGGCGGACCTGAGCGTCGAACACCGCCAGGCTCTCCGGCTTCTCCTGCGCAAGCAAGGGCCCGAGCGCCAACAGGGCAGGGAGGTACGCTCGACACAGACCACGCATTTCCTCTCTACTCTATCGCAAAAGCAGGGCGAGAGTCCGTCGCCGCCACCACGCCTGGCGTGTCCACCCTGTCACCCCGTCGAGCTTACCGATAAGCCAGACAGGCTCACTCGATCTTCGCTCGACAACCGGTTTAGGCGGCGAACTGATACACAGCCGGGAAGTCGTCCTTGTCGAGATCCGGGTGTTCATCGAGAATCTCCGCCTCCCTCATTCCGGCGCCCAACCATCCGAGGATGTCCCAAACCGAGACGCGCAATCCTCGGACGCACGGCTTTCCGCCGCGCTTGCCCGGCTCAATCGTAATCCTTGCGCTCGCTGCTTGCATTTTCCACCTCCATCCGTATGACAGTTCGTGTGTCCGTGTCCAAGGGTTGGCGGGGAACCGCCGAACACCGGGAGCACTGAGTCGCGCCGTCGCCCTTGCCAGCGTTTGCAGCAAGCAGCTCACCGTTGCCCAGCGTATCCCAACCCTGTTGCCCGTCAGCTTTCACGGAGTGCCCCAATAGAGAGTTAGCCATGGGAACCGGTGTGCCCTGGTCGAAGAGAACGAGCATCAGCTAGCCAGCCTCAAGGCTCCGTGCAGCGAACGCTAAGGCACCGTTAAGAAATAACAGTTTCAGCGGCGCGGGCGGATCTCATAGTTCCATTCGCCGTGAAAGCGGTCGCGCCGGAGGTTGATCTGTGCCATCTCCGCATCGGGGACCTTGATTCCTGCCGGATAGCTGCCGT
>JACOSH010000067.1 GCA_016178945.1 Acidobacteriota bacterium
GTCGCGCACGGTGCGGAATAACGACAGCAGGGCCACCGCGGCGAAGGCGACAAACAAGCTCCCGACCACCTGGTGCCACAGCGAATGGAGCGGCCGCACCACGCCGGGCACGACGTGCCGGACGAGCTGCGAGGCGCGGTCCATGAGTCCGGGTTTGGCCATTTGTACCCATCGTAGCAGAGGCGCCCGGCGGGAGTGGGCATCGACGCCAAACTGGTATACTAGCTTAACGGAACACGTGCTGAGCGAGAAGACATTTTCTCGGAGGTCGATGGCGGGCCTCCTGTTGCTTCTCTCCGTTGGCGGTTACCTCCGGTTGTCGGGCCTCGATTCCAGGAGCATCACTCATCCGGAGATGTACAACCCCGGCATCCGCATGCCCGAGGGGCTGTCCGAGCCCCGTCAGCGTCTCACCTTGACGCAGGTGATCACGGGGAGCTTGTCCAGCGACGGCCACCCGCCTGCCTATTTCGTCCTGATGTGGCCTTGGACCAAGTTCTTCGGCGCCAGCCTTACCGCCATGCGGTTCCCTTCCGCGGTCGTCGGACTGGCCTGAATTCCCCTGGTCGTCTGGCTGGGCATCCTGATGGGACACAGGACTGCCGGTTGGATCGCGGGTTGGCTGCTGAGCGTGAACGGTTATCACGTTTTCATGAGTCAGACCGCGAGGAATTACGGCTGGGCGTGTACCATCGGCGTCGCCTCCACGGTCTTGCTGCTGCTCATCGCCCAGAGCGGCACGCACAAACGCATCCTGCCGGCGCTCTACTTTCTAGCGGTTCTGCTGGGACTGGCGACTCATCACTTCTTCTGGATCTTGTTCCTTGCCCACATCATCTGGTCGCTGCTGAACGCCTGGAATGCCCGTCGCGAGCTTCCTGGCGTTTGCAAATTGCAGATCGCGGCATTCACGCTGGCGAGTCCGCTTCTGGCTGTTGCGGTCTATTCGAGCGCGCTACCGAAGGGGACACCCCAGAACTTTGGCCTGTTTCTGCGGGAGTACTTGCAATTCGCGTTCCTGTTCCCTAGCGAGTATTCCGGGAGTGTTGCCGTGCCGCCGTTCTTCCTGCTGGGGGCCTTCGGAGACGTGGTGAGAGGCGCGGCCTTGCTGATCGGACTGATCCTCCTGGTGGTCAGCCTGCGTTCGACCAGACGGCCCACTGAAGAGATTCTCACTGACCCTGAAGGACCCGAGCCAAGGATCTGGTTCATCGCCGGTCTGGCGGGCGCGCTGGCGATCGCGGCATTCGTGCTCGGCGCGAAGGCCTTCATCAAGCCCAGACCGTTCCCGACTCTGACGCTGGCCGCGAAAATGATCGGCCTTCCACTCGTGTTAGCGGCCCTTGGATGGCTACTCCAGAAGTACTGGAGACGTCTCCAGGCGTCCGAGTGGCGGCCGAACAGCCCCGCTATGACCGGCGGCTACGGCCTGGTGGTGATCGCCGCCGCGCTGCCGTTGATCGTGCTGGGTGTGCTCGCGCCGGTGCTGCCGATCTACAACCAGCGTGGAATCCTGTTTGCGAGCCCTTTCCTGCTGCTGGTGCTCGCCGCCGGAGCGGTTCCATTGGGCCGACGCACTTGGATCGGCGTGGCGGTGGCGGTTCCGGTGCTCCTGCTGCACTTGGGGAGCCTGGTTGCCTACGACCGCACGACGTCCGACCCGGCGGATTACCGGAAATTCGCCTTCGCGATCATGCCGCATGTCCGGAGCGGCGATCTCATCTTTCTGATCAAACGATGGAATGTCACTCCCATGATCTACTACCTTCCGGCGGAGCGCTACCGCCTGGTGGGACAGGAGTATGAACGCGCTTGCCGCGACAATCCCAGGGCCCGTGTCTGGGCGCTGGCTTTGTACACCGACGATTTCTCCCCACGAATCAAGGAGGCGCTGAAAGCCTATCGCGCGGTCCGGACGATTCAGATGCCGTACGTGAAAGCCGTGCTCTATGAGCCGGATGTCAAGCCATGACCGGACTTTGTACCCCTTGCGGCGAAAGGTACAGAGCCGCGACCGTGAGGGAGCGGTTGCCGATATTTTTCACAGCTTCTTACGGAGCGGTATCTCACGCACTACACTAGCGCACCAGCTCCAGCGCGCGGCGGAACAGAGGATCGAAATCCTGGGAACCGCCGCCGGACTTTGCTTTGCGGACCGCGGCCTCCGCCGCCGGACGCCCGCATCCCAGGTTGAGCAGCGCCGACAGCACATCCTGCTCGACCGCGCTGAGTGCCGCGGCTTCCGGCGAGGCCGCTTCCGGTCCCGCTATTGCGGGCAGCTTGTCCTTGAGCTCCAGGATCAGGCGCTCGGCGGTTTTCTTGCCCACGCCGGGGATGCGCACCAGCCGTTCCAGGTCTCCGCGGCGGATGGCCGCGATCAGGTCGGGAGCGTCCAAACCGGAGAGCGCCGTCACCGCCAGCTTGGGTCCGATCCCGCTCACCGAGATCAGCTTCTCGAACAGGTTCTTTTCGTCCAGCGTGAGGAAGCCGTAGAGGGCCAGGGCGTCCTCGCGCACGTGCGTGTGGATGCGGAGCTTCTATAGACCGTAACACATGGCCCGCCGCAGATTCTTCGTCGAACGAGTGCGGGACGGCAGCGCCGAGCTGGCCGGCCCGGAGGCCGCGCACCTGGCGCGCGTGCTGCGCGTCGAGCCGGGACAGCGGTTTGAGATCTCCGACGACCGGGCAGTGTACCTGGCCGAGGTCGTGGCGGTGGACAGGCAGCGGGTGCGGTTCCGCGTCGTGGAGGAGCTGCCGCCGCCGGCGGCGCGAGCGCGGATTACGTTGCTCGCGTCCTTGATCAAATTCGAGCGCATGGAGTGGACGATCGAGAAGGCGACCGAGCTGGGCGTCGACACTATCGTGCCGGTGAACGCTCAGCGCAGCGAGAAAGGCCTCGAGCGAGGCGCGGCCGGGCGCATCGACCGGTGGCGCAAGATCGCGCGGGAGGCCAGCCAGCAGTCGCGGCGGGCCCACCTGCCCCGGATCCTCGAGCCGCGCAGCCTGGCCGAAGCCGTGGCGGAACAAACCGGCTATCGCTACTACCTGGAGGAGATCCCCGGCGCGCCCCTGCTGCTGGCGGCCCTGCCGGACCTTCGGACGCCTTCCGACTCGGTGGCACTGCTGATCGGCCCCGAGGGCGGCTGGACCGGCACGGAACGCGCGCTGCTCGCGCCGGCGTGGACGGCGGTTTCTATGGGCGAAGGCATCTTGCGGGCGGAGACGGCGGCGGTGGCGGCCATGGCGATCCTGAGCCAACAACGGAGCCGCGCACGTAAGTAAGTAAGCGGTGCTTTTTCCGCCCCTGAAAGGTTCCGCCGTTCTTGTCACTCTATAGGTGAGGCCGGAAAGGAGCCTTTTTCAATGAACAACGTACTTCGCCGTTCGAGTTGGTTCTTGCTGACTTGCGCCCTGGCGCTGGCGGTCGAGCCCAAGCGGCCCCTCTATGTGGTGAACAGCAAGCCGCTGTCCATCGCCATTGTGGACCAGGAGACCTTCAAGAAGACGGGCGAGATCCCCATCGAGAAGTACGCGACGAATTTCGTGCTCGCGCCGGACGGCCGCCACCTTTACTTTCTGCGCCACGCCGAATACAACCTGTACTTCGGCTACCGCGGCGAAGCCCGCTTGGTGGTAGTGGACCTGAATGCACAAAAGGTCCTCAAAGACATCCCCTGCGGGCGAAACGGGAGCAAGCTGGAGTTTTCGGGCGACCGGAAGTATCTGCTCTGTTTCAGCCGGGGATCCGAGGCCACCAAGAAGGCGAAGCGCGAGGAGGCCATGGTCACGGTGGTCAACGCGGCGACCAACGAGGTTGCCGCGACGTTGTCGGCCGGCCGGCTGGCCAAGGGCGTGCTGTTCAGCAAGGACCTGTCCCGTATCCTGGTCCTTAGCGGGCGTGAAGTGGCCAAGAAGGGCGCCAAGCCCTCCAAGGCCGCCGTGACCGTGTTCACGCTGGACAAAGAACAGCCGCTCGCCACCACCGAGTTCGATCAGGACTTGGCCCAGATGGTGCTTTCCGAAGACGAGAAGTGGTTGTACGTAATGGACGGAGGGACTCCCAACAAGAATCCCCAGAAAAACCATGACGGTACGGTTCACGTCCTGGACGTGACCACCGGGAAACTGGCAGGCTCGCACGGCGTCGGCTCCGCGCCGCGAAACATGATCGCGGACAAGAACACCGCGGGTATTCTCGTCCTGGCGCAGAACTCGGTCAAGGACCTGCACGGCAAGATGTACGAATTCCGGGGCGGACAACCGGTTGCGCCAGTGGAAGTCGGGCAGAACCCGCTCTACCTCCAGCGCTTTGGAAGCCTGCCGGGACGGTTCGCCGTCAGCCACTCCGACATGCGGTTCTTCCCCGACAACGGTCCCGCGTCAACCGCGCCCATCGCGCTGAACGGGGCCGCAACCGCGGCCGAGACGGCGGATTCCAAGTCGCTGCACGGTTATCCGGGAGAGATGTTGTACTTCCCGGAGCACAACAAAGTGGCCACTCTGGTGCGCAACGCCCGGGGAGAAACCAGCAAGGTGGCGATCATGAACCTGGCGAAGAACCAGGTGGAGCACGTGATCACGACCGGGCGCGGCGGAGTCAAGTTCGGCAAAGTCATGGGCATGGTGGCGCTTTCCGTGGCGATGAGCGCCGCCAGCTACTATGGCGGCTACTACTCGGCGCAGGCCACCGGATCTCCGTTCTTCACCTACAACGTGTATGCGTTCACGCCCGCGCCGGTGAACGTGGAGCTGTCGTCCAGTCCCGACGGACGCTTCCTCTACGCCTTGAACACCTTCAGCAACGACGTGACCATCGTGACCATCGCCGATGGCGCGGTGGTGGACAAGGTCCCGTTCGGCGGCCACACTCTGCGGCGCATCGGCGCCGGGAACCGGCTGCTGGGCTACACCGGCAACCAGGTCAACTTCATCGATACGAAGGAGAACAAGAAGGTGGAGGCGTTCAAACTCGCCTCCGGGCGCATCAATGACGTGGAACCGGACGAGGCAGGCAACCGGCTGATCGCCCTGACCAGCAAGTCGCTGGTGTTCCTGGATGCTGAGAAGGGCAGCGTGATCTCCACCGTGGATTGGTTCGGCGATGCGCTGTTTGTCGTGCACGCCCCCAAGGAGCCGTAGACCTGCTGTAAACTCGTGCCATGCGACGTCGCGAGATGCTGGCCGGATGGCCGGCGTTCCTGGCCGCGGCCCCGGACGTGGGCGCGCTGGTGTTCGATGTGTTTGGCACGGTAGTGGACTGGCGGTCGAGCCTCATTCGGGAGGGGGAGCAGCTCGGCAAGTCCAAAGGCCTGCGAGTCGACTGGGTCAAATTCGCCGATGCCTGGCGCGCCGGGTACGGGCCGGCGATGAATCGCGTGCGGCAGGGCGAGCTGCCCTGGACCCGGATCGACGCGCTGCACCGCATGATCCTGGACCGGCTGATCGAGGAGTTCCGGATCTCCGCGTTGAGCGAGGCGGAAAAGGATCACCTGAATCGCGCCTGGCACCGGCTGACGCCCTGGCCCGACGCCGTCTCGGGCCTGACCCGGCTGAAGAAGCGCTTCGTGATCGCGACGCTATCCAATGGCAACGTGTCGCTGCTGACCAACATGGCCAAGCACGCCGGGCTGCCCTGGGACTGCATCCTCTCCGCCGAGCTGGCCAAGCGCTACAAGCCGGACCGCGAGGTTTACCTGATGGCGGCCGGCCTCTTGGGACTCGCTCCGGGGCGGGTCATGATGGTGGCGGCGCACAAGCAAGACCTGCGGGCGGCGCGAGAGGCGGGGCTGAAGACGGCCTTCGTGCCCCGGCCGCTGGAGTTCGGGCCGCAGGGAACCGTGGACGCGACGCCGGATGCCGCCTTCGACGTCCATGCCGGCGATTTCCGGGACCTGGCGGACAAGATGGGAGCCTGACCTGTCCCACGCACGGTCAATCCCGTCCCACGATCGGACAGTTCGCGCGCACCGTCGTTCGGCGCATCAATCACTTGCCTCCGCGGCATCTCAGTTGCGGGGAAACCCGGCATGAGCCAGGTCGAGCATCTCCGCGACGTGTTGTCCAGCCCGCCCACCGCGGACTATTGGCGCCGAAAGGCCGAGGAGGGTTGGAAGCTGGCCGCCATCGAGTGGCAGCGGGAGGCAGGGGACGTAGCGGGCGCGGCGACCGAAGAGATCCCCTTCGGCCTTCAGGTCGCCGGCGATGGCCGCTATCTCATCGAGAACCCCGCCGAGATGCAGGTGCTGGTCCTGATCATGGAGTTCATCGTGCAGGACAAGCGCTTCTCCCAAATCGCCGCGGAGCTGAACCGGCGCGGCTTTCACACCCGCGACGGATCGAGTTGGTCTCCGTCGGCGGTGTTCAACTTGATGCCTCGCCTGATTGACGCCGGACCCAAGATTTTCTCCAGCCAGGAGTGGGTAGTCCGAAGGCAGCGCCTGTTCCATACGGCGTAGCGCCACCGCTTGCTCACGCGCGCGGCTCTGTGCATTCGACGAATGGTACCGAGCCGCGACGGTGAGAGCGTGTGAAAGAGTCGAAGTTGCGCGCGCAGCACGAATGGTGCCGAGCCGCGACCGTGAGAAGCTGTGAAATAATCGAACTTCGCACGGCTTGCACGAATGGTACAGAGCCGCGACCGTGAGGGAGCGGTTGCCGAACATTTTTCACGCCTTCTGACGTGCGTGGCTCCGGGAAATGACGCGCGTGGAATCCACCAGCAGGGCGCTCACCATCCCGACCAGGGCCACCAGCGCGCCGAAGTACAGGCCCCAGGACCAGCCGGCGCGCGACGCGATCCAGGCGGTCACGATGGGCGCGAAGAAGCCGCCCACGTTTCCCCCGGTGTTCAGGATGCCGCAGGCGGCCCCGACATCCTCGCCGGAGATTTCGATGGTCGCCGTCCAGAAAGTCACATCGGCGCAAGAGGCAAACCCCAGCGCCAGCGACAGCATGGTGAGCACGGCCGGCGTCGCGGCGGCGTGCGTGCCGGCAAACAGCAGCACGGCGGCCAGGGCCAGGCCGGTGGCGCCCACCATCCGCAGCCCCCACTTACGGCCGTAGCGGGCCACCATGCGGTCGGAGACCCATCCGCCGGCCGGCGTCATGACCAGCCAGGCCAGAAACAGAACGGTCGTGCCCCACGCGCTCTGCTGAGCGCCGAGCCCGCGGATTTCGGAGAGGTAATAGAAGATCCAGTAGAAGAAAATATATTCGAAGTAGTCCACCGCGAAATAGCCGATCGTGAGCAAGACCAGGTTCCGGTCGGTGAGCAGAGTCCTCCAGGGCAGGCTGGCGGGGCGGTCCAGCGGTTCGATGGCGGGCGCGGTTCCCGGAGGCCGGTCGCGCACGAAGTGGAGCCACAGAAGTCCCAGCGCGACGGTGGCCAGGCCGGACAGGACGAACGACGCGCGCCAGCCGTAACGGGCGATCATCCAGGTGAACAGCACAGGTGAGACCGCGCCGCCCAGACCGGCGCCGGCGTTGACAATACCCTGCGCCCTCGCTCGGGCGCCCGGCTCCATCCAGTTCGCGATGGTCCGGCCGCAGGCCGGGTAAAGAGGCGCCGTGCAGACTCCCAGCCCCAGGCGTATCAGGACGAACCCCGGCACGATTCCCATGAGCGCGCCCAAGCCGGGCCGCCCGGCCCACGCCATCAGCGCGGTAAAAAGTCCCGAGCCGAGCGCCATGCCGGTGAGCACGCGCCGCGGGCCGAACAAGTCTGACACCCAGCCGCCCGGCGTCATCAGGATCGCGTAGCTGAACAGGAAGGCCGAAGAGACCAGGCCCATCTGAATTTCCGAGAGAGCGAACTCCTTCATGAGCCCCGGAGTGGCGATGGCCAGGATAGTCCGGTCGAAGTAGCTCATCACGCTCAGCCCGAACATCAGGCCCACCACCTTGACCCGCATCGCTGAGGCGGCGGAGCTCATGACGGACCCTTCGAGGACGCTCTCGACACGCAGTAGCGGTCCAAGGTTTCCCGGTTGATCTCGACACCGAGCCCCGGCTTGCGCGGCAAAGGCAGGCGCCCGTCAATCGGTTGGAGCTCGTCGCAAACCAGCTCGCGGCGCAGAGGGGCTTCGGAGAGACTGGCGGGCAGGAACTCGACATACGGGCAGTGGGCGGTGGCCGCGCTCAGGTGGGCCGACGCGGCTATCCCAATGCCCGTCTTCCAGCAATGCGGCACGATCAGGCGGCCGCGGTCGCGAGCCAGGTCGCAGACCCGGCGCGCTTCGGTCAAGCCGCCCACGCGGCCTACATCCGGCTGCGCGACATCCACCAAGCCGCGATCCATCAGGTCCAGAAACTCAAAGCGCGTATTCTGCAATTCTCCCGCGGCGATGCGAATCCCGGAATGCTCGTGCAGCCAGGCGTAGCCGTCCAAATCGTCCAGTTGCAGGGGCGTTTCCACGAAGTAGAGGTCGTAAGGCTCCAGACGCCGCAGCACTTGCAGGGCTTGTTCCCGGTTGGTCCAGCAGTAGCAGACATCCACCATCATGACGAAATCCGCCCCCACCGCCTCCCGGCAGGCTGCCACGATCTCGACAATCTGATCGTCGCTTTCCTGGAGGCCCTTATGGGAATACGGGCCCTTGATGCACACTTCCATCTTGGCCGCCCGGAATCCGAGACGCTTGGCCTCGCGGGCCTTGTCCACCAGCGATTGCCCGTACTCCACCGCGGTTCTTCCCGCCGGCAAAAGAGACGCATACGGGACGATTTCCGTCTTGGCCGGTCCGCCGAGCAGCTTCCAGCACGGCATGCCCAGCGCCTTTCCGCAGATGTCCCATAGCGCCATGTCGAGAGCGCCGATCGCGCAGATCCCCAAGCCGCGGCGGCCGGTCATGAGACTGCCGGTGTACAGGCGGTCCCAAAGCCTCTCAGGCTGTAGAGGGTCCTGGCCAATGAGCATCTCTTCAAGACCCAGCCCCAGCACATGCGTGCCGCGCGCGTGAATCATGGCTTGCGCCACCCAGGGATTGGTGTCCACCTCTCCGATTCCGGTGATGCCTTCATCGGTGTGCACCAGGACCACCAGGTCGTCCTGGGCCGAGGAACAGGCGGCGGCGTCATATCCAGGATCGAGCAGGACCCAGGTTTCAATGCTTTCGATTCTCATGGCGCGCCGGATCGCAAGAGAATGCATGGTATCACGGAAGCGCGCGCGCGCCGGTCGCGCGCCACCTGATAGGATAGGAATCCGGATGAAGTGGGCGTTGACAGCGATTCTGGCGGGCTGCGCCGCGGCCGCCGAGGGGCCCGAATTCGACACCCGCATCCTTCCCATTCTCCGGGCCAACTGTTTCGGCTGTCACGGCGCAGCCTCGCCGCAAGCAGGCCTGGACCTGCGGACTCGCGAGGGGATCCTGCGAGGCGGAAAATCCGGCCCCGCCGTCCGGCCAGGCTCGTCGGAGCACAGCCTGCTGGTCGAGAAGATCGTCTCCGGAGCCATGCCGCCGCAGGGAGCAAAGCTAAGTGCCGATCAAATCGCGCTCATCCGCGGGTGGGTCGACGCGCAGGATGCCCGGCCGGCGCTGGTGACGGAGAACGACGTCCTGCCCATTTTCCAAATGCGCTGCGTGGTCTGTCACGGCAAGCGGAAGCAGCAGGGCGGTCTCGACCTGCGCACCCTGGCCGGCCGTCTTCAGGGCGGCAAGTCGGGTCCCGCGCTCGCCCCCGGCAAGCCGGAAGAGAGCCTGCTCTTGAAGAGGATCGTCGCCGGCGAAATGCCGCCGCCCAAGCTCCTCCAGGAGGCCTTTGTGCGGCCGCCTTCCGAGGCGGAGGTGGAGACCCTCCGGCGGTGGATCGCCGGCGGAGCGCTGCCCGCGCCCAAGGAACCCGCCGAGCCAGAAGTGGATCCGCTGGTGAGTGAGAAGGACCGGGCCTTCTGGTCGTTCCAGCCGCCCCAACGGTCCCCGCTTCCGCAGGTCCGTCACCCGGAGCGCGTGCGTAATCCGATTGACGCTTTCCTGCTGGCCAGGCTGGAAGCCAAGGGGCTGGCCTTTTCCCCCGATGCCGGAAAGCTGGCGCTGATGCGCCGCGCGTACCTGGACCTCACCGGCTTGCCCCCTTCCGCTGAAGACGTCGAAGCCTACCTCCAGGACCAGCAGCCTGGCGCTTACGAGAAACTGGTGGACCGCTTGCTCGCATCGCCGCGTTACGGCGAGCGCTGGGCCAGGTTCTGGCTGGACGCCGCCGGGTACTCCGATTCGGAAGGGATTATCGACGAAGACCTGGTTCGCCCCAACGCCTGGCGCTACCGCGACTACGTGATCCGCGCGCTCAACCAGGACAAACCCTACGACCAGTTCCTTACCGAGCAGATCGCCGGCGACGAGTTGGTCGATTACCGGGAGGTCAAACCAGTCACGCCGCGGATCATCGATACGCTGGCGGCCACCGGATTCCTGCGGATGGCGCCGGACGGCACGTACTCGCCGGCCAACGGCTCGATAGCTGAGCGGATGAACGTGGTCGCCGATGAAATCGAGGTGCTCAGCTCCTCGGTGATGGGCCTGACCGTAGGCTGCGCCCGCTGCCACAATCACAAGTACGATCCCATTCCGCAGCGCGATTACTACCGGCTGAGCGCGATCCTGCAAACCGCCTTCGATCCCTACGATTGGGTGAAGCCCACCGAGCGGAACCTGGATATAGCGCTGGAAGACGAGCGGAAAGAGGTGGCCGCCTTTAACGCGCCCTTCGAGGCGGAGATCCAGAAGCTGGAAGCGGCGATCGAGGCCCGAGCCAGGCCGCTTCGGGAGAAGGTGCTCGACCAGCGGCTGGAAGCCGCGCCCGAGCCCATCCGCGCGGATCTGCGGGCAGCCGCCGCAACGCCAGAAGAGAAGCGGACCGCCACGCAGAAATACCTGGCCGAAAAATTCCAGGAGACTCTGATCATTACGGAACAGGATCTGGCGGCGAGATTTCCGGAGTTCAAGACCGAGTCCGGGAATCTCCGGAAAGCGATCGTCCAGGCCAAGGGAAAACTCAAGCCCAAGCCGCAAATCCGGGCCTTGTATGAAATGGGGGGCGAGCCGTCTCCCGCGTACCTGCTGCGGCGTGGCGAGGCGCAGCAGATCGGAGAACGGGTGCAGCCCGGCGTTCCCTCGGTCTTGAAGGCCGGGCTTGCCGATTATGCAGTGAGCCCGCCATGGCCCGGTTCCAGCGGCCGCAGGCTGGCGCTGGCCCGCTGGCTCACCCAGCCCGATCATCCGCTGACCGCGCGCGTCATGGTGAACCGGATCTGGATGCAGCATTTCGGCCGCGGAATCGTGTCCAGCCCGGCGAATTTCGGACGCCTGGGCGCGCCGCCTTCCCATCCGGAGCTGCTGGACTGGCTCGCGACCGAGTTCGTCAAGCGCGGGTGGAGCATCAAGGCCATGCACCGCCTCATCATGACTTCCGCGGCCTACCGGCAGAGCTCCCAGGTAACTCCCGAGTTGCAGCGCCAGGATCCGGACAATGTTCTGCTATCGAGAATGAGCCTGCGCCGCATGGACGCCGAGCAACTGCACGACTCGATCCTCAGCGCCGCCGGACAGCTCGACCCCAAGGCATTCGGTCCACCCGCGCCGGTGGACGTCCAGCCTTCGGGAGAGACGGTCGATCGAGGGTCGCGCAAAGACGGCTGGCGGCGCGCGATCTACTCGCTCCAGCGCCGCACCACGCCGGCCACTCTCCTGGAGGCTTTCGACCTGCCGCCCATGTCCCCCAACTGCATCGAGCGCGCTTACTCCACGGTCTCGACACAGGCGCTGGAAATGACCAATAGCGCTTTCATCCGGGATCGCGCGCGCCATCTGGCCGGCCGGCTCCTCGACGCCTACCCCGAGGACCGGGAGCGCCAAATCGAACAGCTTTACCTTCGGGCGCTCGCGCGGCGTCCGGCGCCGGATGAAACCCGGACCGCGCTTCGGGAACTGGATCATCTGGCCGAAACGTGGGCCGGCCATCTGGCGGTCGAAAACAGTGACGCTCCGAGAGCGCCCGCGGCCCGATGGTCGGCGCTGGCCGATCTGTGCCATGCGGTTCTGATCTCGGCCGAGTTCAGTTATGTCGAGTGAGAAGACGCTGTCACGAAGAGATTTCTTCTCCCGCATGAGCGGCGGAATCCACGGCGCGGCCCTGGCGGCCCTGTGGAGCCGCGAGACGCTCCACGCGGCGCCGGAGAGCCGGGCCAGAATCTACGACCTGAAGCCCAGGCCGGCCCACTTCCCGGGTAAGGCCAAGGCGGTGATCCATCTGTTCCAGAACGGCGGGCCGAGCCAGGTCGATCTGTTCGACCCCAAGCCGATGTTGCGGAAGTTCGCCGGCGCCGCGCCCAGCCGCGACATCGTGAACCAGATCGAGTTCGCCGACCAGGTCGGCACGATGCTGCCCTCGCCCTTCCAGTTCGCCCGCCACGGCAAGTGCGGAATGGAGCTTTCCGAAGCGCTGCCCCACCTGGCCGGGTGCGTGGATGACCTCGCCCTGATCCGCTCCATGTATGGCGAGCACTTCAATCATGAGCCGTCGCTCTACTTGATGCACACGGGCCGGACGCTTCCCGGGCGTCCCGCGCTGGGCGCCTGGGTGGTCTACGGTCTGGGCAGCGAGAATCGGAATCTGCCCGCCTACGTGGTGCTGGACGATCCCAAGAAACTTCCGGTCAGCGGCATTCAGAACTGGCAGGCCGGCTACCTGCCGCCCATCTATCAGGGCACGCGGTTCCGCTCCGAAGGCCCGCCGCTGTTGAACCTGAAGCCGCCGGAAGATCTGCCCTCGCCCTTGCGGGAGGCTCAGCGCGCCCTGGTTCGCCGCCTGGACGAGGCGCACCGCGCCGGTCATCCCGGTTATCCGGACCTGGACGCGCGCATCTCCAGCTACGAGCTGGCCGCGCGCATGCAGCTTGCCGCCACCGACGCGCTCGACCTGTCTCAAGAGAGCGACCAGACCAAGGAAATGTACGGGATCAACCAGGAGATCACGGCGTCCTATGGAAAGCGCTGCCTGATGGCGCGCCGCCTCATCGAACGCGGTGTCCGCTTCGTCCAGATCTTCATCGAGTTTCAAATCTGGGACGCTCATTCGGACCTGGAGCAGAGCCTGCGCTATAGTTGCGGCAAGACCGACAAACCGGCCGCGGCGCTGATCCAGGACTTGAAGCGTAGGGGCCTGCTGGACAGCACTCTGATTGTCTGGGGCGGCGAGTTCGGCCGCATGCCGATCTCGCAGGTGCGCCAGGGCGCCGGATCGGCGGGGCGCGACCATGGTCCCAGCGGATTCAGCCTGTGGATGGCCGGCGGCGGCGTGAAAGGAGGCGTGGTCCACGGCGCCACCGACGAGCTGGGACACAAGGCTGTCGAGAACCGCGTCAGCGTCCACGATTTCCACGCCACCCTGCTGCACCTGCTCGGTCTGGACTACCGGCATCTGGTGTACGAGCGCCACGGCCTGAAGGAACGCCTCACCGACCAGATCCCGGCGCGCGTGGTGTCCGAGATTCTGACTTGATGTGACCGGAAATATCCGCGCGCGCGAATACTGACAATACTGGCAGTGCGGCGGTTACCGCCCGCTCAGACTCCTCCCGTTCCTCGGACCTGACTCCATCGGGCAAGCGCAACCGGGCCCAGGCAACGACTGTCGCGGCCCTGGCGCCGGACTTACGAAGGTGACAGTCTGCTCCGTCCCCTTCGCGAAGATCACGAACTTGATGATTCTGACTGTCCCTGCCGCCCCATCGGCGTTGTAGTAGAACGATGTCGTGCCGTTCTCCGGCAGGGTCACCACGTCCGAACGCTGTAAGCTTTGCGGGTCCTGAACCACATAACCGAGGAGTAGACAATGGAGCTTAACGTTGGAAGCGTGACAAGAGCCTGAATCCATCCGCGTTCACCGTCGGGTCCTGGCCAAAAACAATCCGTCAGCGCAGATCGCAGATCCGATAACAACGCAGTCCAGGTGAACATGGCAAGGAAGAGAACCGTTGGCAGCACCCACACCCACCTTCCAGCCGTTGCTGATCGGGGCAAAACTCGATGCAGGAGTCGCGCCATCAGCATCGCGATGCCAAGGCAAGCGATGCCCTCAACGACTTGGTTCAGATTATGGTTCAATGCGACTTCAGTTGATGCCAACAAGATGAAGGGACCAAGGGTTGACAGGAACAATTGAGCGGCCCACGAAAGCAACGAGAAATCCTCAGGTGCCTCAGTCGCAAACATTTCGTCCCTCCGCTACACATCCGATTTGTAGCGCCAATGTTAAAGGAACCCGATGCGAACACTGGGTGGGGCTAGGAGGCACTGGTGTACTCATTGTCCAGATTAGCATCTCAGGAGGGTGAACCAATCGCCTTGCCGCGAGTCTTCGACGACCTTCAGTCTTCGACGACCTTCATTATGTATCCAAGCATGCCACCGCGTTCGGGGCGGGTATAAACACCAGGATTGTCGCACGGGACAGCCCCGGTATTCTTGGGCGAGTGGAGCGTACCGCAACAGGCACGCCCGGTCATCATGCGCGCACGGCCTGTTGATAGTCCTGACGCCTGCAGGAATGGTCGTACCCAACGTCGCACCGACGTCAACGGGAGGTTTCGGCCTTCCGCCGATCGAGAGCATCTCGCGCGGCGCTCATAGGGCGCCGCGCGTTGACGATGTGGGCCGCTTGCTTACCATCCGGACGCAGTCCGGAATCCCGATTCCGTTAGTAGCTGTTCCCGGCCAGATGAAGTCCCGGCAGCGCCTTCAGCCGCGTCTCGACTTCCGCCATGCGCGCCTGATGGCCTACCGGATATTGCGCCATCTACTCCCGCGACCCGATGTTGTCGGTGACATTGGTCAAGTGCGGGATCGGGTCCGTGTTGTAGGTGAACCGGTAGGTGCGATAGTCGTTGATGTAGTACTGCACCCGCACGTCCTCGATGAAATCGATCCGCGCGCTGGAATTTGCGACCTCCGTGCCGATCGCCGCCAGGTACTTCAGGATCACCTGGTTCCCATTGGTATCCCGCATCAAGGTCGGATACTTGGTCCCTGCGTCGGCCTCGCTCGACCCCGACGTGCACCGCAGCACCCAGAAACTGCCATCCGGAAACAGCAGCTTGTTGGCCGCCGAATCGTACGAGACGTAGATGGCCTCCTGCGAGGTCCACACCCCGGCGGTGTTGGTGATGAGCCGGTATTCGGCCCCGGTCGAGTCCGTGAACACGTAACTGGAAATAGTGTTCGAATCGCTGTAGACCGGGGTCAGCGCCCCGGCCAGCAGCTTCCATCCGAAGCCATAGCCCACGTCCTTGCCGCGCTTCCAGGTGGTCGCGCCATCTTTCCACCAAAGCTGCGAGTTGTAGCTCAGGGCGAATCCCACGCCCCAGCCGCCGCGCCCCTCAGCGTGTAGTTGAGGTTCCCGCGGCGCCCCGCCCGGCGTCAGCACCGTGAAGCTGGTCCGCGCCGACTCGTTCAGGTGTCCGTCCACCGTGATCAGGTTGTAGGTGTAGAGCACGCCCGGCGAGACGGCCAGATCGGTAAAACTGGCGGCCGGGGCCACC
>JACOSH010000068.1 GCA_016178945.1 Acidobacteriota bacterium
AGGAGTCGGGATGTCGAGCGTCTGGCCTAGCTTGAGCGCTTGCAGTTGCGCCAGGTTTTCCGAGATCACCAGGCCCTTGCCCTCGCCGCCGATGCGATGCATCTCCAGAAAGTCGCCCTGCACGGCCTGGCGCGCGGAGGTGCGCGCCGCCACCGCCGCCATGGGGATGGCCACCAGGACGACGGGAGCGCCGCCGACCTTGACCGGGAAGGTCCGCACCGGCTGAACTTCCGCGACGCCGGGCACCTGCCGCAACTCGTCCGTCATCGAGGCCGGGAAACGGAAGGTGCGGCTGCCGATCTGCTCCGAGGTTGACAGGAACAGGTCGGGATTGAAGGTGGAGGCGATCCATTCCGAGATCGATTCGTAGCTGGCCGCGGCGATGCCGCCCAGGCCCACTACCATGGCCAGCGACAGCATCAGCGCCGCCACGGTGGCCGAGGTGCGGCGCGGCGCGGCGATCAGGCTGTCGGCGGCCAGCGACCCTTCCACCGGGCGCAGCCGCTTCAGCAGCGGGCGCAGCGTGCGGGTGATCCACAGCGAGGCCCAGGGCGTCAGCAGCAGCGCGGCCAGGTTGATCAGGATGTATCCGGTGTAGAAGGCCCCCTTGGACCGGCTGTATGCCATGCAAACCAGCGAAGCGATCGAGCAGAGCGCGGCCAGGATCGCGCGCGACCGGCTCTCGCCCGCGCTCAAGACCTGGTAGGCGCCCCGGTTCAGCGCCTTCACCGGGTCGACGCGCGCGGCGGCGCGGGCCGGCACGAGAGCCGCCGCCATGCTGGTCAGGACGCCAATCGCCACGGAAGCCGCCAGCAAGGCCGGTTGCGGAATCACCTGATCGGGCCGGCCGGTGACTCCGAAGATCGCGCCGAGCAACTGGCTCACAAATCCGGCCAGCTTCTGGGCCAGCAACACGCCCAGCGCGATCCCCAGCAACGAGCCGATCAGTCCCGCCACCGCGCTCTCCCAGAGAAACAGCGTCCGGATCTGTCCCTGCGTCGCCCCCAGCGCCCGCAGGATGCCGATCTCCGCGCGCCGCTGTGTCACCGCGATCGAGAAGGAGTTGTAGATGATGAACATCCCGATGAACAGCGCGAACCAACTGGAAAGGTTGACCGCGGCCTCATAGACTTTCAACAGCGCTTCGAAGTTCTTGCCCCGCGATTCCGGCGGCTCCACTTCCAGTCCCGGCCCCAGATGCCGCCGAAGCGCGCCCTGGCACTCGGCCACCGGCACTCCTTCCTTCACCGCGACGTCGATGCGGTCGAAGCGCCGGCCGCGTCCCAGAATCACCTGGGCCGCGTAGATGTCCATCACGGCCAGATTGCCGCCGAACGCGGAAGCCAGGCCGCCGGGCTTCATCAAGCCGCGAATGGTGAATTGGCGCGGGCCGGCCATGGTGTGCATCGAGATTCGGCTATTGACCTGGAGGTTGTTGCGGGCGGCGAATTCGCGGGTGACCAGGATCGAGTCCGGCTGCGCCAGGAAGACCAGCGGATCGTCGATCTCGCCGCCCTCTAGGTTGTAGTCGCGCAGGCTCTGATCGCCCGTCATATCCACCGCCAGCAACAGCAGGCTGCCCTGGCCGCGCAAGCCCGTGTCCACCACGGCCTCGATCACGGGAGCCGCCACGCGCACCTGCGGAAGCGATTGGACGCGCTCCAGTACTTCCTCTTCAAACCCGGACTCTCCGGCCGACACCTGCAAATCGGTCTTGCCGGCGATGCGCTCGACCGTGCGGTTGAACGCGCCGAGCACCGCCTGGTTGGCCGAGTGCATGCTCGTGAATACGGCGATGCCGAGCACGATGCCGGCCACCGTCAGCAGGCTGCGCAGGCGGTGCTTGCGGAAATACGGCCAACTGAGCAGCTTCAGCAGGGTCATTGGCGCTGGTCCCTGACGATGCGGGCGTCGCGCAGCGCGATCAGGCGCGGGCAACTGCCGGCCACGTCGGCGTCGTGCGTCACGATCAGGATCGTGGTCCGCAGCCGCTCGTGGACATCGTGAATCAGCTTGAGGATTCCCTGGCCGGTCGCCGTGTCCAGGTTGCCGGTCGGCTCATCGGCCAGCAGAATGGGCGGATAGAAGGCCAGGGCGCGCGCGATGGCCACGCGCTGGCGCTCGCCGCCGGAAAGCTCGTCGGGCAGATGCCCGACGCGCGCGCCCAGTTGCACCAATTCCAGCACCTCGCGCGCCCGTTCCTGGATTTGCTTGCGAGGCCAGCCGCGCAAGTGCAGGGGCAGCGAGACATTCTCCAGGCAGTTCAGGCTGGGCAGCAGGTTGAAAAACTGGAAGATGAAGCCGATCTTATCGCGCCGGAGACGCGTCAGCTCGTCGTCGGGCATCCCTCCGATCTCCGCTCCGTCGATCTCGATCCGGCCCGAGGAGGCCCGGTCCAGCCCGCCGATCAGGTTCAGCAACGTCGACTTCCCCGACCCAGACGGCCCGACAATCGCCGCCATCTCCCCACGCGCGACGTCCAAATCGATTCCCTGGAGAGCCGTCACCTTTCGTTTTCCGTCGAACTCCTTGGTAACATCGCGTAGCTGAATCACCGAACACCAGGCCCCTTGCGCCTATTAAACTAACCATGATGGCACAGTACTCGCTTGGTCTCAGTCGCGAGACGTTGGTTCAGATCGTGCAGCCCTCCGCGGTCTTCCTGATCGTGCTGCTGGCGCTGCTGGTGACGCGCCGGCTGGTGTTACGGGCCCTGTATCGCCGCGCCGCCGGCGCGGGGTCTCCGGCCTACCTGATTCCGGAAACGCTGCGCCTGCCCTCCATTTTGTGGAGCCTGGCGGCGGCCCTGCATTTTGCCCTGCAAGTGTCCGAGGCGCCGGAGATCTACACCCACCGCGCGGCCCAAGTGATCGTGGTCTTCGTGGTGGTCAGCTTGTGCATGGTGGCGGCGGCCGTTTCTGTCCGCATGTTCGCGCTCTACGGCCAGCGAAAGGGGATGGTCGTGGCGGCCTCGGGGCTGGCCCGGACACTGATCCGCGTCCTGGTCTTCACCTGCGGGGCGGTTTTCCTGCTGTGGTTTTTCGGCAAGCAGGTGACCGGGGTGCTGGCGGCGTTAGGCGTCGGCGGCCTGGCCTTCGCGCTGGCCCTCCAGGATACCCTGGCCAATTTCTTCGCCGGCATCCACATCCTGGTGGAAGAGCCGATCAGCGTCGGCAACGCGATCCGGCTGTCGGAGAAGGAGGAGGGCGTGGTCACCGACATCGGCTGGCGCACGACTCGTGTGCGCACCGCTCGCAACAACGTGATCGTGGTGCCCAACACCAAGATTACGTCGGGGATTCTCACCAACTACAGCCTGCCCGAAGCGCGGGTGGGTCTGGAAGTGCCCGTGATGGCGGCCCACGAGGCGGACACTGACCTGGTCCTGCGCATCGCCCTGGAAGAGGTGCGAGACACTCCGGGCGTCCTCCCCGATCCGGCGCCGAACGTCTTGTTCGTTCCGGGTTTCCTGCCCACTCATCTGGAGTTCAAAGCGGTCTTCGCGGTTGCCGACTTCGCGCAGCAAGGTCCGGTGGGTTCTGCAGTGCGGCTGCGCATCCTGCGCCGCCTGCGCGCCGAAGGCGTGCCGCTGCCCAGG
>JACOSH010000178.1 GCA_016178945.1 Acidobacteriota bacterium
GTGCTCGCCGCGGCGATGGTCTATCAGGTTGGGCAATGTTTGCTGGTGACGAATCAGAATCTCTACCAACTGGCCCGCTACGGCGCGGCTGGAGTATGGTCGGACGCGCTGTACGGGCTGTCGGCGGAGATCGACCAGGTGCACGCGTCCCAGGTTGTGGTGATCGATTGGGGAATGCTGAACGGCATCGTTACGCTGCATCGCGGCCGGTTGCCGGTATACACCTTGTCCGACGATTTCATCTGGCAGAACTTCAACGCGGATCAGCGGAACTACTATCGCGACTACCTGGATCGGGGTGTGTGGATCGGGCACACGCCCAAGTACCGGCTGTTCCCGGCGGTGAACGATCGAGTGGTGCAGTCGACGGAAGAAGCCGGATATCGGAAGGAGCCGATCAAGACTGTCCAGGACCGGAACGGACGGGAGGTTTTTGAAATGTTCCGGTTCGTCCGGCGGCAGTAGGGCGCCGGCGCGCTCCACCGCAGTACACTCCAAGTAGGAGCCCTTGCATGCCATTCCAAAATTTGCTGCGGTCGATCGAGGGTCCAATCGGCCTGATCACGCTGAACCGGCCCGACCGGCGCAACGCGCTCTCGCTCGAGTTGATGCGCGAGCTGATCGCTTGCCTGGACGAATTCGGCGCCGATTCGGCCATTCGCGCCGTGATCCTGGCGGGCAACGGCAAGATCTTCTGCTCGGGTCACGACCTGAGCGAGATGGTGGGACGCACCGTCAACGACTATCGCCGCATCTTCGACGTCTGCACCGAGCTGATGACCAAGATCCAATCGATCCCGCAGCCGGTGATCGCGCAAGTGCACGGAATCGCGACTGCGGCGGGCTGCCAACTAGTGGCCACTTGCGACCTGGCCGTCGCGAGCGATCAAGCCGCGTTCGCCACGCCCGGTGTGAAGATCGGATTGTTCTGCACCACGCCCATGGTGGCGCTCAGCCGGGCCGTGGGGCGAAAGCGCGCCCTGGAGATGCTGCTCACCGGCAAGCTGGTGGACGCGGTCACGGCGGCCGAATGGGGGCTGGTCAACCGCGTAGCGCCGGCCGATCAGCTCGAAGCGGAAGCTCGCCGCCTGGCATGCCAGATCGCCGAAGCGAGCAGCTTCACGGTGGCGCTGGGGAAGCAGGCCTATTACGCGCAGATCGATCTCGATCAGGCGAAGGCGTACGCGTACGCCAAGGAAGTCATGACCATGAATTCGCTGGCGCACGACGCGCAGGAAGGGATTTCGGCGTTCCTGGAGAAGCGGGCGGCGTGTTGGACGGGGAGTTAGGGGGGGAGCGGCGCGACGAATAGCGAGCAGCGCGTGGCAGAACGCATTCAAGTGCCGGTCTCCGTGCCAAGACAACAATCCGGGAGTTGAACCGTTGCCCTACAGCGCGGCGTTGACGGCGAGTAGTTCGCGCGCAACGCAGCCCAAGCCATTCACACCGCTGAGGCTATCGGCCCGTGAACAGGGTTCCTTGATCGACAAAACAGATCTTGTTGCCAAAGGGGTCCATGCAATAGAAACTGCGCTCGCCCCAGGGTTGAGTTTCAATCGGCCGGAGAATTTTGGCGTTCGGTTGTTCTCCTACACGGCGTTGGTACTGATAAAGTTCCCATCAGTCAGGCGGGGTGATCTGCCGGGGAGCCGGCGGGCGCCCGGGCCGCCTGATTGATGGGAACGTTCAGTGAGCTAAACCGCTACCGGATGCCAGTGTTATGGGGATTGGATGGCCGGGTGCTTGGAGGGATGCGGTGTTGAAGAGGGTGGGAAAGGGTGTGGTGGAAGGGAGGAGAGTGCGGGTTTTTGGGGCGGTTGGGACCACAGGTCCACTCTTGGGTGATGGGTGGGGCGGTTGGACGCTGCAGAGCACCGGGACGAGACGAGCGAGGGCCTGCTCCTGGCAACAGGTAGGGACGCGACATGGGTTGGTTGGATGATTAGCATGGCGTTAGGAAGTATTCGGTGCTCGAATCGGCCTGGTTGGCTTCCAACGCATGGCCGGAATCGTGAGCACGCGCCTCATCCAGCCCATCTTGCATTGCGGGCAGCGCGCGGCGGTTTCGACGATGGTGGTGCGAATCTCCTGGATTTGGGCATGCGACGGCAGCAGTTCCGAACGGGCGCCCACTAGCAGGAGGCGGCAGCGCGTGAGATTCTCTGCCCGGTAGCGGTTGCTGTAGAGCCCATAGTGGCGGATTCGTTGGAATCCGCTGGGGATGACGTGCAGCAGAAAGCGGCGCAGGAATTCCTCCGCCGGCAGGCTCATCTGGCGCGAACGCTGCGGGTCATGAGAGCGATAGTCCTTGTACTGAAAAGTGACCTGCTCGTGGTCCAGGGCGAGCAGGCGCTGGTTGCTGACGGCCACGCGATGGGTGTAGCGGCCCAGATATTCAATCACGTGAGCGGGGCCGCCGAAAGGCGGCTTGGCGTAAACGACCCACTTGGTCTGTCTGGCCGGCTCCAGGTGTTGCTGAAAAGCATCCCGGTCGCGGAGTTGCTCCAGTGCGCCATGAAACTGTAATTGAGCCTTCGCAAAGGCTCGCTCGAGAGCCTCCAGAAAGAGGCGGCGGAACAGACGAGACAGGACCCGGACACTGAGCAAGAAACGGGGACGGCCGGCAATCCAGCACTCGCCGTCTGGCGGGAGTCCGCCGCCGGTGACCACGCAGTGCACGTGAGGATGAAAAAGCAGATTCTGTCCCCAGGTGTGGAGGATGGAGAAAAAGCCAATGCTGGCGCCCAGATGCCGGGGATCGGCGGCGATGGTCAGCAGCGTTTGTGCGCTGGTTCGGAACAGGATCTGAAAGACGATCTTCTTGTTTTGCAGAGCAATGGCGGCGATGGCCGGAGGGATGGTAAAAACGACGTGGAAGTAGGGAATGGGCAACAACTCGTCCTTGCGCCGCTCCAGCCACCGCTGCTTGGCCAGCGTCTGGCACTTCGGGCAGTGGCGGTTGCGGCAGGAGTTGTAGGCGATGCGTTGGTGGCTGCATTGGTCGCATCTTTCGACATGGCCGCCGAGGGCGGCGGTCCGGCAGGTTTCAATGGCGCGCATCACACGCAGATGCCCGATGGGCAGGCGGTGGCGGGCGCGGTACGCCGGACCGTGTTGCCGGAAGATGTCGGCCAACTCGAGCGCTGGCCGGGACATGCGTATTCCCGGATCAGGAGTTCTTGCGTGGCCGGCCGCGCTTGCGCCTGGACGGCTCCGGGAGACGATCCAGTGGTGAGGTGGTGGCGGCGATCTTGCCCATGGTGACGCTGGTGTACCGCGCCGTGGTGTCGATGCGGCGGTGTCCGAGCAAGACCTGAATGACGCGGATGTCTTCGCCATTTTCGAGCAGATGCGTGGCGAAACTGTGGCGCAGGGTATGGGCGGTGATGCGCTTGTCCAGGCCGGCGAGATGAGCCGCTTCGCGGCAGACCTGTTGCAGTGTGGCGGGCGAGATGTGTTTGTGTGTTTTGATGGCGGGAAACAGCCATGGATCTGGCGGACGCTGCTGCCGCCAATACTCGCGTAGTACCGTGAGCAGACGAGTCGACAGGCCGGTGTAACGGTCCTTGGCGCCCTTGCCCTGTTCGACCCGGAGGACCATCCGCTGCGAATCAATATCGGCCATTTTGAGGCTTACCGCTTCGGAGATTCTGAGCCCCGCGCCATAGCAGGTCATCAGTGCCGCGCGGTGCTTGAGAATACCGATGGCCTCGAAAAACTGCGAGACTTCTGCCGCGCTCAGGACCACGGGAAGCCTCTCCGGCACGCGCGAGCGCTGGAAGTAGGCGTGACTCCAGGGCAACTCGAGTGTCTGCAGATACAGAAACTTGGCCGCCGAGGTGAAGCAGTTGACGCTCTCTGGCGACATTTTCCGCTCGTCGCTGAGGTGCAGTTGGTACTCCCGGATCGCTTCCGGTCCGAGTTGATCGGGTGAGACGCCGAAGTACTTGGCGTACTCGGCGATATAGTGAACATAGGCGCGCTGCGTTTCGGTCGAGAAGTTTCGACGACGCATGTCCTCGGCCATTCGTTGCCGTAATGGGCTCATGGTGACTCTCCTTGGAGGATTTTGGCTGCGGAAGCAACCACCTCCAGGGTGACTCACAGGCTGAGCGGAATGCAGCCGCCTACTGCTTGGCTCATCGTAGAACGTCTACCGCGAAGCGGTTTAGTTCACCGTACTCGCAGAGCATGCCATTTCGAATGATGCGGCCCGCCCCATCGTTCTTGCGTGACTGATAAAGTTCCCATCAGTCAGGCGGGGTGATCTGCCGGGGAGCCGGCGGGCGCCCGGGCCGCCTGATTGATGGGAACGTTCAGTGAGCTAAACCGCTACCGGATGCCAGTGTTATGGGGATTGAGTTGAAAATGCGCAACCACAAAATCGTCTGCATCATCGCGCTGTTGGCAACCACCGCCTGGACCCAGAGCCCCAACCCGCGGTTCGGCAAGTGGAAGCTCAAGTCGGACGCTCCGGCGCCGCAGAGCAACATCATGACCTACGAGCCGTTCGGCGCTTCGGGCATGAAGATCACCATCGACGCGGTTAACAAGGATGGCGTCAAGTCGCAGTGGTTCTACACGACCATGTTCGATGGGAAGGACCAGCCGATCACCGGCAATCCGGGGTCGGACACCGGCTCGGTGAAGGTGGTGACAGACCGCATCAACGAGATCGTATACAAGAAGGATGGCAAAGTCTCGCAAGTGCTCACCAACGTGCTCTCGCCCGATGGAAACACGATCGGCGTAATGTACATGCGCGCCGACGCGCAGGGGAGGACCACCAACGTCACCTTCGCGACCTACGAGAAAATGAAGTAGCTGCGTCCTACTTCGGGACGAACGGAGCAAGCAGCTCCGGTATGGAGTACACTCTTCCGTCCACCATCACGCGTTCCACCTTGGTGACGTCGTTGATATTCTGTAGCGGATCTCCCTTCACGAACACGAGGTCGGCCAGCTTGCCGGCTTCGATCGACCCGAGATCCTTGCCGTAACCCAGGGCCCGCGCCGGAAACAGCGTCGCGGTCTGGAGCGCTTGCCAGGGCTGCATGCCAAATTTCACTTCAGCGCGCAGTCCCAGGTGAAGCAGGATCGCCAGGCCGGGCAAGGGCGAGTCCGTGCCGAGGATGACCGTCCCGCCGGCCTTCAGGATCTTCGCCAAAGTCTCCTGCTCGTGTTTGAGGTTATCGAGCGTGAGCGTTTGGTCGGATGAGACCGCCCGGTCGCGCGCCGTCACCATAGTGCGCTGCGCCCAGGGTGTGTTCAAGGTTGCGATGCGCGGATCTTCGACGATCTTGGGATCTTCCGCGTACAACGCCGAGGCGGAGAATGGCGTGGAGATGATGAACTCGCCGGCCGCGGGGAACAGCGCGAGGATGTCGCCATAGGTGACGCCGCCAGAGGATCGCGTATAGGAATAACCCCACCGCGACGTTGCGCTGACGTGCGTCATGCCATCCATGCCGTAAGCCAGGCCGGGCATCCCGTAGTGCGAGGCCGTCCAGATGCCCAGCTTGTCGTGCGCGAACTTCACCGCCGCCACTTGCATTTCATGAGGAAGCCGGACGTACGTCTTCAGGCCGTCGTATTCCATCGCCTGCGCGCGGGCCAACTCCAGTTGAAGCTCCTTGTCGTTGGTGACCCCGTGATCGGTGGCGTAGTATCCGCGCTCGCCGTCGATCGGCTCGCCTGCGCTGAAATAGCGCGGACCCACCCGGCTCTCCGACGCGAACGATTCTTTGATCTCCATCTGGCCGTAAGCCGGCTGTCCCTGCGATTGGAGCGTGGTGATCCCATAAGCCAGCCAGGCACGCCCGGCCCGGTCGCCGAACTGCGCCAGTCCGCCGTAGGCATGATTGTGGGCCTCCCACAGGCCTGGCATGACGGTTAGACCCGATGCGTCGATCACTTCCCTGCCCTGATGAAGCCCGTCGCGATGCGGCTCGATCTTCTGGATGCGCCGGCCGTCGATCAGAAGGTCCACGTTACTGCGACCGTTCGCGCCGAGGCCGTCCCACATGTGGCCGGCGTGAATCAGGACTTTCCTGGCGGGCGCGCTTCGGTGCCAGCTCAGCTCCAGCGGCACCGTTTCCGGCGGCGATGCCCCGTCGGAGGCAATCACGCGCAACTTCCCGTTGGACAGATAGAGGAGGCGCTTGCCGTCGCCGCTCCAGCTTGGAGCGTCCGTCATTTCTTCGTTGATGGGACGGGCTTCGCCGGTCGGAATGCCGTTCGCGTCCACGGGCCGAACCCACAGATAGCCGTCCATCACGAACGCCATGCGCGAACCGTCCGGCGAATAGACGGGACCATCGATGCCGCGGGTGCTGATGGATTTGTACGGCGCGGGCTCGGTGAAGGTCGCTTTGCCGCTCGCGAGATCGACGGTTTCGATCAGGCTGGTTCCTTCCCGGAACCGCCGTGTGTAAGGGCGAAGCGCCGCCACTGAGATCGCCTTGCCGTTCGCCGACCAACTCGGACGTCCTGGCTCGTACGTCGGCTTAATCGCTTCCTTGATCGCTCCGCTCGCCAGATCTAGTGTGTAGGTCGTGCCGTCCTGCTTCTGAAAGGCCAGTTGCTTTCCGTCCGGAGACCAGGCGGGATCGAGCTCCGCCGAGTCCGCGAGAGTAGTCACTCTCCGCTCCTGCCGGGTTGCAAGCTCCAAAACGTAGATGTCAGCGCTGCCGGCCTTGTCGGAGCAATACGCGATGCGCGATCCGTCGGGCGACCAGGCCGGCGATTGCTTGTAGTAGCCGTCGTTGGTGAGCTGCTGAGGCTTGCTCCCGAATTCCATCAGCCAGAGTTGGTTCAGAGCCTCGAACACCACGCGTCTCCCGTCCGGCGAGAGAGCTGGCGCGACGATTCCTTTGACTTGCTTCGGGCCGATCGATTCAAAGTCCGGCTGGCGTCGCTTGTAAGCCGGGCGATTCAGTTCAAACTTCGCCTGGAAGGGAATGGCGCTGGTCTCCCCGGAGCCCAGGGCGGTGACGAGAATCTTGCCGTTGGCGGTGTACAGAAGCTGGTTGGCGGACAGCCAGGCCGGCGGGAACGGAAAGACGTCCTCGGCCTTTGCCACCGACTGGCCCGACACCATCAGTCGCGTGTGGTTGCGTTCGGACTGTGTGTAAGCGACGTGGCTGCCGTCGGGCGACCAGGCGGGCGAGCTCACGCGCGCGCCCGTGGGCGCGGAGATGATCGGCCGGATTTGCCCCGAATCGTCGGCCGCTTGAATGTTCGTAGCGTTCGCTCCTGTGCCGCTCACAAACCCGATGTGCGATCCGTCCGGCGACCAGGTGGGGTCGAACTCGTCGGCTGGGGTCGACGTCCATTGCGTCAGCTTGCCGTTCTCGACGTCGGCCACCCAGATGTCGTAGTTACCCTGAAACGCACGGTCGGAGGAAAATGCAACGCGCTTCCCATCGGGCGAGAAGCGCGGCTCCCGGTCGTCGCCGTGGCCGTCGGTGAGTTGGCGGACGCCCGTGCCGTCAGGCTTCATGAGCCAGATGTGAAATGTTCCGCCCTTGAAGGACTGAAAGGCGATCAGGTTACCCGCGGGAGACCAATTCGGCCGCGCCGCTTCCAAAAATGGAGGCGTGAGCCGTTTCGCGACGCCTCCGGCCGCGGGCAGCGACCACAGGGTCTCTTGCAGATCCATGAGGATCGTCTTGCGATCCGGCGAGAGCGTGGCGTTGATGTTGGTCCCTTCGGTGACCGTCACCACGCGTGCCGGCTTGGTAGCGCCAAGGCACAGTAGAACCAGCGTCAACAATGCAGCGATATTCTTCATCCGTGGACAACTCCTCCAGAAACTACACCACAGTAGTGGATAGCTGTGCTATACGAGCTGTTCACGGACCGATTCCCCGCCCTTACGGGACGGGGCTAGAACGCCACCTTCAACACCATCTGCGCGACGCGATACGCTTCGCCGTTCGACACGATGGCCGTGGAGGTGGAAGTCGCCAGGCTCTGGCAGCAGGCGATCCCGAAGTTCGGCGACAGGATGCTGTTCGATCCCACGGTGGCGCCGCTCAGCCTTCGATAGTTGACGTGGTTGAGGGCGTTGAACGCCTCCAGCCGGAACGTGATCTTCGCTCGCTCGGTCGGCTGGAAGGATTTCGCGATCGCGCCATCCATATCCCAGTACCACGGACCGTTGAACATGTTGCGGCCCATGCCCACCTGGCCGGGAGCCGCGATGGCGAACGCCGAAGCATCCTGGAAGAATGCGGGACCCACCACGCCGCTCTTGGGCTTGAGCGACGCGTCCGGCAACGAGTTGCCGACGATCACGGCCCGGGAGTTGGTGGCCGACGAATAGAAGGCCGTCTTCGACCCGCTGGTGATGGAGAATGGCTCGCCCGACATGTTGGCGTTCAGGCCCTGCAAGCTCCACCCGCCTACCAGGGCGTTGACGAACCTGGGGGCGTTGCTCAGCCATTTCTGTCCCTTGCCGAATGGCAGCTCATAGATCCAGGTGATCTGGACCACGTGCCGCTGGTCGAAATCGGCGCGCGCACGTTCGTTTCGCAGATCGCTGCTGTTCAGGACGGCGACCGACGTGGGCGTGAACGTGGTGACGATCGGGTCGGCGGATTGATCGTCGATCACCTTGGAGAACGTGTAGGCGAAGTTGAACAGCAAACCGCGGCTGAAGCGCTTTCGCAGCGTGGTCTGCAAGCTGTGATAGACCGAATCGGCGGAGTTCGACAGGAACATGATACTGCCGAACTGCTGGTTGGGCCGCAGATGAGCCGCCAGCGTGGTTTGCTCGATGCGCCCGGCGAAGTTGCCGGCCGCATTCTGCTGCAAGTCGGTCAGCGTCGTCGAAGAATTGACAAACGCGGCCGTCAGGACGCCGCCGGTCACCAAGGGAATCGACTGTCCGGCTGCGCCTGCCGGGCACCCTGTGCCATCGGGCCGGCATCCGGCCTTAACATTGGCCTGCATCGTGAGGAACTGGGGCAGGATCGGCGCGGAACTGATCTGGTTCGCGTCCAACTGGCTGTACAACCGCTCGCCGCGATTGGCTACGTAAGCAACCTGCAACACCATGTCGCCGGGAAGCTGCCGCTGGATCGATAAGTTCCACTGGTGCACGGTGGCCTGTTTCAAGTTCGGATCGATCACCACCGCGTTCGGCGCCTGGCCTAGCAATTGCGCCGGCGGCGACAGGAAGCTGGACGGCTTCACGCCCGAGGGCGGAGCGAGCACCTGCGGAAACCCTTGCGACAGCCGCGTGTTCGCGGGTACGGAGGCACAACCGGGCGTTGTGGAAGCATATGTCGTGGCCGTGCAAGTGTAAGCCAGGCCCGGCAAGGAATTCGCCGCGGCGGCCGCCACGTAAGTGGCTATGGGATCGAACGAGATGCCATAGCCGAGGTGGATCACGGTCTTGTTGCCGAACGGGCTCCAGCTTATGCCGACGCGCGGAGCAAAGGCGTTCAGGTTGGACCGCTGCCACCAGCTATCCGCGCGCACGAACGTCACCGGTCCCTGCGAACCGTTGACCGCCTTGTTGGGGACGTAGACCGGTTCACTGGATTCGGTAGCCGGCCGGTTGATCTCCCATCGCACGCCGTAGGTAACCGTCAGGTTCTTGCGGGCCCTCCACTCGTCCTGGCCGTAGAAGTTGTATTGCTTCAACCGTTCGCCGGTGTCCCACACCGAGTAGTAGTCGCCAGAGCGGGAACCGATGAAGCTGTCCGTGTTGAGATTGCCCAGAAAGGCCGCCCGCAAAGTGGCGGGAATACCGAGCAGATCGTTGATGGACGAGAGCAACCGGGTGTTGTCGGTGGAGTTGATCCCAGCCGCCGTCGCAGTGGCCACGGCTGGCAACCCGAACGCAGCGCCCGGCGGCAACAGGGTCGCGCTCAGCGAAATGGACGGCACCAGGGACTGGCTGGCGGCGGTGCCGCCCTGGTTATTCTGCTGGTAGAAGCGCACGTTGGCGCCGAATTTCA
>JACOSH010000179.1 GCA_016178945.1 Acidobacteriota bacterium
CTGGCGCCGGCCCTCGAGCCATGGACCGCCGAAGTCTGGAAAGAACGCCTGCCGGCGGCGCTGGTAGAGCTGGGCATGGCGTTCACCGCCGATGGAGTGGAACACTCGCACCTGGTGGCGACTCCCACCGAGCTCCAGTTTGCGACCCCCAAGGAATTCTTGCTGGGGATGAAGGAAGCCGATCTGAACAAAGCCGTGCAGCGCCTGATCGGCCGTCCGATGAAAATCAAGATCGCCGCCGGCCTGCAAGCGGTGGCGCTCCCGGCAGCCCAGACCCCTGAGGACGACCTGACGCGCCGCGCCCTCTCGCATCCCGAAGTCCGGCGCTTCCAGGAGCTCTTCGGCGGTCAGGTGCGCACGGTCCGCAATCTCAAGGAGTAGCCCGACGTGAAACTACCCGGCAACATGCAACAGATGATGAAGCAGGCGCAGCAGATGCAGGAGCGCCTGCAGAAGGAGGTCGCCGCGATCCGCGTGGAAGCCTCGGCCGGCGGCGGGATGGTCACCATCCAGATGGATGGCCAGAAACACGTTTTGGGCGTCAAGATCGACCCGGAAGTCGCCGGCGATGTCGAGATGCTGCAAGACCTGGTGCTGGCCGCCTGCAACGAAGCCGCCAAGAAGGTCGACGACGAGACCCAGCAGAAGATGGGCGGGATGCTGGGCGGCATGGGGCTGCCCCCCGGTCTGTTCTAGATTATGCCGGATTTCGCCGAACCTCTCGCCCGCCTCATCACTGAGTTCAAGCACCTCCCCGGAATTGGCCAGAAGTCGGCGCAGCGGCTCGCCTTTCACGTGCTGCGCGCCGGCCGCGAGGACGCCCAGCGGCTGGCTCAAGCGCTACTCGACGTCAAGGACAAGCTGGGCCTGTGCCAGGTCTGCAACAACATCAGCGACAGCCAGATTTGCCAATACTGCCGGGACGAGCAGCGCGACCAGAAGATGATTTGCGTGGTCGAGGAGCCGCACAACATCATTGGGATCGAAACTACGCGGCAGTACCAGGGCCTCTATCACGTGCTGCACGGAGCGCTCTCGCCCTTGCGCGCCATCGGGCCGGAGCAGTTGAAGATCAAGAGCCTGGTGGAGCGGATCGGCGCGGGCCGCGTCGAAGAAGTGATTCTGGCCACCAACCCCAATGTGGAAGGCGAGGCCACGGCGGTCTACTTGTCCAAGCTGCTGAAGCCGCTGGGCGTCAAGGTGACGCGCATCGCCATGGGCATCCCGGTGGGCAGCGACCTGGAGTTCGCCGACGAAGTCACCATGTGGAAGTCGCTGGAGGGACGGCGCGAGCTGTGAGCCACTCGCTCACGCCGGCAAGACTACCAGACCCGGGGACGCCCCCCGCTCCCGCAGTCCACTTTCGGCAAGTGAGCCGATCTCGACCTCGATAAGGTGATTGGCGGGCCGCGAGCGCGCCAGCTCCACTTTGAGGTAGTTGCCGCTGAGCGCGCCCTCCTGGAGCGTAACCACCGGCAGCTTGCGGCCGACCATGCGCCGCCGGAACTCGAGGTTCTTAGCCGCCGCCAGCTCGCGCAGGATGCGATTCCGCTCCTTGCGCACGGGCTGGGGAACCTGATCCGGATGCGCTGCGGCGGGCGTGCCGGGGCGGGCCGAGTAGGTGAACACGTGCAGATAGGTGAATGGCAGGCTCGCGATGAACTGCCGGCTCTCCTCGAACTCCTCTTCGGTTTCGCCGGGGAATCCCACCATGACATCGGCGCCGATGGCCGAGTCCGGCATCCACGCCCGCGCCTTGAGCACCCGGTCGGCGTAGTGCCGCGGCCGGTACTTGCGGTGCATGCGGCGCAGCACGCGGTCCGATCCGGACTGAAGCGGGGCGTGCACGTGCGGGGCGATCCGGGGCGAAGCGGCCATCAGCTCCAGGAGCTCGTCGGTGAAGTCCATGGGCTCGACCGAGCTCAGGCGTAGACGCTCGACTTGGGTTTCGGCCAGCAAGTGGCGGAGCAGCCCGGCCAGCCGCAAGCGGGGGCCGTCCAGATCGCGTCCCCAGCGGCCCAGGTTGATGCCGCTGAGCACGACTTCGCGGTAACGCCGGCTCAGGCCCCGCACCTGTTCGGTCACTTCCTCCAGCGGCGCGCTGCGGCTCAAGCCCCGCACATACGGGATGATGCAGAACGAGCAGCGGTTGTTGCAGCCGTCCTGGATCTTCAGGTTGGGGCGGGTGCGATCGCCGGCGGCGTCCTCCACGGGCGCCGAAAGAAACTCGTGGCGCGCGAAAATGTCGCCGACGTGAATCTGGCCGTGATAGGGGGCGCCGGTCACCAGATCTGGAATCTGGGTGCGGTGCGAATTGCCGACCACCCACTCGACTCCCGGCAGCGAAGCCAGCTCTTCCGGAGCGCGCTGGGCATAGCAGCCGGTCACCAGGATGCGCGCCGCGGGGTTCTCGCGATGCACCCGCCGGATGGCATGCCGCACATCCTCGTCGGCGGCCGCCGTGACGGTGCAGGTGTTGAGGATCACCAGCTCCGCCTGCTCCCGCCCGGAAGCGCCGGCCAGCCCTCGCGCGGTCAGGCGCGAGGCCAGCGCCGCGCCATCGGCCTGAGCCGCCCGGCAGCCGAAGTTCTGAACGAAGAAGGTGTCCACTTGTTCCATTGTCCCAGATGTTCTGGGACCGAACGGGCTATTTCTTGGCCGGCTCGGGCGGCATCTCCACCACGTCGAACTTCAGCTCGGTCTCGGCGGCAAACTTCCGGAAAGGGGCGTAGCGAAAGCGGTTCTCCATGAACAGCTCGCCGTTGACGGTTTCCTTGTGCGACACGGACACTGGCAGCACCACCCCATGAGCTGTCAGCGCGTACTCCACCGAGGCTTCCGAGCGGTTGAGTTGTTTGCGGCGGTAGCGCTGCGAAGCCAGCGTGATCTTCAGCGGCAAGTAGTCGGACTTGCGCACCCAGAGCTGCCCGATCAGCGGCTGGAAGATGGTCTCGCGCCCTTCGAAGACGGTCAGCGAATCCTTCCCGCTGGTCTCCACATAGTTCAGGATCAGGACCGGGTCCACTCCGAGTTGGCTCTCGCCCCCGATGTCGAACTGAAAGCCGCCCACGCGCCGCCTGGAGAACATCAGCAGCATCTGGCCGAAGTCTCCAACCGTCCCCACCAGGCCGTGCTTGGCGAAGTCCTTGAGCATCTGCTTCTTCACGTGGTCGTCGTTGGAACGGAGCCCGACGCTCAACGTCCGCCGCGCTTTTTCCGCCCCCACGATCGGACGCCCGTCGACCGCCGTCACCTGTCGAAACTCGTGCAAAACGCTGGGGGCCTCGGCCAGGGCTCCAAATCCGTACTCGGAGACGATCTCCTTGGTCTCGTAACGCACCTTGGGCCGCTCCATCACGGTCGATCCTACCCGCGGCTTGAACCGCGACTGTCCCTTGGCAAAGCGGTGGGTGAGCGTTTCCTCCGAGATCACATCTCGCGCAATGCGGGCGAAGACATCGGCTTCCTCGGCGATCCGGCGCAGGATCTCCGGAATGCGCGGGTCCAAGGGAGGATCGGTGGACTGCGCAGCCGCCGCCACGCACAGAAGCACGCCCAGCGGTCCGGCTCGCATCTCTTCATTGTACGCCGTCGGACATCACGCCACGAAGTGCGTATGAATTTGTTATGACAGGTGAGCGAAATGGCCTCGGAACCGAAGGTGCCCACGTTTGATGCGCTCATGTGGCCGGCCCTCCAGGCGATGAAAGAACTCGGTGGTTCAGCAACTCACGAAGAGCTACTTGAAAAGGTGATCGAGTTGCGGGACATTCCCGAAGCCGTCCAGAATGTAATGCACACAGAGCGGCAGACCAAGATAGGCTACAACCTTGCTTGGGCGAAGACCTACCTCGGAAAAGGGGGTGCCCTCGAAAATCCATCCCATGGCGTGTGGGCTATCACTGAAAAGGGCAAGGGGCTCACAGAGGCCGCTGTAAAACAGATCCCCGTAGAAGTCCGAAAGCAGTACAGGCTGGAGAGAGACAACAAGAAGCCCAAAGTCAGCCAAGAAGAGGAAGACCTCCAGCCAGAAACGAAGAATTGGAAAGATGAGTTGTTGGCGGTCCTGACTCAGATGACACCGGATGCTTTCGAGCGGCTGGCGCAACGCATCCTGCGAGAGTCTGGCTTCGTGAAGGTCGAGGTAACTGGGAGAAGCGGCGACGGAGGCATTGATGGGGTCGGCGTATTGCGACTCTCACTACTGTCTTTCCAGGTCTACTTCCAGTGCAAGAAATACAAAGGCAGCGTTTCGCCTGGCGCAATCCGCGATTTTCGGGGTGCGATGGTGGGACGTTCCGATAAGGGATTGTTCATCACCACCGGTACGTTCACTGCGGAGGCAAAGAAGGAAGCGACGCGAGACGGTGCGCCGGCCATCGACCTGATTGACGGCGACATACTTTGCGACCTTTTGAAGAACCTAAAGCTCGGGATTGCGACCAAGATGGTTGAAGAGGTCAGTATTGACCCTCAGTGGTTTAGCAAGATCTGATTTGCCACTGCGCCTTGATCAAACGCCCCACGGCCCGACATCGGCCTACCTGAGACCACTTGCTGCCACACATTCTCGCCACTGGTTATCACCGCTTGCTTGGAGAACTGCCGGCAGTATCACTGGCCGCGTCCCTGCGTTCCCGTGCCAGCAACTCTGCCTCCCGACCTTGAAGCTCCGCGATGGTCCCCGACGGAGTCGGTGCAGGTCTGCCGGGCTCACAGCCCCAGTGAGGCCGCCAGCTTCACCTGCTTGCGCGCCTTTCGATCCTCGACGACCAATGCGC
>JACOSH010000069.1 GCA_016178945.1 Acidobacteriota bacterium
GTGATCGTGGTGATCAAGCTGACGGTGGTGGTGGTTTTCATCGGCCTCGGCTGGATGTACATCAACAGGGCCAACTACACGCCGTTCATTCCGGCGAATGAAGGCGTCTTCGGCAAGTTCGGATTCAGCGGCATCATGGCCGGCGCGGGAACCATCTTTTTTGCCTATATCGGATTCGACGCCGTCTCCACCGCCGCCCAGGAGGCGAAGAACCCGCAGAAGGACATGCCCATCGGCATCATCGGGTCGCTGGCCATCTGCACGGTGCTCTACATCCTGTTCTCGGTGGTCCTCACCGGCATCGTCAGCTACAAGGAGCTGGGCGTGGCCGCGCCGGTGGCCATCGCCATCGACCGGACGCCCTACGAGTGGCTCAAACTGCTGGTCAAGTTCGGAATCATCGCCGGATTCACCTCCGTGATCCTGGTGATGCTGCTGGGCCAGTCGCGCGTGTTCTACTCGATGTCGCGCGACGGCCTGGTGCCCAAGGTCTTCTCCGATATTCACCCCAAATTCCGCACGCCCTGGCGTTCCAACCTGCTGTTTATGGTCTTTGTGATGCCTTTCTCGGGATTCCTGCCGCTGTCGGTGGTTGGCCACATGACCAGCATCGGGACGCTGTTCGCTTTCGTGATCGTCTGCGCGGGAGTGCTGGTGATGCGCCGCACGCAGCCGGGCACGCCGCGTCCGTTCAAGACGCCGTGGGTGCCGCTGGTCCCGATCATGGGCATCCTCTGGAACTTCTCCATGATGTACTCGCTGGGCTGGGACAACTGGATCCGTCTGGCCGTCTGGCTGGTGATCGGGCAGGTGATCTACTTCGGGTATAGCCGCTACCGCAGCCACCTGCGGGAGAGCGATCCGGCCCCGGCGCGGCGGTAGGGCCAGGCCTATTGATTCCAGCCGGCGGAAGTGGTCAACTGGACGAACAGGCCAACCGTGAGCTGGGGAAATGAGTTCAGCTATCCGCCCTGTCCGCATTGCGGGGAGCACAAGGCGCGCGCCTCGATGCGGCGCGGATTCCTCGATCTGCTGCTTCGCCTGATCAGCATTCACCCCTATCGCTGCCGTGGATGCCGGCGGCGCTTCTATCGCTTCGGCTCCGCGCCGCCGGAGCCGGAGGCACACGACTGACATGCGCGGCCTGGCGTGGATCAGCCTGGGGGTTGCGCTATTCGCCCAGGACCGGTATCACGACGGCACCCCCGATTTTCTTCGCCTGGACAGCGCGCAGGATCGCCGCGTCTTCCAGACCTGGTTCACCTTCCTGGCGGAATCCCAGTATTTCCGGCAGCCGGGCCGGCTTCCGGGCGAGATCAACGACTGCGGCGCGCTCATCCGCTTCGCCTATCGCGAGGCCCTTCGCGAGCACGACGGCGCCTGGGCCTCCTCGCTCGATCTGGACGCAGTGCCGGGCGAAGGCTCGGTACGCAAGTACAACTACCCGCGCACACCGCTGGGAGCCAGCCTGTTTCGTGTGGCGGTGGGCCCATTCCGGCCGCCCGGCCATGAAGCCTTCGCCCAGTTCGCCGACGCCCGCACCCTCTACCAGGCCAACACGCATTTGGTGACCCGCGACATCCGGCGCGCCCGACGTGGCGATCTTCTCTTCTACCGGCAGATCGAGCAGAACCTGCCTTTTCATGCGATGATCTACCTCGGACCCAGCCAACTCGAATCCGGAGGCGGCGTGTATGCCGTGTACCACACCGGTCCAATCGGAAAGAGCCCCGGGGAGATCCGCCGCCCCAGTATCGCGGAACTCCTAGGCCACCCTTCCCCGCGCTGGCGTCCGACCGTTGGGAACCGCAACTTCCTCGGCATCTACCGGTGGAATATACTGCGAGAGTCGGACTGACGCCATGCGCCGCCTGTTTTTCGCCCTCGCCTTGGCCGCGTTGCTTCCCACTTCCGCGCAGGACGACCGGAAACCGTACTTCTCGCTCAGCAGCAATCGGACGTACCTGCCGGGCGAGAAACCGTCGGTCCAGATGTGGAGCCAAAACGTGGACTCTCTCGAGTTCCGTGTTTACCGGGTGAAGGATCCGGTCGAGTTCTTCCGGAAGCTCGAAGACGTCCATCGCTTCGGATCGGGAGAAACGCCCCCGCCCAACCCCAAGCTCACTTGGATCGAGCGGTTCCACGGATTCAAGGCCAAGACGCGCGGACGCGTTCAGAGCCTGCTGCGCGCGCAGTACGGCGACGATACCCGCGCCCTGATCCGCGGATGGATGGCCGAGCGCCGGCGGCAGCCGGCCCCGAAGGCCGCCAAGGTGGCCAGCTTCGCCACGCTTCCGCTGCTCAATCCGCAACAAGTGGTGTCGGTATGGAGACAGGCCACGGCCGGCGTCAAGCACCGCTGGGAGTCGCTGACGGTCCCGGTCGAAGTGGAAGGCAAGGGCCTGTATCTGGTCGAGGCCGCGCACCAGGATCTCCGCGCCTACACGGTGGTTGCAGTGACCGAATTGGCAGTGGTCACCAAGACCGCGCCGGGACGGATTACCGCCTGGACCGTCAACAGCAAGACGAGCGAGCCGATCCCCGGCGTCCCCCTGCTGGTGTGGTCCAACAAGCAGGAGCTGGCGCGCCCGAGCACCGATTCAAACGGCCTCGTTGAGGTCCGGATCAGCGAACAGAGTCCCGATAATGTGCGCGTGCTGGCGCGGAGCGGCGAGGATTTTGCCATCAACGCGCTGTACTCCTGGAATCTGGGCGAGGACGAAGAACGGCAAACTACGGGCTACGTCTATACCGACCGGCCCATCTATCGCCCCGGCCACACCGTGCACTGGAAGGGAATTCTGCGCCATCAGACCGCGGCGGGCTATCAACTGCCCAACGCCCGCCAGGTTCAGGTGGAAATCAACGATCCCGAAGGGAAGAGCGTCTACCGCCAGGATGCCGCGCTGTCGCAGAGCGGCGCCGTAAGCGGAGATTTCAGCCTGCCGCCTGCGGCGGCCCTGGGATACTACAATCTCCAAATCAGTCTCGGCTCGGGAAGCGTGAATGCCGGATTCCACGTCGAGGAGTACAAGAAGCCCGAGTATGAAGTCCGGGTCACGATCGACAAGCGGCGGCTGACTCAGGGCGAAGCGGCCAAGGCCACGATTTCGGCGCGCTACTTCTTCGGCGAGCCGGTGAAGAATGCCAAGGTGATGTGGGTCGTCCATCGTGCCCGCTACTGGTTCCCGCTCTACGCAGCCGAAGAAGACTTGAGCGAAGAGGAAATGCAGGAGTCTTACTCTCCCGGAGAGCAAGTCGCCGAACAAAACGGCCACCTCGATGCGGACGGCCTCCTGACCGTGACCATTCCGACCGAGGTGGGCGCCCAAGCCTGGGACGTTCGCTACCGCGTGGAGGCGCGCGTGACCGACGCAGGCAACCGCGAGATCGCCGGCGCCGGGAGTTTCGTCGCCACGCGGGGAAGCTTCCTGGTGCACATCCGCGCGGCGCAGTACGTCTACCAGCCGCGCGACAAGGCAAAATTCACGGTCGAGACCCGCGATTATGACGGCCGCCCCGTGCCGGCCGCCGTCCGCGTGGAGCTGCGCGAGCATCGGAAGAACGAAGATGCGGTGAGGCAGACCACTCAGGTCCAGACGGACGCTTCCGGCTCAGGCAGTGTCGAGCTGGAGATCCCCGGCGGCGGGTCCTACACGGCGCGCGCCGTGGCCAGGACTCCGGAAGGGCGCGACGTCGAGGCTTCCACTTGGATCTGGGTCACCGGCAGCGCCGCCTGGTGGCAGGACCGCGGCGAGCGGATCGAGATCGTCGCCGACAAGCGCTCGTACAAGCCGGGCGAGGCGGCCAAGGTTCTGATCGCCACCGGCGTACCGGAAGCCAGGGTCCTGGTGACCATCGAAGGCCGGGACCTTTACTCGCGACAGCTTGTCGCGGCGAAATCGCCCTCGATCACCGTGGACATTCCTATCCGCCCGGAGTATCTCCCCAACGTCTACGTAAGCGCGGCCTTCGTTCGCGACAACAAGCTGTACGAAGGCAGCAAGAAGCTGAACGTCCCGGCCGCCCGACAAAAACTTCAAGTGGAGGTGCAGCCCTCCAAGAAGGAGTACAAGCCGGGCGAACCGGCGATGTACACAGTGACCGCGCGCGATTCCGAGGGCCAGCCGGTGGCCGCCGAGTTCAGCCTGGGCGTTGTGGATGAGGCGATCTATGCCCTCCGCCCCGACAGCGCCCCGGACATTTTCAAGTTCTTCTGGGGCTCGGCGCCGAACCGCGTCGGCACCCAGTCCTCGCTCAATTACTACTTCCATGGCGAGGCGGGAAAGCGGCGCATGCAGCTCACCCACATGCGCAGCCGCAAGAACCTGGCCCAGCTCAAGCCAGAGCAACTGGTGCAGCCCAGGGTGCGCAAGGCCTTCCCGGACACCGCCTACTGGGTGGCCAGCCTGACGACGGATGCCTCCGGGCGCGGCACGGCCCGTTTCGATTTTCCCGACGCGCTCACCACCTGGCGGGCGACCGCGCGCGCCATCACGCGCGACACCAAGGCCGGCGCGGCCATCGACAAGACCATCGTGCGCAAGAACCTGATGCTGCGCCTGGCCGCTCCGCGCTTCTTCACCCAGGGCGACGAGGTGACGCTCTCGGTGCTGGTGCACAACTACCTCAAGACAGAGAAGACGGCGCGCGTTTCGCTGGACGTCGAGGGCCTGGAGATCGTCGACGGCGCCACGCGCGACATCAGGATCCCGAGCGGCGGCGACGCCAGGCTGGACTGGCGCGTGCGGGCCAAGGCCGTCAGCGAGGCCAAGCTCCTCGGGAAAGCCCTCACCGATGAAGAGTCGGACGCGATGGAGATCACCCTTCCGGTGAATCCGTTCGGCGTGAAGCTGGCCAAAGCTGAAGCCGGCTCCATCGCCGCGCCCACGGGCGAGAAGACCGTGGAGCTGAGCTTCCCGGCGCGGATCGAACCTTCGTCGCGGATGATCGAGCTGAGCGTGACGCCGTCGGCGGCGGGCGCGATCTTCGGCGCTCTGGAATACCTGGTCAGCTTCCCGTACGGTTGCACCGAGCAGACCATGTCCAGCTTCGTGCCGAACATCGTGGTTTCGCAGGCGCTGAAGGAACTCCACGTGCCCGCCAAAGTGGACCCGGCGGCGCTCGAGAAGAAGATCCGCGCCGGGCTGGACCGGCTCTACGACTTCCAGCATGAAGATGGCGGCTGGGGCTGGTGGCAGACCGACGAGAGCCATCCGTTCATGACCGCCTATGTGGTGGCCGGTCTCTCCCAGGCACAGGCCGCCGGATACACCCTGCGCGACGGAGTCGTTGGGCGCGGCCAGGACTGGCTGCGCGGCCAGTTGGATCAGAACCGGAAGTTATCGCCCGACCTGCGCGCCTACGCGCTCTACGCAATCGGGCAGGCCGGCGGTCTCCCCGACAAGGCCCGCCTCGATTCCGCCTGGCAGCAGCGCTCCCAGCTCAGCCCGTATGGTCTTGCGCTGCTCGGTCTGGCGCTTCAGAAGGCCGGTGACGCCCGCGCCGCCGAAGCCGCGCTTCAGATCGAAAGCCAAGCCAGGTCCGACGAGCGCGACGCCTACTGGCCCGTGGAACGCGACACCTTGATGGACTTCTACGGCGACACCACCGCCGAGGCTACCGCGCACGCGCTCAAGCTGCTGGCCCGCGCGCGTCCGCAGAGCCCGCTGATCGAGAAGGCCGCGTTCTGGCTGATCTCGCACCGCGACCAGGGCTACTACTGGAATTCCACCAAGCAGACGGCGATGGTGATCTACGGGCTTATCGACTACCTCAAAGCCAGCGGCGAGCTGCGGCCCAACTTCAGCGTCGCGGTGTCGGTGAACGGCAAGCAGGTCCTGTCGCGCACCTTCACCGCCGCCGACGCGCTGGCGCCCAACACCCCAGTCATCCGGCTCCCGGCGGACCAATTGGCGGCGGGCGCGAACACGGTACGCATCGCCAAGAACGGCGAGGGACGCCTCTACTGGTCGGCCCGCGCCGAGTACTACTCCACTGAAGACAAGCTCGGCCGCTCCGGGTCCGCGGCGCTGAATCTCTCGCGCGAGTATTTCAAGCTGGTCCCGGTGAAAGAAGGGACCCGCATCGTGCATCAGCTTGAACCGCTCGAAGGACCGCTGCACCCGGGTGATGTAGTGGTGGTGCGCCTGGTCCTCACAGGAGGCAGTTGGCGCTACCTGCTGGTGGAGGACCCGATTCCCGCGGGCGCGGAGTTCATCGACAACGACGAGTTGTACCCGCTCAAGAACCGACCGCCCTGGTGGCAGTCTTTCTACGCGCGCCGTGAGTTCCACGACGATCATGCCGCGCTCTTCCAGACCTACTTCGGCGGCAGCCAGACGGCCTATCACCTGTATCTGTTGAAGGTGGTGAATCCCGGTACGTTCCGGGTGAGCCCGGCGCGCGTCCAGCCGATGTACCAGCCCAGCTATCTGGCTACAACCGAGAGCAAGGTTCTGGAGGTGCGATGAGCCCCGAGCGCCAAGCGGCCGCGATGTGCTGGCGTCACAAGTGGGAGTGGCTCACGCTGGCGGCAATCGGGGCCGTGCTGCTGACGCTGGCGGCTGCCTGGTTCTGGATTCCCGACGCGCAAACCGTTTCCGTGATGATTTCGTTCGTGTCGGGACTGCTTCTGCTGCTTGGCTGGGCGTGGTGGATCAGCGCGACGTTCCATCTGTATCGCGCCTGGCATTCCGGCCGCCGCTGGGAGGCCGCCTTCTCCGGGGCGCCCGAGGTCGCGATCTGGATCGCGTTGGCGATCGCAACGCTAGCCTTGTCGAAACTCCAGCTACTCGCGCTGGCCCTCCTGGTGGTAGCGGGATTGATCCGCTTGCGCCTGCCGCTGCGTTTTCTTCCGGGCTGTGTGGGGCTGCTGGCGGCAGGCGCCGGCCTGCCCTATTTGCTGGTTCACTGGCATCCGCTGCTGGCTGGGCTGGCGTTGCAGACCGCCAGCCTCGCCCTGCGATTCACCTGCGCCTACCTGGTCGCCGTCAGCGCGTGGCTGCTGCTGGCGTCGCTGGCGGGACGGCTCCGGGCGGAATCCCCCGCTCCACCCAACTGAGTACGGTCTCCTCGCCGTGCTGCTTCACCAGGGCCGTGACGAAGGCCAGCGCCGCATCGTAAACACGCTGAAGTTCGCCGCGGGTGGACGCTTTTTCGAATGCTTCCTCACTGGGCGGGCCACCGGCCGGTCGCAGGCCCGACACCTTCCCCGACAGGTACAAAGCCAGACCCTCGCGAAACCACAACGGCAGTCCCGGCCGGTCGACCAGCAAGTGCGCCAGCTCGTGCCGTAGGGCCGTTCTACCCGCGGGGTACACGCGGATCACCCCACCGCGCGTGCTTGCCGCCACCCATCCGGGCTCCCCGGTAGCGTCACGGAAGGTCGCGACATCCGGATACTCCCGGATGCGGGGGCGAGCCAGGAAGCGCAGGCGGGTCCGCTCTTCCAACTCGCGCACCAACCGCTCGGCCTGATCCACCAGATCCGTGCGCGCCTGTGCGGTCAACAACTCCACGCGCTCGCCGCGCACCGCGCGCCAGGTCAAGCCCCGGGCCGTCAGGCCGAGCAGCGTGCCCGGATAGTAGAACTCCAGGATCCGGCGGTACGTGTGGCCGCTCGATCCCATGCGCGCCGCACCCGCCTGGCACATCCCGACGCCGTGTCCGGCGCCGCGACCGCGAAATACCCAGCGGTCGCCGCCGTCGCGCACCTCGTACAGATCGCCGCGGATGAGATGCCAGCCCAGGGTGCGGCCCACCGAGAACCGGAAGGCCGGCGCGGCGGTGAGGACGCCATCCACCCGCAGGCGCTCCACCCGGCCCGACGGTGTGCGCGAGACCACCGACAGCGCGCCGGGCAGATCGGCTTTCAGGATCTCGGCCTGCCACTCCTGGCGCGGGCAGAATCCGTCCGCGTGCTGGCGCAGATAGGGGGCTCGCGCGTCCGGCCAGAGGCGCGCCGCGTCCTCGCTGGACCCGCCGCAGCTCTGCGTGTAGTAGGTGGCGGCCGGCGATCCCAGATACCAGAGCATCTCCCCCTCGGTCGCCTCGGCGGCCGCGCGCAGGCGCGCCGTTTCGGCGCTGACGCGGAAGTCCTGGCAGTGCGTGGTGTCGCAGAAGTCGAAGCCCTCCAGCTTGTGCCGTCCGGCGAAGCGCGCGGCGTAAGTGCGGGCGGCCACCGCCATGGCTTTCAGGGCCTCCTCCGAGCCGAAGCTGGCGCTCTCTCCCGCCAGCACGGCGCTGACATAGTCTTCGAGCGGCAGCCGCAGCGTCAGCCCTAGGCGTCCCTGGACGGACGAGATCCGCAGCGGATGCCGCAGCCGCACCGCGGGCTCGCTGTTGACGGCGATCTCGTAGGATCCCGCCGCCTCCACCGGCTTCCGCGCGGCGTGGGCCGCCGTAATCCGGGTGACGACGCCGCCCCGCAGCAGGCGCAACTCGACGGGCGGATGCTGGGAGTACAGCCGCACGGTCACCTCGGCGGCCTCCAGTCCACAGGCGGCGACCCAGCACAAGATCCCGGAGAGCCGGCCCGCGTTCGCCATGCCTCTATCATGCGCCCAACGGGAGGCGAGGCGTTTGCGAAACCTGGCGCCCCGCAGTTGCGTCCTTAAGGTTGCTATAATCTAGGTTAGCGCAGAGAGAATGTAGGTCCGTTCGAACGCATGAAGTCTGTCCTTATCCTCACCACCACCTTCGCGATTGGGGCTCTCGCTCAAGACTTTACGACCGGCCAGGCGGCCCGGATGGTCATCGGGCAGCGCACCTTCACCGACCAGCGGCCCGGCGCCAGCGACGAGCTGGTAGGCGGCGTCAGCGGCGTGGCCTACGCCGCCAACACGCTGTTTGTGGCCGACGCCAACCGTGTCGGCGCGATTCCCCAGAACCACCGTGTCCTGATCTACAAGAATCTTTCCGGCACGTTGCCCCAGCCTACCGACGAGCTGTTTTTCGACCGGCCCTGCCCGGTGTGCACCGGAAGGGCCGACGTGGTGCTGGGACAGCCCGACTTTGCCAAGACCGAGTTCAAATTGAAGCAAGACGGCCTGCGCACCCCAACCGCGGTCGCCTCCGACGGCCGCATTCTGGCGGTCGCCGACACGGACAACAACCGCATCCTGATCTGGAACTCGATTCCCAGTGTCAATGGGCAGCCGGCCGATGTGGTGTTGGGTCAGCCTAATTTCACAAGTGCCGCGATCCCTCCGGGCAATGTGCCCAATAACAAGTCGATGCGCGGCCCGCAGGGCGTGTGGATCCAGAACGGCAAGCTGTACGTCGCCGACACGCAGAACCACCGCGTCCTGATCTACAATTCCATCCCTACTTCCAACGGCGCGGCGGCCGACGTCGTCCTCGGCCAGCCGGATTTCAATACCTTTGTCGAGCCCGACCTCACGCAGCAGAAGGTAGACGCCAAGGCAACCAACATGCTCAACCCGGTGTCGGTGACTTCCGACGGTGTTCATCTCTTCGTCACAGACCTGGGTCATAACCGCGTGCTGGTGTGGAACAGCATCCCGACCCGCAACCAGACGCCGGCGGATTTGGCGCTCGGCCAGCCCGACGTAACCAGCGCCATCCCGAACAACTCGGAAAAGCTCTGTGAGGCAACCGGCAAAGACGCCGACGGCAAGGACACCTTCCCCAAGCGCTGCCTGGCCACACTGGATTTCCCGCGTTTTGCGCTCTCCGACGGACGGCGGCTGTTCATCGCCGACGGCGGCAATGACCGCGTCCTGATCTACGGCACCATCCCGGCTCAGAGCGGAGCGCCGGCCAACTATGTGATCGGGCAGCTCGGCGGCGGCATCAACCAGGCCTCCGACTCGACCGATTCGATGCGGACGCCGATGTCCATGGCCTGGGACGGAACTAACCTCTACGTGACCGATTCGTTCAACCGGCGGGTCATGGTGTATTCGGTCGCGATGCCCAAGATCCCCTATTCGGGAGTGCGCAACGCGGCTAGCCGCGAGATCTTCGCCGTGGGCGGCATCACTTTCGCCGGCACGATCAAGGAGAACGATGAGATCACCATTAAGATCGGCGGCGACGGCGGCAAGGAGTACAAGTACAAGCTCGTCAAGGACGACACATTCGGCAAAGTTATCGCGGCTCTGATCAAAGCCATTAATGCCGGCGATGGCGACCCGAAGGTGCTGGCCATCGCCAATCCGGTGCTCAACGGGATCGTCCTCACTTCCCGCGCCGGGGGATCGGACGGCAATGCGGTGGAGTATGCGGTCACCACGTCGGACGGCGCCACCATTACTGTGACGACCAGTGGCGCCACGCTCTCCGGCGGCCAGGATGCGGCCAAGATCGCGCCGGGCGCCCTGGTGACGATCCTGGGCGACGATCTGGCCCCACGCACCGAATCCGCGCCCGAGGACCGCAAGACGCTGCCCACCACGCTGGCCGATACGCAGGTCTATTTCGACGGCATCCGCGCGCCGCTGCTGATGGTCTCGCCCACCATGATCAACGCCCAGATTCCCTTCGAGGTGCGCGACCGGACCAGCGTGAACGCCTACGTACGGGCGCAGTTTCCCGACGGCGTCCGCGTGACCACTCCGATCGCCGTGACGATTGTCCTGGAGAATCCCGGCATCTTTGCCGACCCCGGACCCGATCCCCGCCCGGCGGTCGCCTACCACGGTTCGCCGTACGCGATCGGTACCGTCTCGGTGGACGGCTCGGTGAAGGCCGGCGACGCCGGCACAATCACCATCGAGGACCGCGAGTACTCTTACACTGTCAAAGCCGAAGACACGCTGGCCACCATCCGCGACGCGTTCGTTGACCTGATCAACGCCAGCGCCGACGAGAAAGTGACCGCCTCGGCCGCAACCTCCTTCACCCGCATCCGGCTGCGCGCCAAGGTGGCGGGTCCGGACGGCAATGGGATCAAGATCGGCGCCAAGTCCCCGGATGGCGCCCAGTTGGTGCTCACCGCGTTCAACGTCGAGTTATGCTGCGCCAACCAGGGCCGGATCACCGAAGAGAATCCCGCCATCCCCGGCGAGACCATCATCGTCTATGCCACCGGCCTCGGCCTGCCGGAGCCGCGCGTCGAAACCACCGGCGAGCGCTACGAGGGCCCCTCCACCGAGCCGCAGGAATTCGTCTCCTCGCTGGCGGGTGGTAAGACCGCCAACGTGATCGGCGCTTCTTTGGCGCAGGGCGGTGTCGGCCTTTACGAGGTGATCCTGGAGTTGAACTCGGACATCCCCACCAACCCGTTCACCCAGCTCACCATCGCCCAGAACATCTACGTGAGCAATATCGTAACGTTCCCGGTAGTGAACCCGAAGGACACTGGCACACCTCCCTAAGAATCGGCCAAATGGACGATGCGATTGTTGTCAGGCCGGCCGTTGAGTCGGATGCCAGGACACTGCTCTCCCTGGTCCGGGCGTTGGCCGAATATGAAAAGCTTGATCCTCCGGACGAGGCGGCGCAGCGTCGCTTGGTGCGCGATATCTTCGGCGACCGGAAGCGTTTGGATGCCTTCCTGGCGGAGGCTGGAGGCGCGGTGATCGGGTATGCCCTGGTGCTGGAAACCTACTCCAGCTTCCTGGCCCTGCCGACCCTCTACCTGGAAGACCTGTTCGTGCTGCCCGAGCACCGGGGAAAAATGGCCGGCTCGACGCTGTTCCGCGCGGTGGTCGCCGAGGCCCACCGGCGCGGCTGTGGCCGGGTGGAGTGGAGGGCGCTCGAATGGAACGACCTGGCCAAGGAGTTCTACCGGCGGCAGGGAGCGGTGGCGCTGGAGGAATGGCGGGTCTGGCGACTGACGCAGGAGAAGATCAACTCCCTCTGATTCAATAGATTACGGGAGCCACTTGTCACTCGACCCCAGAGTGTGCTAATAATAGAGCCCAGGAGCCGGGTTCTAACAGGGCTCCCGACACTCAACCGAAAATTCCATTGTGGAGGACCGAAGTACATGAAGATTCGACCACTCTACGACCGCATTGTGGTAAAGCGGATCGAGGAGCAGGAAACGATCCGAGGGGGCATCATCATCCCCGATTCCGCGAAAGAGAAGCCCCAGGAGGGCGAAGTTGTCGCCGTCGGACACGGAAAGCGCCTGGAAGATGGCAAAGTGGTTCCGCTCGATGTGAAGGTGGGCGACCGTATCCTGTTCGGCAAGTATTCCGGCAGCGACATCAAGCTGGAAGGCGATGAGTTCTTGATCATGCGCGAGGACGAAGTCCTCGGCGTACTGGATGCCGAGCCGGTGGCCCGGAAGAAGGCCAGCTAGTTCGGGAGGAAAAAACAATATGGCGAAGCAGATTATCTACAGCGAGCATTCCCGCCAGGCGATCCTGCGCGGCGTAAACCAACTGGCCGACGCGGTGAAGGTAACGCTCGGTCCCAAAGGCCGCAACGTGGTCCTGGAGAAGAAATTCGGCGGACCGAATATCACCAAGGACGGCGTGACGGTGGCCAAAGAGATCGAGCTGAAGGACCCGCTCGAGAACATGGGCGCCCAAATGGTGCGCGAAGTGGCCTCGAAGACCTCCGACGTAGCGGGCGACGGCACCACGACGGCCACCATTCTGGCCCAGGCCATTTTCCGCGAGGGCGTCAAGGCGGTGGCGGCCGGCGCCAACCCGATGGCTCTGAAGCGGGGCATCGAGAAGGCGGTCGACAGGGCCGTGGAGGAAGTGAAGAAGCTCTCCAAGCCGGTCTCAGGCGAGATGATCGCGCAGGTCGGCACCATCTCGGCCAACAGCGACACCACCATCGGCAACATCATCGCCGACGCCATGAAGAAGGTCGGCAAGGACGGCGTGATCACGGTGGAAGAGTCCAAGACCATGACCACCGAGTTGAATACCGTGGACGGCATGCAGTTCGACCGCGGCTATCTCTCCCCCTACTTCGTCAGCGACGCCGAGCGGATGGAGTGCGTGCTGGAAGATCCCTACATCCTGATCCACGAAAAGAAGATCAGCAACATGAAGGACCTGCTGCCGCTGCTGGAGCAGGTGGCTCGAGCGGGCCGTCCGTTGCTGGTGATCGCCGAGGAAGTGGAAGGCGAGGCGCTGGCCACTCTGGTGGTCAACAAGCTGCGCGGCACGCTGAACGCTTGCGCGGTGAAGGCGCCGGGCTTCGGCGACCGTCGCAAGGCCATGCTGGAAGATATCTCCATCCTGACAGGCGGCAAGGCCATCATGGAGGAGACCGGCATCAAGCTGGAAGGCGTACGCCTCGAAGACATGGGCCGCGCCAAGCGCGTCACCGTGGACAAAGACAACACCACGATCGTGGACGGCGCCGGCAGCCAGAAGAGCATCGAGGGCCGTATCAAGCAGTTGCGCTCCCAGATCGATGAAACCACGTCCGACTACGATCGCGAAAAGCTGCAGGAGCGGCTGGCCAAGCTGGCCGGCGGCGTGGCGGTGATCAAGGTCGGGGCGGCCACCGAGACCGAGATGAAGGAGAAGAAGGCTCGGGTCGAGGATGCCCTGCATGCCACTCGCGCCGCAGTGGAGGAAGGCATCGTGCCTGGCGGAGGCGTGGCGCTGCTGCGCGCTTCCGACGCGCTCAAGGGCCTGACCCTGGACGGCGACGAGCAGATCGGCGCGAACATCGTGCGCCGCTCCTGCGAGGAGCCGCTGCGCCAGATCGTGCTGAACTCCGGCACCGAAGGCGCCATCGTGGTGGAGAGGATCCGTTCCAACTCCAACCATAACTACGGGTTCAACGCCGCCTCCGACCAGTACGAAGACCTGGTCGCCTCCGGCGTCATCGACCCGACCAAGGTGACCCGCACGGCGTTGCAGAACGCCGCCTCGATCGCCTCTCTCATGCTCACCACCGAAGCCATGGTGGCCGAGATTCCGGAGAAGAAAGCGCCCGCCGGGCCTCCGGGACATGGACCTGAGGGCATGGACTACTAGGCAGGAGCCAGTAGCTAGAAGTTCGGCCGCGCCTCCCCTCCGGAGGCGCGGCTTTTTTTTGCTCCCCGCCAGTCGTTAGAATGAAGTCTTATGATCGTCTCGCGGTTGATCCTGAAGAACTGGCGTAACTTCCGTTCCGCGGACGTGGATCTTGGTTCCAGGGTCTTTCTGTTAGGGCCGAATGCCTCGGGCAAGTCGAACTTTCTCGAGGTGTTCCGCTTCCTGCGGGACATCGCCAAACAGGGCGGGGGTTTGCAGAAGGCCCTCAGCGAGCGCGGTGGACTGTCCAAAGTCAGGTGTCTGGGCGCGCGCCGCTACCCGAACGTGGAGATCGAGGTCCACTTGGCCGAATCCGAAGGGCGGCCGGCCACTTGGAGATATGCCGTGGGCATTAAGCAGGAGACGCGCGGACACCGCCAGGCCTGTCTTGACTATGAGCGCGTGTGGAAAGGGGAGAAGCAGATCGTCAACCGTCCGGAATCCGCGGATCTTGACGACCCCCAGCGTTTGACGCAAACCTACCTGGAACAGATCAACGCGAACGCCCCTTTTCGAGAGGTGGCCCGCTTCCTGGAATCGATTCTGTACTTGCACCTCGTGCCGCAAGTGCTCCGGCATCCGGACTCGTTTTCCGGCCCGGAAATCTCTGGAGATCCATTCGGCCGGAACTTTCTGGAGCGCGTGGCGAGAACGCCGAGCAAGACACGCGACTCACGCCTGAGAAGAATCGAGACGGCGCTGCGGCTGGCGGTGCCTCAGTTGAAGGACCTCGCTTTCACCAGGGACGGGCGCGGCGTGCCGCACCTTGAGGCTGTCCACCGGCACTGGCGTCCGAAGGCCGGAAAGCAACGCGAGGATCAGTTCTCGGATGGAACTTTGCGCTTGATCGGCCTGCTATGGTCCCTTCTGGAAGGAGACTCGCCCTTGTTGCTCGAAGAGCCGGAGCTGTCTCTCCATTCGGCGATCGTGACCCAACTGCCGCCGATGATCCACCGCATCCAGCGTCAAAAGCGACGCCAGATCCTGATAAGCACCCACAGCCCGGATTTGCTGTCAGATCGGGGAATCGGGGGCGGAGAAGCGCTGCTCCTGATCCCCGGCGCTGAAGGCACGGAGGTGGCTTTGGCGACTTCACTGCGAGAAGTCCGCGACTTGCTCGATGCCGGCCTGAGTATCGCGGACGCCGCGCTTCCACATACGGCCCACCCCGAAATGAAGCAATTGAGTTTTTTGGAATGACGCGCCAGCCGATTCCAATTCAGGTTGCGGTCGAAGACCCTTTGAGCGACGCCGTGGTCCGCACGCTTCTCGGGCAGTCGTCGAGCAAGTTCGCAATAGGGGCGACCTATATGCGAGGTGGATTCGGCTACCTCAGGCGAACAGTGGCGGGATTCAACCAGGCAGCACATGGAACACCGTTCCTGGTGCTTACGGACCTCGACCGGGCGGCGTGTCCGCCGGCGCTCATCGGCGACTGGCTGCCACAACCGAAACACCACAATCTCATCTTCCGTGTAGCCGTCCGTGCCGTGGAGGCTTGGATTCTGGCGCACCGGGAGGAGTTCGCGCGGCCGCTGGGAATTCGAGCCAGCCTCATTCCTGACGAGCCTGACGTCCTCGAGAATCCGAAGGCCACGCTGGTCGGCCTGGCGGCAAAGTCCCGGCTGCGCAGCGTGCGTGACGCGATCGTCCCCGCACGGGGCAGCACGGCCGCCGCGGTCGAGCGATTCAGTCCCACCTGGTAGCGCGCTACCGGGCGGGGATCCTCCACAAATAGATCTTGCGATGGTCCCGCTCCACGACCTTCTCCGGCTTCCAGTCCCCCATGTCGAAGGAGTGCGACACCACCCGGGTTCCGGGCTTGAGCTGCGCCAGCAGCCTGGGCTTGAGACGCTCATTGACGTCCGGCAGCAGATAGAGCATGACCACGGTCGCATCCTTGATGTCCGCTTCGAACAGATCCTTTTCGATGAACTTCACCCGCCCGTCGACGCCCGCATTACGCGCATTGTCGGTCGCTTCTTTCACGCGCACCGGGTTGATGTCCACACCCACTCCGCGCGCGCCGAATTTTTGCGCGGCGGCGATCACGATGCGCCCGTCGCCGCAGCCCAAGTCATAAACCACGTCGTCCTTCTTGACTTCGGCCAGCTTCAGCATTTCCGCCACGATTTCCGGAGGCGACGGCACATAAGGCACCTCCGTGAGCAGGTCATCTTGCGCGCGCAGCGCCACCAGGGCCAGCGAGAAGAGCCCGACAGCCAGTCGCATCGTTCCACCTCCAATGGGAATCATCCTACCACAGCAGACGCCGCTGGTTTCACCGCGGCGGAATCCTCCACAAGTAAACCCTCCGATCCGCCATCCGCACCACCTGGTCCGCCTCCCAGCCCGCTATGTCGAAGGCTTGCGACACCACGCGCGTGCCCGGCTTCAGCTCGGCTTTCAGCTTCGGCATCAGGCGCACGTTCACGTCCGGCCAGAGGTACAGCATGACCACGGTGGCCTCGCCGATGTCGGCGGTGAACAGGTCCTGCTGGAGGAATTGGACGCGATCCGCCACCCCGGCCCGGAGTGCATTCCCGGTTGCCGCCCGCAGACAGGCCGGGTCGAGCTCCAGACCCACGCCGCGGGCGCCATATTCCCGCGCGGCCTCGATCAGGATACGCCCGTCGCCGCTGCCGAGGTCGTAAACCACGTCATCGTTGGTGACGCAGGCCAGCTTCAGCATCTCCGTCACCACTTCGGGCGGCGTGGGAACCGGCCAGATGACGATCTCCCCCGGTATCTTCTCGTCTTGCAC
>JACOSH010000180.1 GCA_016178945.1 Acidobacteriota bacterium
GCGTTAATTAGCGATTCCAGAGGGGTGTGGCCGGGGTAGGGATCCAGAGGCCACCCCAGGCCTCGCTCCGGTCCGAAACCGAGGGCGTTGGTCTTGGGCCCATAGTACTTGTCGGTGTAGGCCATGATGGGGGCCTTCAGCGGGTCGCCGGTCAGCAGGCGGTTATAGGGCAGGACGGCGGCGCCCACCAGCGCCGCCCCGGCCGCGAAGGCCGCCAATGAGGGTAGCGTCAGGCGCCGGGCGCCCAGCCCAAGGGCCCAGAGCCCCACGATTGCGCCCGCGATCAAGCCGTCCAGCGGCCGGATCAGGCTGCCCACGCCGGTGGCGCATCCGGCCAGCCAAGCCCAGCGTGCGCCGCCGCCGCGCCGCGATCGGGCCACCGCCCAGGCCGCCACCAGCGCGCACAGCAGGGTGAAATTGTGGGTCATGAAGTTCATCGACATGAACAGGTGCCACGGGGACAGGCACAGCAGCAGGACGGCGAGCCGCGCGGTGCGGCGCGGCGCAATCTCGCGCAGCAGCAGGTAGGCGAGCAGCACAACCAATCCGCCCAGGATAGGGTTCACCAGCCAGCCCGCGCCCAGGAATTCGCCCACGGCCAGCAGAAACGGCCATCCGGGCGGTACCGGGCAGAACCAGCGATCTTTCTCGTAATTCATCAGGTTGAGGTGGAAGGCATCCAGGTCCGGCGGTGCGGGCATGGACAGCATTCCCGCAGCCAAGTAGCGGGCGTGGTAAATATAAACCACCTCGTCGGGAATGTGCGGGTGGCGCTCATAAGAGAAGTAGCTCAAAACAGCGGCAACCGCGGTCACCCAAACCGCTCCGACGATGGCGAAACGGTCCAGCCCTCCCGGTTGGACATCGTCGTGAGGCGCACCGAACCGCCGCCGCAGGGCGGCGGCGGACTCGGCCGGCAAGTCCCATGCGGCCAAGACGATGTTGGCCAGATTCAGGGCGGCCAGGAACACAGCCAGCGCCAGCTCGGCGGCGTAGAACGCCGCATCGCGGGAAACGGTGGCGCTGGCGCCGAAGGCCAAAGCCGCTATCGCGGCGAGGCGCCACCATCCGAATTGGCGAAGCAACCAGGCGAGGATGACGCCCAGCTTTCCCCGGAGGCCCGCGGCCACCAGTACGCTCTGGAGCGCCAGGAACAGCAGAACGGGCGGGTCGCTTTCCGGGATCAGCCGGCCCAGGGCCTTGTAGTGCTGATAATGCATCATCTTTCCGGCTTCGATCGCCTGGATCGCGGCGGCCTGCCCGGCGACCGCCAGCGCCATCCAGCAGCCGGATTTTGACCATTTACGCCCTAGCGAAACCGCCAGAATGACCACGGCAACAGCCAGCGAGAGTGGGAAGCTGAACCGGCCGGTCAGGAAGCCTTCGGCGTCCCGAAATTCGAGGGCTAGCGGCATCCAGAGTACCAGTACGGTGGGTAAGTCAAGACGCTGGACGGAATTGCGTGTTTTCGGATACACTCAAGCTTCATAGCGGGAATACCAGGGTCCTGATGGCAGCATCCATCTCTGTTATCATACCGGTTTACAACGCCTCCGGGCACCTTCGCCGGTGTTTGACCAGCCTTCAGCGATCCGACACCCGCGAGTTTGAGTGCATCGTCGTGGATGACGGCTCGACCGACGATTCTCCGGCTGTGGCGCGGGAATTCGGGGCCCGGGTGTTGTTCGCCGGCGAGCGCGGCGGTCCGGCGCGCGCCCGCAATCTGGGAGCCCAGGAAGCCCACAGCGAAGTGATCCTGTTTCTGGATGCCGACGTCTGCGTCCACACGGACACGATCGGCCGGATCCGAGCGGCGTTCGAGGAAGACCCGGAGTTGTGCGCCATCATGGGGTCGTACGACGAGTCGCCCGGGTGCGACGAGTTTCTTTCCCAATACCGGAACCTGATGCACGCCTTTGTGCACCGCAACGGGCGGCGCGCGGCGCAGACATTTTGGAGCGGGTGCGGCGCGATCCGGCGGGACCTGTTCCTGAGCCACGGCGGGTTCTCCCACAGCTACGGGCGCCCGGCGATCGAAGATATCGAACTGGGCTACCGCTTGCAGACGGACGGCCGCAAGCTGATGCTCGATAGCGAGATTCAGGTCCAGCACCTGAAACGCTGGACGTTGTGGGGGATGGTCCGGACCGACGTCTTCGATCGCGGCATTCCCTGGACCGAGCTGATCCTGCGCGACCGCTGCATGCCCAACGACCTGAATCTTCAGTCCAGCCAGCGCCTGAGCGTGGTGCTCGCGTACCTGACGGTGGCCGTCGCGACGGTCTGTTCCTTCACGTTTGGCCGGTATTTTCTGGTTCCGGTTATCAGCTTGCTGTTCTTCATTCTGTCACGGTACTGGCTGGAGGCGGGCTGGGAAAGAAAATCCCTGGTGGGAGTGGCCTCGATTGGCGGCGTGGTGATCGCGCTGGCCGGGCTGGCCTACACACACTTCATGGAAGAGCTGGTGCCGATGCTGATCCTGTGCCCGGTCCTGGCATTTTCGCGCCCCTACTACAAGGGGCTGGATACGCGCTTGCGGCGCTGGTCGCGAGGGGTGTTCGCGGTCTTCCTGGCTATCGCTTTTCTGTTCGTGATCGACCGGCTGCCGGAGGACTGGATGGTGCTGGCGTTCTTCCTGTTGCTGGCCGGGATCGTCATCCTCAACCTGCGCTTTTACCTTTTTCTGATGCGCAAGAAGGGGATTTTCTTCGCGGTGGCGGCGATGCCGTTCCATGCCCTGTTTTACTTCTACAGCGGGCTGGCTTTTGGGGCAGGCATCCTGAGCTTCTGCTGGAGCACGATCCGGCTGAAGAAAGTCAGCCACGCGGCCACGCCGTAATGGTCTCCGCGATCCTTACCTATCACTCGCTGGACCCGAGCGGATCGGTGATCTCGATCGCCCCGGGTACGTTCCGCGGCCACATGGAGGCTCTTAAGGAGGCCGGGATTCCCGTGGTTGCGTTGTCCAAGATCCAGCAGACGCCCGGCGGGGTTGCCATCACGTTCGACGACGGATTTCGCAACTTTCTCGATCATGGGGCCGGGGTTCTGGAAGAATTCCGGTACCCGGCTACGGTGTTCGTGGTGAGTGGCTATTGCGGGCGCAAGAACGAGTGGCCTTCGCAACCGGCGGGTCCCATTCCGCGGCTGGAGCTGATGGACTGGGACGAGCTGCGCCAGATCTCCGGCGCCGGGATCGAACTGGGGGCGCACAGCGTGACGCATCCGTTCCTTTCGGCCCTGCCCGAGGCGACGGCGGAGCGGGAGATGCGGGACTGCCGCGCCGAGATGGAAGAGCGGATCGGCCGGCCCGTGGAGGCCTTCGCCTACCCGTACGGGAAATCGAGCCCGGCCGTGCGAAGGCTGGCGGGCGACATCTTTCGCCAGGCTTGTGGGACCCAACTCCGTTTCGTCACGGGCCAGTCGCTGTCCAGCGACCTCCCGCGGTTGGACGCGTACTATCTGGGGAGCTCGCGAGTACTAGCTCATCTGAGGAGTCTCCCGGTCCGGTCCTACTTGAGTTTTCGCCGTCTGCTGCGTGGTTTGCGAGAGGTGTTGTCGCAGTCCGCCTAAGAGGGGGGATCGTCCAGGGATGTTAGAATTGAGTCTGCCATCGCAAACGGGAGTGGGAGAGCCAGTGTCAGGAGACAGCCAACAATATCCAGTCGTGATTCTTGGGGCCGGGCC
>JACOSH010000049.1 GCA_016178945.1 Acidobacteriota bacterium
GGAAGCTGGGATGCCGTACGCGCCCTGCTGCCCGCCGACGCCGACGGCAACGTCACTCGCTCAGAGGCGCTGCTGGCGGCCAGTCGCGGCAACTACGTCGATGCGGGAGACAAGCTGGTGGCCCTGCTTGGCGTGGAGAATCTCATCGTGGTGGACACGCCGGACGCCCTGCTGATCGCCGACCGCGCGCGCGCCCAGGAGGTTGGCAGCCTGGTGAAGAAGCTGGAGAAGAAGCAGCGCTGGGACCTTCTGTAAGACCGGGGAGTGTTTGTAGTACGATAGGAAGTCCTCGATGCCGACCCGGTGTCCGTCCGCGTTCCTCCTACTCACTCTCCCGGTTTACGGCCAGCTTACCTTGACGCAAGCGGTGGAAGAAGCGGCCCGGAAGTACCCCGCCGTGCAGGCGCAGATCGAACAGGTCTCGGCGGCCGCGGCGGGGATCAATCTGGCGCGGGCCAGTTATCTGCCGCGCGCCGATTTCACCGCGCAGCTCAACCGCGCCACTCACAACAATGTCTTCGGAATGGTGCTGGCCCCGTTCGCGTTTTCTCCGATTTCCGGCCCGGTGTTGCGCACGAATTCCCTGGGGAACGTGTGGGGCAGCCTGGCGGGCGTGCTGGTTTCGTGGGAGCCTTTTGATTTCGGCTTTCGCAAGGCCAGTGTAGATCTGGCCGAGAGTGGCCGGCGGCGCGCCGGCGCACAGGTGAGCGTGACCCGGCTGCAGGTGTCGATCGCCGCCGCCGATGCGTATCTGACGATCCTGGCGGCGCAGCAGGCGGCTCTCGCGGCCCAGGCGGGGGTCGAGCGGGCGCGGGTGCTGGACCAGGTGGTGAGTGTGCTCGTCAAGAGCGAGTTGCGTCCCGGCGCGGAAGCCGCGCGCGCCAAGGCCGAATTGGCGCTGGCGGAAACCCAGCTCATCCGCGCCCAGCAGGCCGTCGAGGAGGGACGCGCGGCCCTCGGTCAACTTCTGGGATTACCGGCCGCCTCCCTGGCGATTACTCCGGGCCCGCTCCTGATGGCTCCCGCCGGCGCCGATGCCAGGGAGTCCCAGTCTGCCGCCGCCCATCCCCTGGCGCTGGCGCAGTCGGCGGCCGTGGACGAAGTGAAGGCGCGCGAGAAAACGCTGGATCGCACCTACTTCCCCCGCTTCCAGCTTCTCGGAACCGCCTACGGACGCGGCACGGGCGTGCAGCCGGACGGCGCGACGGGCAACGCCGTCTCGGGCATGGGACCCAACATCCAGAACTGGGGGCTGGGGATGAGCGTCACCTTCAATCCCTTCGAGCGCTCCTCGATCCGTGCCAGGAAAGAGGCCGAGCAGGCGCGCGAACGGTCGGAAACAGCCCGCTACAATCAGATCCTACAGGACGTGAACGGGCAAGTGGAGCGGGCCAGGGCCGCCTTGTCCGGGGCCCGGCGAGTGGCGATGAACGTACCTATCCAACTGGAAGCCGCGCGTGCCGCCGAGCAACAAGCCACGGCCCGCTACAAAGCGGGACTGGGCGCCATCGTGGAAGTAGCCGAGGCGCAGCGGCTCTTGACGCAGGCCGAGATCGACAGCAATCTAGCGGCGCTGGGAGTGTGGCGGGCCCTGTTGGGAGCGGCCGCCGCGGCGGGCGATTTGTCCGCATTCTTGAGCGAGGCGGGAAGATGAAGGGAACCAAAAGGCAAAAGCCAAAAGACAAAAATCAAAAGGCAAAAGTAATTAGGTGTTCTTCCTTATTCCTTTTGCCTTTTGATTTTTGCCTTTTGCCTTTTGCCTTTTAGCGTTTATTCTTTATGTGGCTTGTTCTCACCGCGCTCCGCCGTCCGGTCACCGTCCTAGTAGCCGTCATCGCCATCGCCATCGCCTCCGGGCTGGCCGTCCGGCGAATGGCGGTGGACATCTTTCCCAACCTGGGCGCGCCCGCCATCTATGTGGCGCAGCCTTATGGCGGCATGGACCCGCAGCAGATGGAGGGCTTCCTCACTTACTACTTCGAATACCACTTCCTCTACATTACGGGCATCGAGCACATCGAATCGAAGAATATCCAGGGCGCGGCGCTGATGAAGCTGGTCTTCCATCCGGGCACCGACATGAGCCAGGCCATGGCCCAGGTGGTGGGCTACGTCAACCGGTCCCGGGCGTTCATGCCGCCAGGCGCGGTGCCCCCGTTCATCGTGCGCTATGACGCCGGCAGCGTGCCGGTCGGGCAACTGGTGTTCTCCAGCCCCAATCGCTCGCCGGGGGAGATGCAGAACATCGCCCTGAACGATGTGCGCCCGCTGTTCGCTACGCTGCCGGGCGTCTCCGCGCCTCCGCCCTTCGGGGGCAACCAACGCACCATTGTGGTGCGGCTGAATCCGGAGCGGCTGGCCGCCTACCGAATTTCGCCGGAGGAGGCCGTCAGCGCGGTGAGCAAAGGGACCACCGTCATGCCGGCCGGCAACGTGCGCACCGATAACCTGATGCGCATCGCCTCGGCCAACACCGTGCTGGGCGGCAATCTGGCCGAGCTCGGCTCTACGCCGATCCGCACCGGCCCCGGCGCCGCCGTCTATCTCAGAGACATTGCGGTGGTTGAGAGCGGCACGGACATTGTCACTGGATACGCGCACGTCAACGGCAAGCGCACCGTCTATATCCCGGTTACCAAGCGCTCCGACGCGTCCACGCTGGACGTGATCCACCGCGTGCGCGAGGCCTTGCCGCGCATGAAGGCGGTCTGCCCGGAAGACGTCGACATCCGGCTGGAGTTCGACCAGTCGCGCTATGTGGCAAGCGCGATTCGGGGTCTCATCAACGAGGGTCTGCTGGGGGCGGTCCTGACCGGTCTGATGGTGCTGGTGTTCCTGCGGGACTGGCGCAGCGCCTTCATCGTCGTCGCCACCATTCCGTTCTCCCTCCTCGCCGCCGTCGTCTTTCTGTGGATTTCCGGCCAGACCATCAACATCATGACGCTGGGCGGGCTGGCGCTGGCGGTCGGCGTGCTGGTCGACGAAGCCACGGTTGAGATCGAGAACATCCACACCCACATGGTGGGCGGGCTCTCCCGCGCCCGCGCCGTGCTGGACGCCTGCCGAAAGACCGCACTGCCCCGCCTGCTTTCCATGTTGTGCGTCCTGGCGGTCTTCGTGCCCTCGCTGTTCATGACCGGGGTGGCGCGGCAACTGTTTGTGCCCTTGTCCCTGGCGGTGGGGTTCGCCATGATTTCCTCCTACCTGCTGTCGAGCACCCTGGTGCCGGTTCTTGCCACCTGGGTCATGCGAAAGGCGCATGGCGAGGACACCGAACGAGGGCTGCGCGGCGCGTACGGCTGGTTGCTGCGGCGGCTCTTGCCGCTGCGCTGGGTGGTGCTCGGCGGCTATCTGGCCGGCGCCGCGGTGCTCTTGTATTTCCTAGCGCCGCGATTGGCCACTGAGATATTCCCCGCCGTAGACGCCGGGCAGTTTCAGCTCCGGATGCGAGCCCCAACCGGTACGCGCATCGAGCGCACCGAGGGGATCGCGCTGAAGACACTGGAAGTGATCCGGAACGAGGTTGGGGCGGAAAATGTTCAGATCACCACGGGATTCATCGGCGTCCAGCCGCCCAGCTACCCGGTCAACACCATCTACCTGTTCACCAGCGGGCCGCACGAGGCCGTACTGCAGGTGGCGCTGAAGCCCTCCGCCACGCTGCGCGGCGACGAGCTCAAGGAGCGCCTGCGCCAGAAGCTGGCTGCGGCATTGCCTGGTGTCGCCTATTCCTTCGAAGCCGGCGACATCGTCAGCCAAGTCATGAGCTTTGGCTCGCCCACACCCATTGAGGTCGCGGTGCAGGGTCCGAATCTGGCCAATGACCGCGCCTTTGCCGAAAAAGTCCGCGCCGAGCTGGCCAAAGTCTCCTCGCTGCGCGATCTCCAGTACGCGCAGCCGCTGGACTACCCCACGGTGCAGGTGGCCGTCGACCGCGAGCGGGCCGGCCAGTTCGGACTGACCATGGCCAACGTGGCGCGATCGCTGACCGCCGCGACTTCCTCCAGCCGCTTCGTCGAACCCAACTACTGGCGCGATCCCGTGAGCGGCAACGCCTTTCAGATCCAGGTGGAGATTCCGCAGCATCGCATGCAATCGCTCGACGATGTGCGCAACCTGCCGGTGATGGAGAACGGCGAGTCGCGCCCGCTGCTGGGCGACGTCGCCGACGTGCGCTACGGTACCGCCATGGGGCAAGTGGACCGCTACAACATGCAGCGCATGGTGAGCCTGACGGCCAACCTCCACGGTGTCGTGATGAGCGACGCCGCGGCGCAGGTGCGGACCGCCGTCCAGCGCGCGGGCCAGCCGCCGCGCGGGGTGACTGTAGCGGTGCGCGGCCAGATCCCGCCGCTGGAGCAGACCCTGGACGGCCTGCGCACCGGCCTGGCGCTGGCCGTGGGCGTGATCTTCCTGCTGCTGGCGGCCAATTTCCAGTCCTTCGGCCTGGCGCTGGCCGTGATCGCGATGGCCCCGGCGGTGCTCTGCGGCGTAGGGATCGCCCTAACCTTGACCGGAACCACGCTCAACGTGCAGTCTTACATGGGGGCGATCATGGCGACCGGGATCGCCGTGGCCAACGCGATTCTGCTTGTGACGTTCGCCGAGATGCGGCGGCGCGAAGGCGCAACCAGCGTGGAGGCGGCCATCACGGGCGGCCGCGGACGCCTCCGCGCCATTCTGATGACTGCGGCCGCCATGATTGCCGGCATGACGCCGATGGCCCTGGGAATCGGCGAAGGGTCCGCGCAGACCGCGCCTTTGGGCCGCGCCGTGATCGGCGGGTTGTTGGCCGCCACGCTGGCCACGCTGGTGGTCTTGCCGGCCGCCTATGCGGTTGTTTCCGCCCGGACAAGGGGAAGCGTGTCGTTGGATCCAGGGGATCCGGAGAGCAGGCACTATGAGAAGTAAGGAAAAAAGGCAAAAGGCAAAAGGCAAAAGGCAAAAGGCAAAAGGAGTAAGCAAGTGTACCAACTTACTTTTGTCCCTTGCCTTTCTGCGGCCTGCTTCCTCGGATCTCGACC
>JACOSH010000050.1 GCA_016178945.1 Acidobacteriota bacterium
TCGAGCGCCGGCCGCTGGAAGGAGAACGCCGGGCGCCGCCCGGCGGAGAACAATTCGCCCTAATGATTGTTGGGGGAGGATCCGCTGCCTTTGCCGCAGCCATCAAAGCGGCCGAGCTTGGTGCGACGGTCGCGATCGTCGAGAAGGGAACCATTGGAGGCACTTGCGTCAACATCGGCTGCGTGCCATCCAAGACTCTGATCAAGGCCGCGGAACTCTGCTACCACTCGGCGTATCCCAAATTCGAAGGCTTGACAGCATGCCCTCCGCCCTCGGACTGGCAGCGCGTGGTGCAGCAGAAAGATGAGCTGGTCGCGGCGTTGCGGCAGGAGAAATATGTCCATGTGGCCGAACAATACCCCAACGTCACCATCCTTCGCGGCCAGGGCGTCTTGACCGGAGGACGCGGTCTTTCAGTTGACGGCCGCGCCTACTCCTCAGGGAAGATTCTGGTTGCCACTGGCTCACTGCCCTGGGCGCCTCCCATTCCCGGGTTGAAAGAGGCTGGATACCTCGACAGCACCGAGGCGCTGAGCCTGCCGGAACTTCCGGATTCAATGATCATTGCCGGCGGAGGCGCCATCGGTCTGGAGTTCGCCCAACTCTTCGCGCGATTCGGCGTTCGGGTCATGCTCTTCGAACCTCAGCCTCATCTGGCCGCCGCGGAGGAACCGGAGATCGGCAAAGCGATCACCCGATATCTCGAAGGAGAGAAAGTACGCGTCTGCACGAACGCGGTCATAAAGAGGGTTGAGCGCCAAGCCGGACAGTATCGCGTGCACGGGCTGCTCGATGGGAAGGCAGAGATTTGCACGGCCAGCCAGTTGATGATCGCGACGGGACGCCGTCCCAACACGGTCGGCCTGGGCCTGGAAGCAGCGGGCGTAAAGACCGGCGCCAGAGGAGAGATCGTGGTAAACGAGCATTTGCAGACCGCAAACACTGACGTTTACGCCGCCGGTGATTGCATCGGTGACCCGATGTTCGTCTATGTCGCCGCGTACGCCGGGGGAATCGCCGCGGAGAATGCCCTGAGCGGCGCGGGGCGCGTCTACAACCTTTTCGCCTTGCCGCGCGTCACGTTCACCGATCCGCAAATCGCCAGCGTCGGACTGACGGAAAAACAGGCGCGCGAGCAAGGCCGCAAGATCAAGACCACGGTGCTCGGCCTCGAGAACGTGCCTCGGGCGCTAGCCGCCCGCGATACGCGCGGCTTGATCAAGCTGATCGCGGAAGAAGAGACGGGACGGCTGCTCGGCACTCACGTGCTGGCCGCCGATGCCGGCGACGTCATTCAGGAAGCCACGCTTGCCGTCCGATTCGGGCTTACGATCCAGGACATCACCGAAACCTTCCATCCCTACCTGACCATGGTCGAAGGCCTGAAGCTGGCAGCCTTGACATTCAAGAAAGACGTGGCCAAGCTCTCCTGCTGTGCGGCATAGTTCCAAGGTTTTCTGCTTGACTCCGGAGTCCAGTCCAGGGTGTACGCTCATGAATGAGGGGAGCAACGATGCCTCAACGACTACAGATTGGCGTAGTGGCGCACCAAGCGGGACTCACGGTGGATGCCATCCGCTTTTATGAAAAGTCAGGCCTGCTCAAACGACCGCCACGCACCGAAGGCGGCTTTCGGCTCTTTCGGCTTGAGGATGTCCAGGACCTGAAATTTATCCGGAGGGCACAGGGACTCGGTTTTTCCCTTCAAGAGATTCGGGAGCTGTTGATCCTGCGGGGCGAACGCGTCGAGGCTTGCGAGCATGTACGCGAGTTGCTCGAACAGAAGTTGGCCAGCGTCCGCGGGAAGATCGAGGAGCTGAAAAAGCTGGAGCGGAGTCTCGAGGGCTCTTTGCGGACGTGCAATCGGAAGCTGAGGCAGGCCCTCGCGCCCCACGAAGGATGCTGTCCCGTACTCGAAGAACTCGGGCGCGCGAGCGGGCAATCGCCGCCCGTTAGCTAAAACGTTCCGCGCGGGCGATAGCCGGGGCGCGAGCGCACGCGGTACTTCCGGGCGACGTCGCTGGGGATCTCGACCGTGATCTTGCGGAACCCTTCGTTCGGGTTGGGCTGCGGATAGTAGGTGATGGTGTAGGAATTGCCCAGGTCTTCGCGGATGGACTCGAAGGCTTCCACCTGCTTCTGCCAGGTCTTGGCCCAGTAGGCCTTGCCGCCGGTGCGCTGGGTGATGCGGCGGAAAACACCGCTGGAAATCGGGTCCTTATTCACCTCGTTGGTGGAGATGACGTAGATGGGGATGCCTTCATCCTCGGCCACCGCGCGGACGTCGTCGGGCGCCACCATGCTGGCGTTGTCCGGCCCGTTAGAGAACACGATCACCACCTTGCGGCCCGGCACCTTGGCCGCATCGCGCAGCGTGAGCAGCAGCCCGTTGTAGAGCGCGGTGTCGTCGCCGGCCACGGACTTGCGCAGCCCCATGATCGCGTCGCCCCGGTCCTTGGTCAGCGACGCGGCCCGGGACAGGTTGCGGCTGAAGGTGTAGACGGCGACCGAATCCGCCTTGTCCAGGCCGCGCACGAAATCGGCGATGGCGTCCTCGGCATACACGAATCCGCGGTACATGAAGTTGCTGGTGTCGAAGAGCACGAACACGTTGGTGCCGACAAAGGCGTCGGCGCGCGTGTCGGGTCCGGGCTTGCCGGGCGCCTCGCTTCCCGCTCCGGCCACGATGGGACGCGTGCTGCCGTCTTCCAGGACCTGCAGCGCCGGCCGGCTGCCCTCGGCGAACGTATTGATCTTCTGCACGATGCCGTCTTCCAGGATGCGGAAATCGGTGTGCTTCAGCCCGTTGATGTAATTTCCCTTGCTGTTGGTGACGGTGAAGCTCAGCACCACCATGTCGACCTTGACGCGGAACACGGGCCGCTCCTGGGCCCAGACCCACAAGGAGCCTGCTCCGATCGCCAAGGCCAATCCGGCCACCCACCGCTTTGAGAACAGCTTCACTGGTTCCTCCCGCTTAAGTTAGGTTATATCAGATCCTCGTCGGCTCGCTATAGCCCGGCATTGGCCTCCAACTGGCGCCTCGCTTTGGTTCGCACGTCGTCGCCGACGATGCGCAACGAGCGCAGCAGAGCCGGCCAATCCTCCAGGTGCGAAGCGAATATTCGCTCCACCACCTTCTGGGTCCATTCGGGAATGAGCAGGTTGAGCTGCGAGGGCGGCAGGTGAACCTCGTCGGCCAGGGCGGCCCAGTACAAGGTGTTGGACTCCCAGGACTCGGCCATGATGCGGCTGGAGTAGCCCATCAGCGTCGGGAAGGTGCGCAGGCCCAGCAGCTCGGGCTGATAGGAATTGGCCAGGGTCGGCTTGGGTGTACCGAAGGCGCGGGAAATCGCCTCGTAGTTGACCTGATCGGGCGCCTCCGCGGCCAGACGCCGGATCTCGGCGGCCAATACCGAGCCGCCCGCCGCGCCGCGCTTCAGGGTTTGAACGGCCAGCGCGAACAGCTCGGAAGGAGTCACCTGGTCGAGCGCGGACTTCATGTCCCCCTCGTTCAGGAAGCGCTCCACCGTTCTCACGCGCGCCGGGGGCGCCTGGCCCGCCAGGGTCTCGAGCGCTTCCTGGCGCCCGCCGCCCAGCGCCGCCTCGGCCAACAGGGACTGGCCGTAGCGCATGTGCAGTCCGAGCCAGTGCATCTGCGCTGGGGTGACGTTCCACCAGCGCGGGATCTTGGCGCTCAAGATCATCTGCGGCACCAGATCGCCCCAGATCAGGGCCTGAGTTTGCGAGGGAACCAGGAAGTTCTGCTCGGCCTCCGCCAGCGCATAGGGCAGTCCGGCCAGCGAGCCCACCAGCCGGCCGCCGCCATTGGAGGGCCAGCCAGTGCCGAACAGCTCCGTGGAGCGCCAGGTGTGATTGGAGCCCTGGACTCCCAGGAAGTCGTGCCCGCGCACGAACAGCGGATTGGTGTAGAGTACCTGGGCGCCGGGCGGCGCGTAGTGCGCGTAATTCATCGCCACCAGCGTGTCGCGGAGGAAGGCCGTCAGCAGCCCACGCGCGGCCTTGAGCTTCTCCGCGTCGCCTGCGGCCCGCTCGACCACGGCGCGCATGTTCAGCTTGCGCTGAGCCTCGACGTGCTTCTCGGTCCAGTAGCCGAAAGCGAAGGCGTTCTTCTCCACTCCGGTGAGCGCGCTGCGCGGGAGCTGGATCTCGGCGATCCGCGACGCCAGCCGGTTCACCAGCGCGGTGTTGAGCTTCTCGCCGCGCGACAGGCTCTCCAGATGGTCCGCCAGGTCGAACAGCACGCCCAGCGGGATGATGCGCTGCGCCTCCAGAATGCGGATCATCTCCTGCACCAGCAGGTTGTGCGATTCCCGGTCGGTGGGATTGGCGGCGCCGGCCAGCAGATCGATCAAACGTTCGTGAGGGGAGACGTCCTCTTTCGTCGAGCCGACGGCGGCCAGCAGCCGCTTGACCCCGGCCCGGCCCCCATCAAAAATGTCGCGATCGCTGCTCACCTTGGCGAAGGAATCCAGGATGCCGGCCAGCGTCTCGTCCGCCTTGGATTGCGGCAGCGATCCCTGGCGGCTGAAGATCTGCCACAGTCCGATCAAGGCCTGCAGCGTGCCCGCCGTATCGGCGCGGTGCGGCGCGTCCTTCATCTTGACCACGGCCACGGCCGAATCCAGGAACTGAAGGATCGTCTTGTCCGTCACCGAAGGCGCGTCGTTGAAGATGGCGTACTGCTGCCCGTAGAGGCGGTAGTCGCGCGCCATGCGCTCCACGGTGGCCGGTTCCAGGGGCCTGGCGCGGCGGCGGTCCAGGTCGCTGATGGCCATGAAGATCTTGAGGGGCTCGTTTTCCACCGCTTTGCGGCAGAGGGCGAACAGCGCCTCAATGACGTCGTCGGGCTCCTTCCAGGAGGCGGCCAGCTTGGTCAGCCTGCCGTCGTACTTGCCGTGCGGATGGCTGACGAACAAGGTCTTCCAGGTCTCAATGCTGCCGGGGATGTGGGGCTTGCCGTTGGGCCCGACCCGCAGGCGCGTGGTGAGCAGCATCATGTCGGAGTTGGAGCGGAACACGGGACGCGCCGGGCCGGGGCTGGTGACGCGCCCTCGCACCGCCTGGTAGAAGCGCTTCATCCGCAGCGGCTCGGTCAGATACTCCAACGTCGGGCCCTGAATCCTCAGCAGCGCGTCGAACAGGCTGGCCAACCAGCCGTCGTCCTTGGCGATCAGCTTCTCGAAGAAGGCCGCGCCCTGGTCCGGGGATGCGCCCACCAGCTCGGTCCACATAGCGGTCGCGCGCGGGCCGCCCGGAGTCACCGCCTTGCCATTGCGGATCTCGAACATGCCACCGAAGAAATCGAGCACGTGGGCGAAGGCCTTGATGCGCTGGACGGCGATGCCCTTGCGCAACTCCTCCGCGGTGGCGCTGTCCAGCTTGGAGAATCCCAGATAGAGACGGCACAGCGAGGGGTCCGACAGGAAGATGTCGATGAATTCGCCGGAGGCCTTCTCCTTGGCCGATGTCCAGTATTCGGCGCTGTAGAGAACGGGCACGGCCGTCGGCTGGTAATCGTGGACGAACGGACGATTGGTGCGCAGCGCCTGTTCCAGCTCGGCCAGAGGGAATCCGGAATCGGTGGACAGGAAGGCCCGGCTGGCGTTCACGGTTTCCAGCACCACCTCGCTGCCGCAGCCGCCGCGCATGCGGTAGCCGAGGATCTTCAACAGGTCTCCGGCCGTGGGCGATTCGCAGTTGTCTATCCTAATTACCTTGCCGGCGCCAGACAGCCTGTCCAGCTCGCGGGCCTGCGACAGGTAGCGGAACACCAGTTTGAGGTACTCGGTCTGTTCCAGCGCGTCGTTGCTGTGCGAGGCCTGATAGCCGTTGGTGACCACGTTACGGGCGATGGCCGGGAGCACCTCGTCCACGCCGATGTCGGTGGAGATGGCGGCCATCCGGCCGAAGGAGCGCAGCGGTCCGGGAATGGAGATGGTAGGCTTGGAGGCCGGCGCGGCGGCGGCCTTGGGCGCCGGCAGGCTTAGACCCGTGCCGCCGGCCTGACGTTGGATGTCCAGATGCCGGGAGGCGGCCGCGCGGTCGCCGGCCAGCAGATCCAGAGCGGCCAGGCGTCCGGCGACCGAGGCCCGCCGGGCGGGATCGCCGGAACGCTCCAGCCCGTCGAGCAGCTTGCCATAAGCCGCGCGGCAGGCCGGGTCGCCGAAGCGGTCCAAAAACTCCGCGTACTCGGTGAGCGCGGTGATGTCGCCAGGATTGGAGCGTGCCGCCGCGGCCAGGAGCGTTCGCGCGCCCGTGGTATCGCCGGCGTTCAGCAGCTTGCGCGCCTGGTCCAGAGTTTGACTGGCCTGGAGCGGCGGACCGAAATACAGCACCGCCAAGAGCAGCGTCGAGAATGCCTTCAATGGACACCTCCCAGTATGATGTACACCATAATCTATCACTTCGAGTATGGACGTGGGGGAGCGGGGTGGATCACAGATGTAAACTTCCGGGGCCGGGCACCCGCCTTGACCCGCCGCGGGCCGCCGTTGTACTCTCGGCAGTCGGACTCACCCAATGATCCTTCCCCAAACCTACGCGGCTACCCTGTGCCTGTTGATTTTCAGCATGCTCTGCTGGGGGTCTTGGGCCAACACTCTGAAGTTCGCCGGCAAGTGGCGCTTCGAGCTGTTCTACTTCGACTATGCCGTGGGCGTCATGCTGGCCGCCACGCTCTACGCCTTCACCTTCGGGTCGCTGGGCTTCGACGGGTTTCAGTTCAGCGACGACCTGATGCAGACCGGGAAGCGCAACATCCTGTACGGCCTGCTGGGGGGCACGGTGTTCAATCTGGCCAACATGCTGCTGGTGGCGGCCATCTCGGTGGCGGGCCTGGCGGTGGCCTTCCCGGTGGGGATCGGGCTGGCGCTGGTGATCGGCGTGGTGTGGAACTACGCCATCAAGTCGGAAGGCAATCCCGTCTTCCTCTTCGGCGGCGCGGCCATCATCGTGGCCGCCATCATCGTCGACGCCATGGCATACCAGAAACACGCGCGAGCCAAGCTGGAGGAGCAAGCCAAGGCCGGGCTTCTCAAGACCAGCGCGCCCCGCGTCCCGCTGAAGGGGATCGTGCTCAGCATCTTCAGCGGCGTCCTGATGGGCTCGTTCTTCCCACTGGTGGAATTAGGGAAGAGCTACGGGGTCGGTATGGGACCCTACGCTATCGGATTTGCGTTCGCCGGGGGCGTGCTGCTGTCGACCTTCCCCTTCAACCTGTTCTTCATGAATCTGCCGGTGCAGGGCGACCCGGTCGAGGTTCGGGATTACTTTCTCCTCGGCGGGCTCAAACAGCACGCTTTGGGAGTATTGGGCGGCCTCCTGTGGTATTCCGGGACGATGGCCAACTTCGTGGCCGCCAGCGCCGAGAACCAGGCCCAGGTGGGCCCGGCCGTCAGTTACGCCATCGGGCAGGGCGCCACCATGATCAGCGTCATCTGGGGACTGCTGGTCTGGAAGGAGTTCGACGGCGCCGACATGCGCGTGAAGACGCTGCTGACGCTGATGTTCGTGCTGTTCTTGTTGGGGTTGGGGCTCGTGTCGGTGGCGCCGGTGTTTAAGTAGGTGTCAGGGGATAGGTGTCAGGTGTTAGGGAAGAAAACTTTCGGAATTCTCCTTGCTTCGCTGGCGGCGGGGCAGACGTATGATGTTGTGATTCGGGGCGGGCGGGTGGTCGATCCGGAGTCGCGCTTGGATGGGGTGCGCCATATTGGGATTCGCGCGGGGCGCGTGGCGGCCGTATCGACGGAGCCGCTGCAGGGCAAGTCGGTGATTGACGCCGCGGGGCTGGTGGTGGCGCCGGGGTTCATCGATCTGCATGCGCATGGGCAGGATGAGGAGAACCAGCGCTATCAGGCGATGGATGGCGTGACCGCGGCCCTGGAGCTGGAGATCGGCGCCGCCGATATCGAGGAATGGTACCGGCAGCGCGAAGGCCGGCGGCTGATCCACTCGGGCGTCAGCGTGGGGCACGTGCCCAACCGCATGCAGGTGTTGCGCGATCCCAGCCGCTCGCTGGTCCCCAGCGGCGACGGCGCGCGCCGCGCCGCCACCGGGGAAGAAATCACCGCCATCCGCCGGCGCGTGGAAAAGGGACTGGAGCAGGGAGCGCTGGGCGTGGGATTCGGCGTGCAGTACACGCCGGCCGCCTCGCGCTGGGAGATTCTGGAGATGTTCCGCGCGGCCGGAAAACGCCGCGCGCCGGCCTTCATCCACATCCGTCACATGGGCGATCGTGAGCCGTCGAGCGCGCTGAACGCCCTCCAGGAGGCTCTCTCGGCCGCTGCCATCAGCGGCGCGCCGCTGCACGTGGTTCACATCACCAGCAGCGGGTTGAAACAGACTCCGCAACTGCTCCAGACCCTGGCCGAGGCGCGGGCTCGCGGGCTGGACGTGACCACCGAGTGCTATCCCTACAATGCCGCCATGACCGAACTGCAATCGGCCATGTTCGACGACGGCTGGCAGAAAGTGCTGGGCGTCGACTATGGCGCGATCGAGTGGACCGCCACCGGCGAGCGCCTGACGCCGGAATCCTTCGCGCGATATCGCAAGACCGGCGGCATGGTAGTGATGCACATGATCCCGGACGCGGTGGTGAACGCCGCGGTGTCGAGCCCGCTCACCCTGATCGCCAGCGACGGCGTTCTGGAGAACGGCAAGGGGCACCCGCGCGGATCGGGAACTTTCTCCCGCGTGTTGGGACACTATGTGCGCGATGCCGGCGCGCTCACCCTGATGGACGCCCTCCGCAAAATGTCGCTGATGCCGGCTCAGCGTCTGGAGGCGTTCGTGCCGGCCATGAGGAACAAAGGGCGCATCCGCGTGGGCGCCGACGCCGATCTGACCTTGTTCGATCCGGCGCGCGTCTCGGATCGCTCCACCTTCCAGAACCCGGCGCAATACTCCGCGGGCATCCAGCACGTGCTGGTGGGCGGTGTCGCGGTAGTCAAAGACGGGCAATTACAGAGCGGCGTACACCCCGGGCAGGCCGTCCGCGCGCCGCGTCACGTGGTGGTCTTCCAGGAGAAAGGGCGCTTCGGGGGCTGGCCGGCCAATCATGGGATTTGGTCGTGGGGCAACGAAATCCTGGTGGGATTCAGCGCCGCCTGGTTCCAGGTCAACAACGAAGACCGCCACGCCATGGACCGGAACAAGCCCGAGGAGCCGCGCCTGGCCCGCACGCTGGATGGAGGCGAGACCTGGCGAATCGAAGCGCCTCGCTCGCTGCTGCCTTCCGCGCAGGGCGGCCAACCGCCCGCCGATCTGGCCGAGCCGATGGACTTCACGCACCCGGATTTCGCCATGACGCTCCGGCTCACCGGTATCCACACCGGCCCGTCGCTGCTCTACTACTCGACCGACCGGGGCAAGAACTGGCGCGGCCCGTTTCGCTTCCCGCTGCTGGGGCAGCAGGGCATCGCCGCGCGCACCGACTACCTGGTGAACGGCCCGCGCGACTGCCTGGTCTTTCTGACCGCGTCGAAATCCAATGGCCGCGAGGGGCGCCCGCTGGCGGCGCGAACCACCGACGGCGGGCTGACCTGGAACCTGGTCTCGTGGATCGGCCCGGAACCGGAAGGATTCGCCATCATGCCCTCGACGCTGCGGCTGTCCCCGGCGCGCCTGCTCACCGCCGTGCGCCGCAAGGAAGGCGCGCTCGACTGGATCGACGCCTATGTGTCGGAGGACGACGCCCGAAGCTGGAGCTACCTCAACCGTCCGGTGGCGAGCACGGGCGGCGCCTACAGCGGCAATCCGCCCAGCCTGATCCGCTTGCGCGACGGACGCCTCTGCCTGACCTACGGATACCGGGGCGCGCCGTACGGAATCCGCGCCCGCCTCAGCCCGGACGAGGGAAAATCGTGGGGCCAGGAGATTCCGCTCCGCGTGGACGGCGCGGCCTGGGACCTCGGCTATACGCGCAGTGTCCAGCGGACGGACGGCAAGGTTGTTACTGTGTACTACATCCCTCGGGAGAAGGAGGGGGAGCGGACGGTGGAGGCGACGATTTGGGAGCCGTAAAGGAAGACAAAAAGGCAAAAGGCAAAAATCAAAAGGCAAAAGGCAAAAGGAATTAGGAAGAACACCTAATCACTTTTGCCTTTTGCCCTTTGATTTTTGCCTTTTGCCTTTTTGTGTTTCTTGACCCTCCTAAGCCACCGCCACAGCCCTGACAGGCGACCCCGTCCCTCCTCTGATCTTCAACGGCAGAGCCACGAACAGGAATTCCCGCACGCGGTCACGCGCCAGTTCTTCCAGGTCCAGCGCTTCAATAATGTGGATGCCGCACTCCACCAGGAAGTGCGCGTGCACCGGCATCTGGCTGGGGACGAATTCGAAGGCGATGGTGTCCGAGCCCGCCGCGAAGATGCCGCGCTCGCTCAGCCAGCGCGCCCCGGGCTCGCCGATGCCCGGCCCGCGGACCTCGGCGATGAACTGCCGGGCGTCGTGCCAGTAGCGCGCCCATCCAGTGCGAATCAGCACCACGTCGCCCGGGCCGATCGGGACCGCGCCCGCCGCTTCGGCCAGCAAGTCCGGCGCGATCTGGAAATCCACCGGCAGCACGTCGACTCCCTGGTGGCCGGCGATGTCGAGCAGCACGCCCCGGCGGAAGATGGGAGCCACCGTGTCGATGCCCAGGCGCCCGATGCCTCCGGCGTGCGACTGGATCGGCGCCACCTCCACGCCTCCGTGCAGCTTGCCGGCCTTGGAAAAATGGCACAAGGCGTCGATGTGGGTGCCCACGTGCCCGCCCAGTGTGATGCACTCGGCGGCGGAGCTGATTTCTCCGCGCACGTACTCGCCGTGCGCCTTGCTCAGGCCGAACAGATACGGCGGATGGACGGGATGATGCGGCATTCCGACGCGATAGTCGTGCGCGAGATCATAGGTCTTCGCGCCGCGGAGAAGATCGAGAAGAGCGGGCGCCATGGCCGCTTAGCGTAACGCTTCCCGGATCTTGGCCGCAAGTTGGCTGGGAGAAAAAGGCTTCTCAAGGAAGACCAGGCCTCCCCCGCCGATTCCCTCGCGGAGCAGGACGTCCTCGGAGTAGCCGGACATGTACAAGGTGCGCACCTCCGGGCGAAGCTGGCGAACTTGGTTGGCGACGTCCCGGCCGCCCATCCCCGGCATCACCACATCGGTGAGCAGAAGATCGATCTTGCCGGGCCCGAGGCAGTGCTCGCGGGCCGAGGCAAAATCGGCGGCCTCCAGGACCTTGTGGCCCTGCATCCCCAGCATCCGGCAGATCATGCGGCGCAGGTCGGGTTCGTCTTCGAGCAGGAGGATGGTCAGGGACACTTCGGGGCGGCCGGCCGTGGATTCGGCGATGGTTTCCTGTGCGTCCTCCACGCGAGGCAGGTAGATCCGGAACGTGGCGCCCGCGCCGAGTTGGCTCTCGAGCCCAATCGCGCCGCCGCTCTGCTTCACGATGCCGTACACCGTAGCCAGCCCCATTCCGGTGCCTTTGCCCACTTCCTTGGTGGTGAAGAAGGGCTCGAAGGCCCGCTCGCGGGTGGGTTGGTCCATGCCGTGGCCGGTGTCGCTGACGGAGAGCAGGACGTAGCGGCCGGGAGGGCAGTCGAGCAGCGAAGGGGCGTCCTGGCCGAGCTCCGCGTGGGCGGTCTCCAGGCTCAGCTTCCCTCCCTTGGGCATGGCGTCACGGGCATTGACCGCCAGGTTCATCAGGACCTGCTCGATTTGCCCGGGGTCGGCCCTGACCCGGCCCAGGTGGGGCTGCATCACCGTCACCAGCTCGATGTTCTCGCCGATCACGCGGCGCAGCAGGCGGTCCATGTCGGCGACCACGCTGTTGAGATCCAGCACGCGCGGGCGCAGAATCTGGCGGCGGCCGAAGGCCAGGAGCTGGCGGGTGAGCGAGGCCGCGCGGTCGGCGGCCTTGACGATCTCGCTGAGCGCTTCGTGCTGCGGGTCCCCGGGCGGGTTCCCGTTCAACAGGGCCTGCGCATAACCGAGGACCACCGTGAGAATGTTGTTGAAGTCATGCGCGACGCCGCCGGCAAGCTGGCCGACGGCCTCCATCTTCTGCGCCTGGCGCAGCTCCGCTTCGAGCCGCTTCTGCTGGGTCAGGTCGCGCAGCACGCAAGCCAGATACTTGGCTTCGTTCTGCCCCGGAATGGCCAGAAGCATCTGGGCCACGGGCGTTTCCCTCCCACCGGCGGCCAGGACCATGCCCTCCCCGCTCCACACTCCATCGCGCAGGACCGCCGGGACCGCTTCTTCCTTGATCCGGCGTCCGGTCGGGCCGGGGTGGAAATCGATCAAGTTGATGCTGTCCAGGGACTGGTCCGGCGCTAGGCTGAGCAGCTTCCGGCCGCTGGCGTTGAGGTAAACCGGGCGGCAATCGCGGTCGGCGATTCCGACCGCGTCGGGGGTGGCCTCCAGGATCGCCGCCAGCCGTTCGCGGGTCTCCTCCGCTTGATGGCGCTCGATGGCGATGCTGGCCACGTGCGCGGAGACCTCGATCATCTCCCACTCCTGTGCCGCCGGCCCCCGGGGCTCCCGCCAGTAGACGGCGAATGTGCCCAGTACTTCGCCGGTTCGGGAGAAGACCGGCTTCGACCAGCAGGCCCGCAGTCCGTGTAGCAGCGCCAGGTCGCGGAAGTTGGCCCACAGTGGGTCCGTGGCGATGTCCTCGACCACCACGGCGTCGCGGCGACACACTGCGGTCCCGCAGGAGCAGGCCTCCGGGCCGGTCGCCATGCCCTCAATCGCCGCGTTGTAGGCGGCGGGCAGCCCGGCGCCGGCCAGCAGGTGCAGCGTGGAACGGGCCGGATTCAGAAGCAGGATGCTGCTGATCGCGCCGGGAAGCTGCGTCTCCAGATTCCGGCAGATCGCCTGCATCACGTCGCCCAGCGGAGCGCCGGTGGCGATCATTTCCACGACCTGGCTTTGGGCCGCATACAGAGCTTGAACGCGCTGCCGCTCGGTGATGTCGAGCAGCACGCTGCGGAGGCCCGCCAGCCCCCCTCCCTCGCAGGGTATCGCCCTCTGGCGGATCTCGACGACCAGGCGGCGGCCGTCCCGGCGCAAAATGGTGCGCGTGTACGGTTCCAGAGGCATCTCCCCGGCGATCTTTCGGGTAAAGCGGTCCCGGGACAGCTCCACCTCCTCCGGCGCGACAAACTCGAAAATCGTATGACCCAGCACCTCGGAGGCCGACTGGAAGCCGGGCGTCGCCCATCCAGCCCGGGTCACATGCAGGAAGGCGCCTTGCCGGTCGATTTCGTGATAGGCA
>JACOSH010000051.1 GCA_016178945.1 Acidobacteriota bacterium
ATGCGCAACGCAACGTACAGGCTGCCGGCGGCGATGGCGCTCCGCACTTCGCCTCCTTCGCCGGCGGGAATGCCGCGCGCTACGGGCGCCAGACGCGCGGCCGCGGCGCGGCTCCAGAAAGGCTCGCTGGGCACGCCGTCGATAACGACCTGCGCGCCGGCCAGTGCGGCGAAGGCGATTAGCGAAACCGCCGGCCGTAGGGTTAGGTGGTTAGCCTTGTAGACCACGCCTTTGCTCAAGCAGACTCGACCGGTTCGGATTCGCTCGCGTGCCGCGTCAGGTACTGAAGCACCTCGTCTTGCATCCGAACTATCTCCGCCCGATAACCGCCAGCCACAAGCGAGAATTCTCCAGGGGCTGCGGTCACGCGCAACTGTGCCAGCAGGCGCTGGAAATATTCAATACGCTCCTGCGCCGTTTGCAACTCCCCGTCGTTATGAATCATACCCTCCTTATCGCTTCTTCAGAGTGACGGCCAGCGCGCCGCCCTCCATGTAGAAGACCGTTTCCAGGTCCGGATTGGCGGTCACCGTCTTGACGTATCCGGAAGCCACGGCCGGCATGTCGATGTTGTGGGCCAGAATCAGGCCGCCGGGACGCACCAGCGGCAGGAGCTTCTGGTAGTAGTCGAGGTAACCCTCTTTGTCGGCGTCGATGAAGACCACATCGATCGGCTCCTTCAGGCGCGTGATGTTCTCGTGCGCGTTGCCCTCGACGATGGTGACTATCTGGTCCACGCCGGCTCGCTGGAAGTGCTCACGGGCGGTCGAGGCCCGGGCGTGATCCATCTCGAAGGTCGTCAACTTGCCGCCCGTGGCGCGCAGGGCCAGGCAGAACCAGAGGCCGGAGTATCCGGTGGAGGTCCCGATCTCGACGACGTTCTTGGCGCCGGCCGCCTCGGTCAGCAGGCGCAGCATTCGGCCGTCTTGCTGGGGAACGCTCAGGTAGGTCTTCCCGGACTTGACGATCTCGTCGAGCACGCCGAGGATTCTCTTTTCCGCCTCGTTCTTGGCCAGGGGCGGGCTGGATGGGGCGGCGCGGCGCTGCGCGACAGCCACAAGCGCGGTGGCCAGCGCCAGGCCCGTCAGGATAGCCGTGAGTTTCATTCCCTTAACTTACCTCAGCCACTCGTCCAGGTGGTCGCGCACAAAGTCGTCGTCGTTGAGGTGCGGGTACGCGCGGTGGACCCGGTCGATCTCCTCCATCTGGCCCGGCGACAGATCCTCGGCGGGGTTCAGGCACCAGCGTCCGGCCAGCAGGCCCTGGCGGCGCAGCACTTCGTGGATGCCCGCGATGCAGCCGTGGAAGCCGTTGGCGGCGTCGAAGAAGGCCGCGTTGGCGTCGGTGGTCTCGACCGCCAGCGCCAGCCATTCCGGCGAGACGCTTTCGCGGTGAACGCGCTCCAGCATCTGGACGGCGCGCCGGGTCCACGCCGCCCAATGTCCCAGCAGCCCTCCGGCGATGCGCACGGTGGTCCGACCGATGCGGTAGGGAGTCAGAAGATCCAGAACGATGTTGTCGTCGTTGCCGGTGTAGAGCGCGATTTCGCCCGCGCGGCCGGAGTCGATCACCGCGCGAATCACGTCGAGGGTCTGGTAGCGGTTGAAGGGCGCGATCTTGATCGCCACCACGTTGTCGATGCCCGCGAATTCGCGCCAGAATTCGTAGGGCAGCGCGCGCCCGCCCACCGCCGGCTGGAGATAGAAACCAAAGACCGGGATAATCGAAGCCACCGCGCGCGCGTGTTCCAGCAGCTCGGGGACCGAGGCGTCCCGCTGCGCGCTCATGCTGAGCAGAGCGGCGTCATATCCGCAGCCCCGCGCCAGCCCGGCTTCCCTCGCGGCCTGCGCCGCCGGGCCCACCACGCCGGCTACCTTGACCACGTCTTGTCCGCGCATCTCCTCCATGGCCAGCTCCAGCACTGGCCGAAACAGGCCGTGGCCGCGGATCTCAAACTGGGTGGTGTGCACGCCGACGGCAATGCCGCCTGCGCCCGCCGCCAGATAGTAGCGCGTCAGCGCGCGCTGGCGGCGTTCGTCCAGCTTTCTCTCCGCGGTCAGCGACAGGGGATGCGCGGGAATCGCCACTCCGGCCCGCAGTTTCTCCCGCCATCCCATCAGAACTTTCCGTCCCGGGCCTCGAAGTGAGTGGGCTTGTTGAGCGTCGTTCCGCCCATGCCGATCCAGTCCGCCACCCACTCGATCATCTGTTCCAGGGTGACGGAAGGATATCCGAACAGGCGGTGACACCGCGAGGCGTTGTTGAGCAGCGCGGTCGACGACTCCGTGCCCTCGTAGACCGGATCGACGCCGAAGCGGTCGCCGAAGCGCCGCGCCAGCCAGCGGATCGAAATCGTCTCCGGCCCGGTGAGATTCAGCACGGCGGGAGGCGAGGAACACAGGGCGAACGCGCGCAGACAGACGGAGTTGGCGTCGCCCTGCCAGATCGCGTTGGCATGGCCCATCTCCAGATTCACTGGGCGGCGCTCGAACACCTTCAGCCCGACGTCCAGCAACACGCCGTAGCGGAGATCGATGGCGTAGTTCAGCCGCAGGATCGCGGCCGGCGTGCCGTGGAGCGAGGAGAAGTATTCGAACATGCGCTCGCGGCCCAGCGCCGATTGGGCGTATTCGCCTACCGGATCGGGCGGCGTGGCTTCGGTGGCCCCGCCCCGCTCGAGCGGCATCAGCGGGTAGACGTTGCCCGAAGAGAACGCCACAATCCGCGACCGGCGATAGCGGGAAGCCACCAGGCCCGGAAGAAAAACGTTCATCCCCCAGGTGAGATGCTCGGCTCCGGTCGATCCGAATTTCCGGCCCGCCATGAAAATGACGTTGTCCGCCTCGGGAAGGCGGGCGAGCGAGTCCGGATCGGCCATGTCGGCGGCGATGGTTTCAATCCCGCATTCTTCGAGAAACTGCCGCGTCTCCGGCGAGGAGAAGCGGGAAACCCCGGTGATCCGTTTGGGCTTCCCGGCGGCGTCCGCCGCGCGCCGCGCGCGACGCGCCAGGCTGGGCCCCATCTTGCCGGCCACTCCCAGGATCAGCAGATCTCCGTCCAGCGCAGCCATGGCCGCCACATCGGCTTCGCTGGGCTGGGACAGGACGTCCTCCAGTTGCGCCAGGCCGGCGATCCTCACCGCTTGTATCCGATCTTTCGAAGAAAATCGCGCCGCCAGTGCGCGTCACTTTCCGCTTCCATACCTTTGGGCGGGGAGCCGTCCACGACGCCGAGAATCCCGCGTCCCTGCCCGGTCTCGGCCACGATCACCTCCACGGGATTGGCCGTCGCGCAGAAGATGCCGCAGACCTCGGGGACCTCCTTGATACGGCCCAGCACGTTAATCGGAAACCCGTCGCGCATGGCCACCACGAAGATGTGTCCGGCCGCGATGGCCGTGGCGTTGCGCGCGGCCAGGTCCTTCAGATCCGCGTCGTTGCCGTCCACGCGCGTCAGACAGGCGCCGGACGCCTCGTTGAAGGCGATGCCGAACTTCATTTGCGGCACGGTGTTGACGATGGCTTCGTAAATGTCTTCGACGCTCTTGATGAAATGGGTTTGGCCCAGAATGACGTTGCCGCCATCGGGAATCTCCAGACGGACGGATTTCAGTTCCATGGATTCTTAGGATATCGAATCAGCGCGACCGACGCCGGTTCTCTCCCTCGCGCGGAACGGAAGGATCGGAGCGGTCGGCGCGCTCCTTGGGCGCGGGCGGCTTGCGCTCAGGGGGATTGATCACGATGATTCCAGTGTAGACGGGCACGAAGTAGACCGACTCGGTGATCGGATTCGCGACTGCGGTTCCGGCCCCGGCCCCGGCCGCGACCACCTGCGGCGGCTCCTGCCGGGGAGGGGGCGCGGGCGTCTTGGCCCGCTCGGGCTCCCGGCGAGGCCGCGCCGTCTCGATCGCCGGCGGCGGCGCCAGCGCCGGCGACAACCGGATCACGCCTGGCCGGGCCGGCTGGCGCACCCATTCGAGGCGCTCGCGCAGCGGCGCGGGCGAGGGCAAGCTGGCGGTGAACGCCGCCGCCGTCAGGGGATCTTTCGGTTTGGCGGCGAAGCCGGCCGGATCTATCTCCCGCGCGCCTGGCGTGAAGGCCGCGAAAGTGGTGTGGGCCGCGGCGTAGAGCTGGGGCGCCCCGGCGGCAGTCCAGTTCTCGCCGGGGGCCAGCGGTCCCCAGGCGGCAAAATTCGCGCCGCGCATCCAGTACACCGCGCCGGGTTGGAAGACCGCGGTCGAATCCGGGATCCAGATCCAGCCCAGCGAGGGTTGCAGCAGCCAGCGGCCGGAATGATACGGCAGCCAGCCCCAGCTTTCCGCGCCAATCCAGGTGTAACCCAGGCCGTCGTACCAGACCCACTTGCCTTCGCGGAAGGGCGCCCATCCGGGCGGCGCCTTGGGTTTCCACACCGTGCCCAGCTCGGCGGTGGCAATCCAGTCGCCGTTCAGATCCACGTCGCGCCGGCCGAAGCCCAGCGGCAGCAGTTGGTCGCGCTCGCGGCTCCAGGTGTCCGAGTCCAGCGGCGCGACCTCATCCCGCAGCGAGAACTTGTCGGGCCGCGAGGAATCCAGGCGGAAGGTCTTGCCCTCCCGGATGTCAATCTCGATCCAGGGAGTGTAGACGTGCACTTCGCCCTCGATCACCGCAAGCTGGCTGACGCCGTTTTCGGTCTCGACGCGGACGCGGCTGCCGCGCTTGAGGGCGCCTTGCAGGCCCGGCGCGGACAGCACCAGCGCGTCACGGCTTTCCGGCTCGCCGCTGAAGTAGGCGACTCCGCGATCCACGGCGATGTGGGTGATGCGCTGGCCCGTCGACAGGCGCGCGTAGTCGGCCAGCTCGCAGGAAGAATCGGCCGCCAGCCGCAGCACGCTGCCCTCGTCCAGCTCCGCCTCCAGGCGGGAAGCGGCGCCCGCCGCCAGGTGCGCGCCCTGGATCAGCGGCGAATTGCGGAGCGCCGTGGTCCAGGCGTCCGCCGGGTGGATCTTGACCTCAGCCGCGCCTTCCCATTCTCCCAGGCGGGCATAGCGAGCCTGGCCAAACAGAGCGCCGCACAGCAGGAGACCCAGCACGGCCCGGTCCATAGTCACAGAATAGACGATCCGGACGGCGGCGGCGTGGAGGCGATTTCGCTCAGGAGGTCCGAGGCGGGCGCGGCGCCAGTCCCAGCTTCTTCAGCGCCTCTTCTCCTCCCGGCGCGTTCCCCTCCCAATACTTCATGCGGTCCGAGCCGAGCAGCACGGCGCGCTCGCCGGCCGAGGTCTCCCATTGCACTACACGCCGGGCGCCGCCGCTTTCGACGAAGAAGGTCTTGCGGAGGCCGCCTTCGAGCTCCGCCGACCAGACCTCGACGTCGAAGCTGCCGGCCGGAACGGTGATCTGCCGAGTCGCGGCCGAACGTTCTAGCCGGGCCTTTTTCCAGGCCGCCGCGACGTGCGCGTGCCGCCGGGTTTCAAGCGACAGCAACACGGGCAGGTCCCGCGACTGGCCCGGCTCCAGGACCGGCCGGGCCATTCCCCGCGCCCACGGCATCAGGACGTCCTCGCTGATGCCGCCCGGCGGATAGTCCAGCTCGATCTGCGAATCGGCTTCGCCGTCGAAGTAGCTGTGGCTGGTAGTGCGCACCGTGCGCGGATCGAACAGCGCCTGGAGGTAGACGTGGCCGCACCACTCCTGGCTGGAAAACGACACCTTGGCCGCCGAACCGGCCGGATGTCCGTTGGCCGGGGCCAGCGCCACGAAGGCGCTGGTCATCTCGTTGTAGTCGTAGATGCCGGTCTGATAGTCCTTGACCAGGTTTAGCTTCATCACCGGAAACTGATCGGAGGCCGGGTGCTTGCCCGGCTCGGCCTTGACACGCAGGCGGCTGGAGAAGCTCTCCGTGACAAAGATGCTGACGGCCACCCCACGCCGGGCCGCGCCGTAGCGGGGATACGTGAGGTCGTAGCCGGCCAGCTCCGCCTGGCCGTCGCCCCAGAGCCGCCAGAAAGAAGATTCGAAGGCCGGGGCGGCTTCCAGGACCGCCGGATCGGATGGCCGGTTGCGGTGAGGGGAGCGGGTGTAGTTGGAAAACCAGATCGCCAGCACCGGAACTCCCACCACCAGAGTGAAGACGCGAAGCGCTGTAGGAATGCGGAATGCCATGCTTTCACGATAGCGCCTTCACGCCCTCCGCTTCGCCGATGCCGTGAATGGTGAGCGATGCTGGAGTGATTGGCGCTTAATATGTCAGCACGCGCAGTCCGTCGACGCGAGCCAGGTACTTGGGGTTGCGAGTCACTACCTGCATGCCTTGTTCCAGCGCCGTCGCCGCGATCCAGATATCGTGATCGCCGATGACCGCGCCGGCTTCTCGCAGCCGGCGTGAGATCCGGGACGCCCGCCAGGCAATGGCCGCGTTGGAAAGCACCAGCGCGAATTGGGACAGAAACAGCCGGCAGGACTGCTCGTCCTGCGTAGCGTAACCTTCGGCAAACTCCATCCACGAGATGAGGCTAACCCACGGCGCCGCGGCCGACTGCTGATTCAGATAGCGGCTCGCTCCGCGCGGTTTTCCGCCGCCCAGCTCCCGCTGGAGGTCGATCAGAAAGGTGGTGTCGAGGAGCATGTTCATGCGCGCTCACCAACTCGTGCGCCGCCGCGTCGTCCGAGTACGCCGGTCCAGACCATGCAGGGCTTTTGCGCGAAGCAAGGCGTCAGGATGATCTTTCGCCAGCTCGCGAAGATTCTCCAGCGGCCGCCCGGCCGCCGGCGGCCGATCGTTCCACTCAGCCCGCCGCACGACGCTTGAAAAGGACTCCCTCGTCCCTCGCTTGGCATCCTTCAGCTTCTCGTCGGCGTCCAACTCCAGGCTAATCGTCTTCGTAGCCATACACAGATCATGCATGAATTCCTGGATCGCGTCCACCTCCTCGCCGGGCCCCAGGCTCTACAAGGACATCACCCCCACTCACCACGCTACTCCGCTATTCGCGGACCAGGCGGACATCCAGGCGCTGTGACCCGGTGGGCCACCAGGCGAACCACTCGCGGCCGACCCGCAGCGTCAGCATCCGGTAGCCGTTGGCGGTAACGCGAATGTCATGCGAGAGGGAAAGCGTGGCCAGCCGGAACTCGCCGTACTGGTCGGCTTGAGCGCGGAAAAAGGGAGGATGCCCGCCGGGATCGTCGGCCACTTCGGCCCAGCGCACGGGCTCGCCGGTAGCGGCGTCGCGGACGGCCCCGGAGACCAGGTAGCTGGCCGCCGGGTCGCCGGTCACGCGCGCGGCGCCGAAGTGGATGGCCGACCCGCTCCACCAGAACGCGACAAAGACAAACGCGAACACGAGCACGAAACTCAGCGCGTAGCGGATCATCAGCCCGCGCAGGTCGCGCCGGTCGTCGGTGGCCTGCTCGCGCCAGAATTCGACCGGCTCGGCCTGCTCTTCGCGCTTCGACATCCAGGCTACCAGTGTACTGGAAGACAGGAGCGGGGAGTCAGCGTCGGATGCGCTCGGCGCCGCAGCCTCGCAGGTAGGGACCGCGGGTGCCGTTGGGCAGCGTGGTCTCGGGCCCGGTGCGCGCCTGCAGCAATTGCTGGGCGGTGATCTCGCGCGCGCCCTCCAGGTCGGCGTGCGTCAGGTTGGCGGCGCTCAGGTTGGCTTCGCTGAAGCGCGAGCCGGACAGCACGGAGCGGGTCAGGTCGGCGGTGGTCAGATTGGCGCCGGAGAAATTGCAGCCGGTGAGCGAAGCCTGCGCCAAAAAGCTGCGGCTGAGATCGGCGCGGGTGAACTTGGCCCGGTCGAGCTGCGCGCCGCGAAAATCGCAGTCGTGGACCAGGGCGAAGCTGAAGTCGGCCTCCTCCATCCGGGCGCCGGGGAACTGGGAGGTCCGGACGCGCGCGTGGAGAAACCGGGCCCCCTCCAGGCTGGCTTGCAGAAAGGTGCAATCGTAGAGGACCGCGTGGTTGAAGAGGGCGCCGTTCAGGTGTGCCGACGAGAAATCGCAGCCGCGGAACTCGGCTTCGAAGAAACGAGCTTCGCGCAGGTTGGCGCGGTGCAGGCGCGTGCCGGTGAGCTTGGCCTCCGACAGGTTGCACTCGGCCATCCAGGCATGCTCGAAGCGGGCGCCGCCCAGCTCGGCCCCGGTGAGATCCGCGCGCACCAGGCTGGCGTTGCGCAGGTCGGCGTTGGTGAGGTCGGCGCCGGCCAGGCTGGCCCCGGACAGGTTGCTGTCCAGCAACGAGGCCCCGCGCAGGATCGCCCGCCGCAGGTCGATGTTTTCCAGGTCCAGATCGGCCAGCGCCGCGCCGCTCAGATCCGCGCGAACGCCTTCCGGCGCGCCCTCCAGCCACAACCGGTGGGACTCGACCGCGTGCTCCAGACTCGCTCCCGCTTTCCCGGCCATCGTGATACCCAATAGCAGCCTCCGCTTGCTCGCGGCTCGGAAGGGCTGCTACCCGGTCGTATCGACCGGGACGGCGGAAGCTTTAACCGCGGGCGCGGATTCCTCCACGGGAAGCGCGGGGGCCGGGATCGAGACCGTGAAGCGGGTGCCCTTGTCCAGCTCGCTCGACACCTGGACCGTGCCGCCATGCGCCTTGGCGATCCAGGCCACGAAGCTCAGTCCCAACCCCAGCCCCTTCTCGGGCGAGGGCCGGCTGGTGGGGACCCGATAGAAGCGCTCGAAGATATGAGCCAGGTGCTCGGGAGCGATGCCGCATCCGGTGTCGGCCACTACCAGCTCGAAGGCGCCCTCCAGCGGCCGCAGCGTCACGCGCACCTCCCCGCCGGGCGGCGTAAATTTCACGGCGTTGGAGATCAGATTCGACACCATGCGCTCGATCTGGACGCGGTCGACTTCGGCGGCCAGCTCCGCCGGCACTGCCTCGATCAATCGCACGCGGGCCTCCTCGGCGGGGATCTGGAACTGATCGATGATCTCGCGCAGCGAGGAGGCCAGATCGACCCGGCTGCGCTGCAGCGCCACTTGTCCGGACTCGGCCTGGGCCAGCAACAGAAGCGCGCGCACGATCTGCGACAGCCGCTCGATGTCCTGGAGCGAGTTGAGGATCGCCTCCCGGTATTGCTCGGTCTCCTTGGCATTGAACAGCGCCACCTCCAACTGGCCCCGGATCGCCGTGATGGGCGTGCGCAGCTCGTGCGAGACGTCGGTGGAGAACTGCCGGATTTGCTGGAAAGAGCTTTCCAGCCGCTCGATCATGCGATTGAAGGTGTCGATCAGGTAGTCCAGCTCGTCGCCGGCCTGGCGCCCCGGAATGCGCAGGCTGAGGTTGGAGCCGGTGATGCGCTCGGCGTGCCTGGCGACTTCGCGGACCGGGGTCAGCGCGCGGCCCGCCAGCAGCCAACCCAGGAAGCAGCCGCCGAAGATCATGACCGGCATCAGGGCCAGGTAGATCCGGGTGAACTCCTGGATGGCCTGCTCGGTCTGGTAGCGCGAGCGTCCGATGGCCACGAAAAAGGCGTCGTGCAGGCGATCGTCGGCGTAGACCACGCCGGAGCGGATCTGGATCGGCACGCCGCTCTCGTCCTTGGCGATGCGAAAGCCCGGCTCCGGCGACTGCTGGATGATTTTGCGCACATACTCGGGCGAGTCGATGCCCAGCTCCTCATAGCTGGGCGAGGCGTAGATCTTCTTCCCCTGCGCGTCCGCGATCATCCAGAAACGCCGAATGCGGTTGACGATGGCGTTCTCATCCTCGTCGTTGGTGTCCCAGGTCCAGTCGGGCTGTCCTTTGGACACGTGGAGGTAGCCCTTCATGGCCGCCCATTCCTGGTCGAGCACCTCGCGCATGCCGTCGTCGAGACGTTTGGAGAGGATCTCGCGGAACAGGATGCCCACGCCGGCCAGCAGCAGCGTGAAGAACAGCGCGTAGCTGAGGGTGAGGCGGAAGCGGAGGCCGCGAGCGATCCGGCGCGGAAAACGGAGCACCTTACACCTTGGCTTCCTGCGCCGCCGGCTCGGGCGCGTCGATCAGGTAGCCGATCCCACGCACGGTCTGGATGAGCTTGCGCGCGAAAGGATCGTCGATCTTGCTGCGCAGGTGGCGGATGTAGACGTCGACGATGTTGGTGAGGCCGTCGTAATCCATGTCCCAGACGTGCTCGACGATCATGGTGCGGCTGAGCGGGCGGCCGCGGTTGCGCATCAGGTACTCGAGGATGCCGAACTCCTTGGGGGCCAGCTCGATGTTGACCCCGGCGCGGGTCACCTTGCGGCGAATGCAATCGAGCGAGAGATCGCCGACCTGAAGCTTTTCCGGAGTGGGCTGGCCGCGGCGCAACAGCGCCCGCACCCGGGCCAGCAGCTCGACGAAGGCGAACGGCTTGGTCAAATAGTCGTCGGCGCCGGTCTCCAGGCCCTTGACGCGATCATCGACGGCGCCGCGCGCGCTGAGAATCAGAACCGGCGGACCGCCGGTGCGATTGCGGATCTTCTCCAGGATTTTCAGGCCGTCCATATCGGGCAGCATCAGGTCGAGCACGATCAGGTCGTACTCGGCGGCGTGCACCAAGTCCAGCGCCGTGGCGCCGTTGGCGGCCCGGTCCACGGCGTAGCCGGCGCCCTCCAGGCCGCGGCACAGAAAGTCGGCGATGCGCTGTTCGTCCTCCACCACCAGGATCCGCATTGCCTCCAGATTAGCGCAACGGGGCTGAGCCGCGCGCAACCGCACTGCGCAAGGCTGATGGCGGTTCAGAAGGCACGCCCGAGCGAAACGCCGGCGCCGCGTCAGGCCGCGGAAGCCGCTTGGTTCTTGCGCTCTTCCAAGTGACGCCGCGCCGCAGCCAACAGTTCCTCGTCCTCTACGTCCCAGATCGCCTCGTTGGTGGGGCCTTTGGCCAAGTAAGACAGATTGACGACCAACTGTCCGAAACGCACTTCGGGGCAGCACTCGCTCAGCTCTTCGAGCAGATGAAGAATTTCCTGCCTCACTTGCATTGTCATCGCACAATCGCCGGGCTGATCGCCAACGACCTCCACCTAAATCAGTGTCCCTGGGAGTAGTCTAGCAACACGGCTTGCACGTGTCACACCGTCATAGATCAGCCGGGCTCCGTTCCTTCCCCGATAGACCCAGACCGCGGGCATTCCTCGTATGGACGACCCGAACCTGGCGACCTGCCGCGCCAACTTGACCGGGGTCAGCGCCTGAAGCGCGGCTGGGTGGATGTCCCGTTTCGCGCGTACTGGGACGCACACTCTGCCATGCCCTCATTTTTTTCTGAGAGAATTGCCGCCCCGCGGCCACTAATAATATTCCAGAGGATTCTTGCACCTATTTCCCTTGGAGGGCGCGTGCCTACCGTCCCCCGGGGGGCGGTGATGTTTCGTCCGCCAGAAAGAGGCCACACACTCCATGTCCCTTCGAACGACTCTCTCGCTCCTCTTGTCGCTGCTCGTTCTGGCTGTCATGCCGGCGGGCGCGGCGGTCCTCCAGTATAACGACCGCACCACCTGGATCAACGCGTCGTCGGGCCTGACGTTGATCGACTTCAACAGCAGCTCCGGCGGCTACAGCAACGGCAGCGGCCTGACCATCGGCGCCGTCAACTTCGTCGGGATCGGCGGCCAGTTCAGCAATTTCGATCTGGTGGTGACCAACGGCGAGCCATTTGTGGGAAATCCCTACCTGCAAGGGCCGTTCCGGTCCACCAGCTTTTCCCGCATTGAGATCAACCTCCCGGCCAACGTGACATCGGCGGGCGTGGACATCGCCTACCAGAACCTGGGTGTCGACACCTTCCAGGTAGTTTTGTCGACGGGAGACACGTTGACCACGGTTCCCACGCTCAACAGCTACAGCCAGATGGCGTTCTTCGGGGTCACCTCGGACACGGCCTTCAACCAGATGATCTTCTACGTCCAGAACAACGCCGGGTTCAACAAGATCATCCTGGACAATTTCGCTTACGGCGACAAGACCCAACAGGCGGCGCAGGCGCCGGAGGTGGCGAGCCTGATCCTGGCCGGAGCGGGCCTGCTGCTGTTCATCGCCGGGCGGCGCAGGCTCTCCTGGGCGAAGGCGGGCTTGCCATGATGAGCCACGCCAGTTGTCCCTATTGCGGGGAGCACAAGATCCGGCCCTCGATGCGGGCGGGATTTCTTGACCTGCTGCTGGAATTCTTCTCGCTGACGCCGTACCGCTGCCGCGGCTGCCGCGCGCGCTTCTACTGGCCGCGCGGGAGGATGCGAGTCGTCCAGTAGATCGCTCTCAAGGGGAAGGCCAGATTGCCGCCGCGCCGGAGGGATTGATCCGCCGGATGCGGTTCGCCGAGACCTCAATTACGTACAGGTAGCCGAACGAATCAAAGGCCGCGGCGAGGGGGCCCGCAAGCTGGCTGGCCAGCGTGGTCACCACACCGCCCGGAGTGATCCGGACCACGCGACCGTTGACGCTGTCGGGAACGATCAGGTTGTCGGCGGCGTCCACGGTGATGCCGATTGGCAAGCCGAAGGTGACGCCGGTGAGCGTGCTGATCGTGCTGTCATCGGCGCTCACTTTGCGAATCAGCCGGTCGCCGTCGGTGGAAATGTAGAGGTTGCCCTTGCTGTCGAACGCGACGGCGTTGGGCCGGTCGAGCTGGGCGGCGGTGGCCGGTCCACCGTCCCCGCCGGAGCCGGCTTGCCCGCTTCCCGCCACAGTTTGGACCGTGCCATCCGCGCCGATCTTGACCACGCTCTGGCTGCCGATGCACGCTACGTACACACTGCCGCCCGGGTCCACGGACACCCCGTACGGGCCGGCAAGCCCCGCGGCGACCGTGCCGACCGTGCCGTCGGGCGCCAGCAGGAGGATGCTGCCGGCCCGGAAGTTGGCGACGTACAGGTTGCCCGAGGCATCCACCGCGACGCCGGTGGGAAGCTGGACGGCCGTCTCGTCCACCAGCACAGCCGCTTCGCCCGTCGCCGCGATCTTGCGGACAACGCGATTGTCGGAGTCGGCGACGTACACATTCCCCATACCGGCGGCGATGCCGCGCGGTCCCTTCAGTTGGACCGCCGGCGCGCCCGCGAAGTTCAGCGTCACGGGATTGGCGGCGCGTCCGTCGACGATGGCCACTGCGTCGAGGACTCCGCGCTTCATCAGGGCGCCCGGCAGATGGAAGGTCAGGACATCGACACCGGGAGAGCCGGCCGACGGGCTGGCGTCGACGAAATCGGCGTCGACGCCGCCGATCCGCAAGCCCACGGCGCCGCCCGCGGCGCGGTTACGGAAGCCGGTTCCGCCGATCTGAAGGGAGGCTTCGTCGCCCTCGGCCCCCGGGTTGATGGGCGCTGAAGCCGGCTGCGTCGCGGTCGAGCCATCGGCCCGCGTCCAGGTGATCGTGCCGGCGGCGGCGCCTCGTCCGGTCTGGTCGGCGCTAAACACTCCCGGAGCCACCGGCTCGATCTGGACCTGCCAGACGGCGTCCTGTGACGCGCCCGTCGAGACGGTCAGAGTTCCGGCGCCCGGCGTCAGGCCGGAGGGCAGCACGCATTGGATCAGGCGCGCCGCCGCCGACACCACAAGCGCGGGGAGCTGCGCACCGCTGCTGTCGGTGACGGTCACCTTGGCGTCCACGAGGTTGTCGCCGGCGATGCGGATCAGCTCGTCGGGCGCCACCGGTCCGCTGAGCAGGCTCGCCGCGTTGAGCGGGCCCGGAGACGCCAGCACGGGAATGGGGCGTTTCACCGCGAGCGCTAATCCAGTGGATGTTCCTCCGCCTGGTCCAGGATTGAACACGGACACCGTGAGGGTCCGGACCTGCGCGAGTTCGCCGGCGGCGATCGCCACCGAGAGCTGGCCGCCGTTGATGTACCGGGTCGGACGGTCCACGCCGTTGATGCGCACCACCGAGTCGAACAGGAAGTTCCGGCCGTTTACCAGCAGCGTGAACCCCGGGCTGTCGAGCAGTACCTCGGTTATCGACAGGGCTGTCAGATCGGGGAGCGGGTTGGGGACTCCCGTGGGCGTCTTCAGATCCCACATGCTGCGGCCATAAGTGCTGGCGCGGAGGATGCGCGACGGGCGGTGAAGACGAATCCCGGTCACCGGCACGGGCGGCATCCCGGCGCCCAGGGGAGAGTAGCTAATGCCGCCGTCAATGGTGCGGAAAACGCCGATGTCGGTGGCAACGTAAAATGTGCGGGGCAAGTCCGGATCCAGCTCCAGGTCATTGGCCGGTGTATCCGGAAGATTCCCGCTCAAGTCGAACCAGGAAACACCGCCGTCGGTGGTCTTGAACACGTGGCCCCTGTCCGCCGGCGGCCCGTACCCCGAGACCGTGGCGTAGGCCGTCAACGGATTCGCCGGGTCGACCTGAATTCTGGTGACCTGGCGCGGCGGCAGGCCGGCGCTGCGAGGCTGCCAATCCGGCGCGCCGCCCGCCAGCGCGGTCCGGGTGACGTATACCGAGCTGCGTCCGCCATACTTGATGGAGGCGGCGTACAGCGTGCCGGGATCGGACCCGGAGACGGCGATGGCCGTGACGGCCCCGTTGCCGCCGGTGAGATCCGGAGAAATGGACTTCCAGTTCGCGGCGGCGTCGAGCGTCTGAAAGATCTGGTAGGTCCCGAAGTAAAGGCGCTGCGAATTGGCGGGATCCATGGCGAGGGGAGAGATCCAGGGCGCCCGCGCCGTGTCCATTCCGTTCGAGACCGGGCGAAAGCTGCGGAATCCGTCGGTCGTCTTGAAGACCATGTCCTTGTTCGGATAGAGCACGAAGTACGCGGTCATCGGGTTGTCCTGGTCGAAGGCGGTCCACATCAGATCGCCGGTCCAGAGCGCCCGCCACTTCAGGCTGCCGGTGTAGTAGATCACGCTGTTGTCCTGGCTTCCTCCCAGGCCGAAATTCGGATCGGTGGGGTGGATGGATAGGCCCGGATAGAATTCGGTGATGGCGAGAGTGTCGTTGCGGGCGGTCCAGTTCATCGAGGGCCCGCCAAAATCGAAGGAGCTCCACACGCCGCCATCGCAGCCCGCGTACAGCATGCCGCCGCCGGCCGCGAAGGCGATGGCGTGATGATCGACGTGGATGATCACGCCATTGGGGCCCTTGGACACGTCCGTCCAGGTCTTGCCGCCGTCGGTCGAGCGCCGCATCCAGACGCCGCCCGCGAAGACGGTATCCGGGTAGAAGGGATGAACCGCGAGGGTGTCGATCCAGGAGCACTGCGCGGTGCAGTCCGTAAGCCTCTGCCAGGTCTGTGCGCCGTCGGAGGTGCGGTAGATGGGATCGTTCTTGCCGGCCGGGTCGTGGACGCTGGCGTAGAGCACCGCGGGCTGGGATTTGGCGATCGCCAGGCGCCGGACCTCTCCCTGCAACACGCCGGGGCCGGTTCCATTGCTTTGCGTGTAGCGGACGCCCCCGTCGACGGACTTGTACACGCCGTTGCCGCCGAGGGCGGCGTAGACCAGGGCGGGGTTCACCGGATCGAACAGAATGGAGGTGGCGGGGCGGCCCGCGCCGAGAACGAGCACCCAGGTCAGGCCTCCGTCCTCGGAGCGGAAGATGCCCGAATTCCTGGTGTTGAAGTAGGTGTCGATGCCGGCGAGCAGCACCTGCCCGTTGCTGGGGTGCACGGCCAGGGCGGTGACGCGAGTGCCTCGTTTCGACACCACGTCCGCGGTTGGAAACAAGCGATAAGTCCACGTGAGGCCGCCGTCGGTCGACTTGAGAATCCCGGCCGAGTGGTAGTAGTTGCCGGTTCCCGCGTAAACCACCCTCGGATTCGACGGGTCCATCACCAGGGCGCCGATGTCCTGAGCGGGCTGCGAATCGGTCATCGGCGCCCAGGTTATGCCGCCGTCGGTAGTCTTCCAGACGCCGCCTCCGGCCGAGCCGGCGTAGATGACCTTGGGATCGGCGGGGTCCGCGGCTAGGGCATCGATGCGCCCGGCGGAGGTGGGGGAGCCGAAAACGTTGATGTGCTCGAGCGGTTGCGGGCCGATCAGAGTCCATTGAGTGGCGCTGAGGGCGCCGCGTCCGCGGTGCGGCTCCTTGGCCGGCAGCGAGCCGGAGCGCATGCGTTCGAGCTGCTCGAGGGAGCGCAGGCGGGCATCGGGCGGGATCGAGCCGTAGGGATAGGCGCGCTGCTCGTAGAACCACTCCGGGCGGTCCTCGCTTTCGAGCTCGGTCTGGGGCGCGGGATACTGAGGCGGACGCCGAGAACAAGCCGGCGTCCCTATCCATACGAGGAAGACCGCCAGTAGACCAGGCCAACGCATGTGGATCCATCTCCCGCGAAGGGTGTGTGTCATAGGATAGCAAGCGGCGCGGGGAACAATTCGGGATAAGAATACCGCTGCGCCGCGTTATACCCTATGAGACACTGAGCCCGCGTGAAACTTCTGCCGTTTCAGCCGCGACCGCCCGCCGGTGAGAGCCGGGAAAGCCCCGAGCACGCCGTCGGGCGCATGCTGCTGGAAAATCTGGATGGCCTCTATTCGACGGCGTATCGGCTGACCGGCCGGGCGGATGCCGCCGAGGATCTGGTGCAGGAGACGGCCCACAAGGCCTTGCGGGCGGCTGCTTCTTTGAGGGATCAGCGGAACCTGCGGGCCTGGCTGTTCACTATTTTGGTGCATGCGATCCGCGATCATGTGCGGCGCAGACGGCGATGGGAGGAAAGCGATCAGCAGATAGAATCGGCGCCGGCGGGGCCGGATTTGGAGAGTCTCTCGCAGGCTGCCGTGCAGGACGTCCGCGACGCGCTGGGCCGCCTTTCGCCGCCGCAGCGGGCGGTGGTCCTTCTGGTGGATCTGGAGGAATTCACGATCGCGGAGGCCGCGCGGATGCTGCAAGCGCCGCCGGGCACCGTGGCTTCCCGGCTGGCGCGCGCTCACCAGGCGCTGAAGGGGCTGCTGCGAGCGTACGGCTCGCGGTCCTCGGAACTCGGAGGGCAGCCATGAATTGCTCCGCGGCGCGAAAGGCCATCTACCCATCCCCCGATCGGTGTGTCTTGAGTGTGGAAACCGGAAAGGCTCTGGACCACGTACGGCAGTGCCCCGATTGTAGGCGCTACTTCGAGAGCCAGGCGGAGTGGTCGCGGCTGCTGCGGGCGAAGGCGGGGGCCGAGCCCGCGCCGGACCAGCTTCGGGAACGCATCGCGGGAGAGATTGAGTCCCATCAGCGGATAGAGGGGCCGCGGCGGCTCGGCTGGATCGCGGCGGCAGCGCTGATTGTGGTCTGCTTGCCGGCCCTGTGGTTCGCACGCCGCATCCCGTCGCAGCTCTTCTTCCTGGCCCTCTGTGAAGACCATATCAAGTACCTGAGCGCCGACTCGCAATTACGTTCGTCGGACCGCGCCGAGATCGAGTCCTGGTTCCGGGACAAGACCGACTTCGGAGTTCGCGTTGCGGCTCTTGGGACAGCCGAAATCCTGGGCAGCCGCCTGTGCTTTTTGCGCGGCAAGAAGGCCGCGCTGGTCTTCTATCGCCAGCAGGGGCGCCCGGTCTCGTTGTTCCAGATCAACCGCCGGGACTTGAGCCTGGCCGCACTGGACCGCTGGGAAGTGGACGGCGCGGCCGTCTGGCGCGCTTCCTTCAAGGGTTACAGCGTGGCGGCCTTCGAGCAGCGGGGCGTTGTGTATGCCCTGATTTCCGACCTGCGGGAGAGTGAACTGCTCCGGCTGGCGTCGGCCGCGCGAGCCGAGGCGCAAGGATACTGACGAAGGATACTCACAATGGTTCGGGCCTCTCTCTCCAATCCCTATGCCGTGGTCGTGGCCGCGCTGACGGTGTTCGTCCTGGGCTTCGTCGCCGCCGGGCGCATCCCGACCGACATCCTCCCGGCCTTCCAGACTCCCGCGGTGCAGATCCTGACGCTCTACCCAGGGATGCCGGCCGAGATCATGGAGAAGGACATTACCAGCCGCCTGGAGCGCTGGACCGGACAGGCCAACGGGGTCGCGCTGCAAGAGTCGCGGTCGATGACCGGAGTGAGCGTGGTGCGAGACTACTTCCGGCCGGACATCGATCCCAACACGGCGATGTCCCAGGTTTCTTCGCTGGCCATCTCGGATCTCTACTACCTGCCGCCCGGCACCATCCCGCCGATGGTCATGCCGTTCGATCCGACGGCCAGCGTACCGCTGGTTCTGCTCAGCGTCAGCAGCCCGACGTTCGACGAAACCAAGCTTTACGACGTGGCGTATTTCGATCTCCGGAACAGGCTGCAAGGCATTACGGGAGTCGTTGCTCCGGCGGTCTACGGCGGGCGAATCCGGAGGGTCCTGGCCTACGTGGACCGCGACAAGCTGGAGAGCCGCAACCTCTCTCCGATGGACGTCGTGCAGTCGCTCCGGGCGTTCAACACGATGATCCCGACCGGCAACGCCAAGATCGGCGACTTCGATTACCAGATCAATGCCAACGGCATGGCGCCCCGCGTTGAGCAGATGAACCAGTTCCCGATAAAGCTCGACGAACGGGGGACACTCGTCTCTATCGGCGACGTTGGCAAGGTCGAGGACTCACACCAGATCCAGACCAACGTCGTGCACGTCGATGGCAGGCGGCAGGTGTACATCCCGATTTACCGGCAGCCGGGCGCCAACACCGTGGGCGTGGTCGAAGGAGTCCGGCAGGCGATCGGGGATATCCTGGCCCGGCTTCCGAAGGGAATCAACCTCGACCTGGTCTTCGACCAGTCGGTCTACGTCCGCAAGGCGATCCGCAATTTGCAGCAGGAGGGGCTGTTCGGCGCCCTGCTGGCCGGATTGATGATTCTGGTGTTCATCGGCAGTTTTCGTTCCACCGCCGTGATCCTGCTCTCCATTCCGCTATCCGTAATGGCGGCGATCGTCGGTCTCTACTTCACGGGCAACAGCCTGAACGCGATGACGCTGGGCGGCCTGGCCTTGGCCGTGGGGCGGCTGGTGGACGACTCGATCGTGGTGCTCGAAAACACGCATCGCCACCTCGGGATGGGCAAACTGCCCGGCATCGCCGCGCTCGAGGCGGCCGAAGAGGTCCGCATGCCGATCCTGGTGGCCACGGTCGTGACGGTGGTGGTCTTCGCCCCGGTTGTATTTCTGACCGGCATCGGGAAGTTCCTGTTCACACCACTGGCATTGAGTGTAACCTTTGCGATGCTGGCGTCGTATGGGGTGGCGCTGACGGTTGTGCCGGCATACTGCGCCCGGTTCCTACGCAACACGGGCGAAGCCTCCGCGGGATGGTTCACCGGCTTCGAGCGCGCCTTCGAGCGGGTCAGGGATGCTTACGCCGGCGCGCTGCGGTGGGTTCTGGACAACAAGGCAGCGTCGCTCGCCGGTGTGGTGCTGCTGTTGAGCGGCTCGGTTCTTGTTTATCCGCGGATCGGCACGGAGCTGTTTCCACAAGTGGATTCCGGGCAGTTCAACATCCAGATGCGGGCTGCCTCCGGCACCCGAATCGAGAAGACCGAGCGGCAGGTCTTCGAGGTGGAGCGGGCGATCCGGGACGCGATTCCGTCTTCCGATCTTCAGATGCTCATCTCCAACACGGGCGTCCTTTATGACTGGCCGGCCGCGTACACCCCCAACGCCGGGCCCATGGACTCCTACCTGTTGGTGCAGCTTCGCGAGAACCATGCCCTGCCGTCCTTCGAATACGCTCGCCGGCTGCGCGGAATTCTCACCCAGAAGTTTCCGTTCCTGGAGTTCTCGCTGGAGACCGGCGGGCTGATCAGCTCGGCTCTGAACTTCGGCCTTCCCGCCCCGATCGACATTCAGGTGGAAGGCAACCGGCTCGAAGCGGCGCGTGAGATCGCGAGCGAGATCCAGGACATCGTAAGAGCCGTCCCCGGTACGGCCGGCGTGCGCATCAAACAGAAGCTCGACTATCCGCAACTGAACCTGAGCATCGACCGCTCTAAGGCGGCCATGGTGGGGGTGAACGCGGAGGAAGCAGTGAAGAACATCGTGACTGGACTGAACTCCAGCGTGAGCTTCCTCCCGGCGTTTTGGATCGATGAAGGCAACGGGAACCACTACTTCGTGGGCGCGCAATACCGCGAGGGGGCGATCGATTCCATCGACACGATTCTCGATGTTCCGGTTACGGGCGCCTGGCAGAAGCTGGCGGGCGCCGCGACGGAGAAGATGTTCCGTCCCGCCTCGCTGCCGGGCCACGGTAACGGCAACCGGCCCCCAGTGTCCATTCGGAACATCGCCACCGTCGAAAGGGCCTTTGCGCCGGCGGAGATCAACCACCGGAACATCACCCGTGTGATCGACGTCTACGCCAACGTCGAGGGGCGCGACATCGGATCCGTCGCTAAGGAGATCGAAAAGAAGCTGGCCGGCAAGAAGTGGCCGGAAGGGTACTTTGTGCGGATGCGGGGCGAAGTGGCCTCGATGCGGGAATCCTTCGGCGGCCTGGCGTTCGGTTTTGCCCTGGCAGTTGTGTTGATCTACTTCGTCATGGTCGTGCTGTTTCGCAGTTACCTCGACCCCCTGATCGTGATGCTAGCGGTCCCGCTGGGGCTCATCGGAGTGCTGTGGATTCTCTTCGGCACGGGAACGACTCTCAACATTCAGTCGTTCATGGGGACGATCTTCATGATCGGCATCGCCCAGTCCAACAGCACGCTGCTGGTGGAGTTCGCCAACCGCCTGCGGGGCCGGGGTCTCGCCGCGCGGGAGGCTGTGATCGAGGCGGCGCGGATCCGGCTCCGGCCGATTCTGATGACCGCCGGCGCCGCGCTGCTGGCGCTGGCGCCGCTGGCCTGGAACCCGGGCGAGCCCAGCATGCCGCTGGCGCGCGCCGTGATCGGCGGTCTGGCCTCTTCCACGCTGCTTACCCTGTTCGTGGCGCCGTTGCTCTACGTGGAGTTCAAAAAGTGAAAACAATCCTTCTGGGCGCGGCCGCCGCAGTCTGGCTGGGTAACGTGGCTTGTTCCTCCGGCAGGAGCCAGCCATCCGCTGCGCCGGTCTCTCCCGACCGGATCGTCGTTTCCGTGACGCAGCCTCAGCGCCGCACCGTCACGGACCGGTTGGAGCTCGCCGGTTCCATTACGCCCTACGAGCAGGTAACGGTCTACGCCAAGACCTCCGGCTACCTGAAATGGATCAAGGTGGATATCGGAGATTGGGTTCAAAAGGGGGACGCGCTGGCGGAGATCGATATCCCCGAGATGGTCACCGCTCTCGACGAAAAGCGGGCGGCGCTTCAGAAGGCGGAAGCGGCCCTGGAGCAGGCCAAGGCTGCGGCCGAACAGAGCCGGGCGGAGCTGGAGTTTCAACAAATCAACTACCGCCGGCTGCAAGCCATTCACGAAAAGGATCCCGACCTGTTGCCGGAGCAGGACGTGGACCAGGCCCGCGGCGCTTTCGGCGTCGCGCGTGGCAAGCTGAAAACAGCCGAGGCCCAGATCAAGGTGTCTGAGGCGGCAGTAGCAACAGCCAAGGCGGAACTGGCCACGCTGCTTGCTTTGGCGGAGTACGCGCGCATCGTGGCTCCCATCACCGGCGCGATCGCGGAGCGCTTCCTCGATCCCGGCGCATTGGTCCAGGCGGCCTTGTCCTCTCGCACGCAAGCGGCGCCCGTCGTGTCTATCGCGCGTCTCGATCGGGTTCGGGTGCTACTGGACGTGCCCGAACCCAAGGCTCCGCTGGTTCGCGTGGGTGCCGGCGCCCGGGTCCGGGTCCCTGCCTATCCCGGCGAATCGTGGCCGGCCCGGGTAGCGCGCATGGGCGCGGTACTCGACAGCGGGAGCCGGACTCTGCGGGTCGAAGACGATATCCCAAACCCGAATCATCGTCTGAGGCCCGGGATGATGGCCAAGGTCGAGCTCGATCTTCAGCGGTTCGAAGGCGCCCTGACCGTGCCGGTATCGGCCGTTCGCGTCCAGGGGCCCAATCGCGCCATCTTCGTCGTTGAAGGCGGCAAAGTGAAACAGCGGGCCGTCAAGACCGGTCTGGAATCTCCGGACTGGATTCAAATCCTCAATGGTTTGCGGGGCGGCGAGCAGATCGTCAGCGCCTCCTCCGGTATTCTAACCGACGGGGCCGAAGTGAGGATCAACCCATGAGGCTCCGGATCGTTCTCTGGGTCGCTCTCCCGTTGTGGGCGCAAGACACGCTCCATCTGACGCTGCAAGAAGCAGTCGCCATGGCGCTGCGTCAGAACCCCTCCCTGGCCGCTGTCCGGCAAGCTGTCGAGGAGGCGGATGCCAGAATCAAACAGGCCCGGAGCAATTTCTTCCCCCAACTCGGTTTCAACGGCATTGGCAAAGCGGGGCTGTCGGGAGCGACGAATGGCTTGGGATTGATCGGCCTCCCGAATTCTCCGTTCTACCGGAACTTCGCCGATTCCTTGAACGCCTCCTACCGCGCCTCCGATTTTGGCCGCACCAGGCACTCGGTGAGGCTGGAACGGCGACGGCGGGAAGTCGCGGAAGCCGATGTAAGGGCCGCGGAAGCCTCCGTGAGCTTGAGCGTCGAGCGTGCTTTCTACGGCCTGTTGCGCGCGCGCCGGCTGCGGGAAGTTGCGGCGGAGATCGTGCGCAGCCGGGAGCAGACGGTGCGCCAGGCCCAAGCGTTTTACGAGGGGCAGATCCGATCCCGTGTGGATCTCGATCTGGCCCGCGCCCATCTTGCCAAGGCGCAACTGGGAGCATTGGAAGCCGCGAATGCCGTTCGGGAGGCCGTCGCCGAATTGGGGCGAGCCTTAGGCGCTTCGCAGGAAGCCAATTATGAGCTCCAAACGCCCGACCTCTCCCTACAGCAGCCTGACCCGCTTCCGAAGCTGATTGAAGATACGAATAAGATGCGGCCCGCGCTCCAGTCCCTGCGGGCCGAACACGAGGCCGCTCTGGAGGCGGTGGCCCTGGCGCGCAGCCAGCGCAAGCCGTTCTTGTCTTTCGTTTTCAGCAGTGGATACGCCCGCTTCACAAACGTGCTGGCGCGGCAACTGCTGGCCGGAGGCGCGGGCCTGATCTTGCCGCTTTTCACTGGAGGCAACCTGGAAGGCCAGCTCGAAGAAGCCGAAGCGCGCCTGCGCCGGCTGGAGAGCCGCCTGGATGACCTCAGCCAGCAGGTAGCGCTCGAAACGCGCACCGCCTACTTCCGCCTCCAGAACGCTCAGGCGTCCATTCCCACTCGGCAACAGCAGGCCGACTACGCCCGCAGCGCCGCGCGTTTGGCCCGCGCCCGGTACCGTGAGCGCCTGGGAAGCATGGTCGAGTTGAGCCAAGCCGAAGCCGCCCTGGCGGAGGCCGAAGCCACGCAAGCGGCAGCCGTTTTTCAGGCCAAGACCGCGGAGGCCGAGCTGCGTTTCGCCGCCGGGCGCGATTAGGTCCTTGACCGTACCGGGATCTCCGCTCGGGAACCGAGTCCGGCGCCGGGGCGTCGAATAGGCCATGCATAACTTCGGGACTCTTCTGCTATCCACTTCCCTCGCCCTTGCCGCTGAGCCGGCGCTGACCATCTACAATCAGAATTTCGCGGTGGTGCGCGAGACTATCCCGCTTGTGCTGCGGGCCGGTCCCAACTCGGTGCGGTTCGCCGGGGCCACCGCCTATGTGGAACCGGAGTCGGTGATCCTGCGCGATCCCTCGGGCCGGGTCGCGCTCCAGATCCTGGAGCAGAATTACCGAGCCGACCCGGTCTCCTCGGAGCTGCTGCTCTCGCTTTACGAAGGCAAGACCCTCGATTTCCTGGTGCAGAACGCGGGACAGACGCAAATCGTGGCTGGGAAGATCGTTCGCAGCGGGTATGCCGCGCGCAGGGGGCAGACGCCGCAGTTTCAGGGGCCGGGGATGCCGCCCGGACAGCCCATCATCGAGGTCGAAGGCAAGCTGCGCTTCCAACTTCCGGGGATGCCGCTGTTTCCGGCCCTGGGCGACGACACCATCGTACAGCCGGTCATGGACTGGATCATCCAGAGCGCCGCGGCCGCCAAGCTCGACGCCGAGCTGTGCTATATCACCGGCGGCATGAACTGGGAGTCGGATTACAACCTCATTTCGCCGGGCACGGGCGATGCGCTGGAAGTGATCGGGTGGGTGACCATCGAGAACCAGAGCGGGAAGACCTTCGAGAACACGCGCATCAAGCTGATGGCCGGGGACGTGAGCAAGCTCCAGCCGCGCTATGCGGACCGCTTTCGGGCGGGAGGCGCGGTGGGCGGGGTGATCGGCGGCGTCCCAGGCGGCGTCCCCCCAGTCACCGAGAAGACCTTCGACGAATACCATCTCTACACGCTGCCCCGCGCGGCCACGCTGCACGACCGCGAGACCAAACAGGTGGAGTTTCTCCGGGCCGCCGGAGTGAAATCGAAACTGCTGTATGTCTACGAC